>CAYFSA010000078.1:0-13583 GCA_964345605.1 uncultured Ectothiorhodospiraceae bacterium
CCCATGATGGGTTTCGCTGCGCTCTACCCATCCTACGCTGGCTCCTGGCTTACTACCGGCTCAAGGCGCAAGATCTCCTCTGCTGCGGGACTGTTCATCGCATGCCAAAGATCCCAGTCCTGCTGCAAACCCAGCCAAAAGTCAGGCGACATACCCAACACGCGAGCCAAACGCAAAGCAGTATTCGGCGTGACAGATCTCCGCCCTTTGACGATTTCATTCAGCCGTGGATAGGACACATCAAGACGGCACGCAAGCTCGGTCTGCGTCATATTGAGTGGCTTCAAAAACTCCTCCAGAATCATTTCGCCTGGATGAGTGGGTGGCCGGTTTGTAGGGAGTCGACGGCCAGAATGATGCTTAATGGTAATCGGTGATTTCGACTTCGTAGGCATGACCTTCCTCCCAGACAAAACAGATCCGGTATTGTTGATTGATCCGGATGCTATACTGATTCGCTCGATCACCTTTCAGACGCTCCAAACGATTGCCCGGCGGCACGTTGAGATCCATGACGTCGCTTACTCGGTTGATCTGATCCAGTTTCCTGCGGGCGATTGACCATATGGTCTGAGGGCAACACTTTCTAGCAGATCCTGAAGAAAAGCCGTTGAATATGTCCTCTGTACCCTGGTCTTGGAACGACTGTATCATGGGTCATATTATAACGCGTACCGTTATAGAAATCAATCGTTGCACGCACAGACGTGTCCTGGCGCAAACGGGCGAAGGAGTCGAGCCAAGAAAGGTCTAGAAAAATAAGTAAACGTAGTAAACGTAGGATGGGTAGAGCGAAGCGAAACCCATCATGAGTCCACAGTCAGCATCGGTGGCGATGGGTTTCGCGGCCGATGACCATCGGTAGAATCCGCAAGTCATTAAATGGCCGCTCTACCCATCCTACGCTGGCTTAACAACGTGCCACAAAGTCACCGGCCGCGAAGCCTGCCAACCGTCGAACTGACCAAGCGAGGCGGCATGACTCACCGCCAGGCGCGTCAGCTCGCCGCCGTACTGCTGCTGCCACTGAAACAGCAAACACTCCCCTTGCAGGGTGACGGCATTGGCGACCAACCGGCCGCCGGCGCGAAGCGCTGGCCAGCAAATGGTCAGCAAATTTGAAGCGGTCAGTCCCCCGCCGATGAAAATGGCATCGGGGGCGGGCAGCTCGGCCAGGGCGGCCGGGGCAACACCGGCCACGATTTGCAGGCTGGGCACGCCGAGATTATGGCGATTGGTGTCGATCAATACCCGCCGCGACGCGTGCTGTTCGATGGCAATCGCCTCGCAGCGCGGATGCGCGCGCAGCCATTCGATGCCGATGCTGCCGCAGCCGGCGCCGATGTCCCAGAGCCGCTCGCCTGGCTGCGGCGCCAGGCGTGCCAGGGTAGCCGCGCGGACATCCTGTTTGGTCAGCTGACCGTCATGACAAAAGGCCGTATCCGGCAGGCCCGCATACCGTGAATAGCGGGGGGCCGTGGGTGCGGCGATGCATTCGATCGCGATGACGCTGAGTTTGGCGCAGGCCTCAGGCGGCCACGCCGCAGCCTGATGCGTATGCACGGCTTCACGTGCGCCGCCGAGATACGCCAGCACCGTCACCAGGCTCTGGCCATAACCCGCAGCGGTAAGCAGCGCTGCCGCATGGGCAGGGGTTTCGCCGTCACGCGCCAGGGCCAGTAAACGCACTCCCGGGGCCAAATACCGGCGTAAAACCGCGACGGGCTGATGATGCAGGGCCAAACAGGTCGTATCCTGCAGCGCCCAGCCAAGCCGCGCAGCCGCCAAGGAAAAGCTCGAGGGGGCCGGCAAAATACGCAGCTCCTGACGCTCCAGCCGGGCTGCCAGGCTGCTGCCGACGCCATGCCAGAGCGGGTCACCGCTTGCCAGCACACATACCGGGCTGCCGCGCCGGGCCATGAGCTGCTCTAAGGCCGCGGCAAAGGGACTCGGCCACGCGTGCCGCGCCTGCCCTTCGACAGGCGGTATCAAGGCGAGATGCCGCGCCCCGCCAAACAGCGTAGGCGCCGTTAATACGGCTTCCCGGGCCGTCTCGCCCAAGCCGGCTAGGCCATCCTCGCCGATGCCGACCAGCGTCAGCCAGGGAGCGATCGGCGGCGCATGACTCGGTTGCACGGCGGGCGGGTCTGAAGGCAATTGTGGTAAGGTCATGCGTCAATTGTCATGAACCCGGAACCAAGACGCAATGCCCGATTATCTTCGCGATGCCCATGCCATCTACCGTGAATCATTTGCCATCATTCGTGCCGAGGCCGAGCTGGCGCACATTCCTGCCGATTTAGAGCCGGTCGTGGTGCGTATGATCCACGCGTGCGGCATGCCGGATATCGCTGCCGAGTTGGCTTTTTCGCCAGCTGCGGGAACCGCCGGCCGGGCAGCACTGGCCACCGGCGCGGCCATTCTCTGCGATGCCCGCATGGTCGCCCATGGCATTACCCGCGGCCGTTTACCCGCGCACAATGAAATTGTCTGCGCCCTGGACGATCCCAACCTACCCGCTCTAGCCCGTGAGAGGCAAACCACGCGGACCGCCGCCGCCGTGGATTTGTGGCAGCCCCACCTCGAAGGTGCCGTGGTTGCTATTGGCAACGCCCCAACGGCGCTGTTCCGCCTGCTGGAGCTGTTGGACGCCGGCGCCCCGCGCCCGGCGCTGATCCTGGGTCTGCCGGTGGGCTTCGTCGGCGCCGCGGAAGCCAAGGCCGAATTGGCGGCCAACCCCCGGGGGGTCCCGTTTCTAACGCTGCCTGGCCGGCGCGGCGGCAGCGCCATGACCGCGGCCGCCATCAATGCGCTCGGGCGGGAGCCGGTATGAGTGAAAAACCACGAACAGGGCGTTTGCTAGGGCTGGGAGTTGGCCCGGGCGATCCCGAGCTGATTACTGTCAAAGCATTACGATTGCTTGAGGAAGCCGAAGTCGTTGCCTACTATGCCGCTAAAAACAAAAAAGGCAATGCTTTCAGTACCATCGAAGGCTATTTGCGACCAAATCACGTACTCATGCCCATGATCTATCCGGTCACAACCGAGCGTTTACCTCAACCCTTCAGCTATGATCAGACCATGCAGGCGTTTTACAATGAAATGGCCGCGCAAATCGCCATGTATCTGGATGCCGGCCAGGATGTGGCGGCGCTGTGCGAGGGCGATCCTTTTTTCTATGGCTCGTTCATGTATCTCCATGATCGTTTGAGCCATCGCTATCCAACAGAAGTAGTCCCTGGCGTTTGTGCAATGGTCACCTGTGCCTCGGCCTTAGGAACCCCACTAGTCTATCGTAACCAAACCCTGAAAGTGCTCTCTGGGGTGATGCCTGGAGCCGAACTGAAACGCCAGCTCGCCGATGCGGATGCGGCGGCTGTCATGAAACTTGGGACCCATTTCAAAAAGGTCCGCCAGGTAATCGGTGAACTGGGCTTACAGGACCGTGCTCTGTATATTGAGCGGGCGAGCATGGCCGAGGAGCGCCGGCTGCCCCTGGCAACGGTTGATCCAACCGCAGTCCCCTATTTTTCCATGATCTTGATTCCCGGGAAGCGGTGGCGGGAGACGGCCTGATGGGTGGTCATCTAACTGTCGTTGGCATGGGGCCCGGCGATCCAGGCCAGCGGACTCCGGCCGTCCAGTCCGCTCTGGAGCAGGCGCAGGACATTGTCGGCTATCATACCTACGTCGAGCTTGCTGGTCCGTTCCGAGATGATCAGACCGTCCACGCCTCGGCTAATCGGGTTGAGTTGGAGCGTGCGCGGTTCGCCCTGAGTCAGGCCGCCGCCGGGCGGCGCGTAGTGGTGGTATCGTCAGGAGATCCTGGAGTCTTCGGCATGGCCACCGCCGTCCTGGAAGCGCTGGCACAAACCGAGGAACCGGCCTGGCAGGCGGTCGAATTAACCATTCTACCCGGCCTATCCGCAGCCCATGCTTGCGCAGCCATGGCCGGTGCACCGCTCGGTCATGATTACTGCGTCCTGTCACTGTCGGATAACCTCAAGCCGTGGTCGGTTATCCGCGAGCGTCTGGTGCAGACGGCGGCCATTGATTTGGTGATCGCCTTGTATAATCCCAAATCCAAAGCCCGCCCCTGGCAACTCGACGAAGCCTTAAGGCTAGTGCGTGAGTACCGGTCAGCTGCGACACCGGTAATGCTCGGCCGAGATATCGGCCGTCCGGCAGCAGCGCTGACTGTGTTGCCATTAGGTGAGGTCCGGAGCGAGCAGGTTGATATGCGAACCGTCGTCATCATTGGCTCAACGATGACCCGGCAGTTTCAGAGTGTTGAGGGGAAAACTTGGGTGTATACGCCACGCTGGTATACAGCTGGTGAATAGTCGCTAGTAGGGTTCGTTTGCCAACCACGCCCATGCCGCCTCGACTGTATTTACCACTACCGTCTCGGGACGCGCCGGACGGCGGCGCATAATGACGCGGATCCCGAGTTCGCGGGCGGCAGTCAACTTGGCGTCTGTGGCTTGGCCGCCGCTGTTTTTGCAGACAATGGTGTCGATGCCGTGCTGGGTCAGCAGAGCCCGCTCCGAGGCCAATTCAAAGGGGCCGCGCGCCAGTATGATCTGGGCGTCAGCAAAGGGCGGCATGGGGTCGGGGGCGTCGACTGAACGAATCACCAACCTAACCCGGTCCAATTCGGCAAACGGGGCCAATTCCTGGCGGCCCAGCGCCAACAGGGCACGTTGGGTGTGCTGGCGCATCCTGGCAACGGCTTCTTGCCAATCGGCAACCATCGTCCAGCGGTCTGCCGGCTGCGGCTCCCATGCGGGGCGCTCCAATCGCAACAAAGGCATATTGAGGTGCTCGCAGGCCCGGGCGGCATTCCAGGCCATCGTGCTGGCGAAGGGATGAGTGGCGTCGATCACGGTATCGATGGCGGTTTGCTGCAAGTAAGCGATAAGCCCGGCGACACCGCCGAATCCCCCGACTCGGACGACACCCGGTGGCTGTCGCGGTTGCTGTAAGCGGCCGGCCAGCGAGCTGATTACCTGCCAATCAGTGCGGGCCGTCAAGGTTTGGGCTAACTGCAGGCCTTCGCGGGTGCCGCCGAGAATGAGCAGGGTGGGTGATCGATGCTTCGTTATGGAATAGGCCATGAGAACTTTGTTCAGTATAGATAATGTCAGGCGTATCAGCCCGGGCGCTCACGCGCTGCCTGCCATAGAGCTGCCATGCGATAAGGTCCGTGGGCCAGCTTGCCGTAGGGCAACAGGAACAAGCTAGTCGCTGCCAAGCCAAGGTGCATAACCAATAGCAAGCCCATAGCCGGGGTCTCGCGCAAAAGCATGAGTGCCAGACCACTGCCGGCCAACGCCATCAGCAGCCACCCAACAGTACGTTCGCCCGAGCGGGCAATTGTTGCCGCGGGTACCGAATCAGCGTGGCGCTGAAGCCATGCCAGACCTGCGCTGCCCGCGAGCATCGCCACGCCGCCGAGGGTACCTAGCAGTACAGGCAGGCTAAGGATTGGGTAAGGTGCTAAGCGGTGCAAGATATGGTGATATGCGGTCGCAGTCAGGGTCGCGGCCAGACAGGCCAATATCCCATAAAACAGCGCATGGTGCAGCCGGCGACGCAGATGAGAATAACGATCATCGCGGTCGTTACAGCCATGACCTGCACCTTTTAGATTACGCAGGCTCAAACTGTCTTTGAGTGTTTGCCCCAAAATCTGCCAGATCGATGGCGTCGGCATTCGTTCGTCGCGACGAATTGCGCGGGCGAAACGAGCCAAACCGATACCCACGGCAAGCGTACTCCAAACGAGCGGCAGACCCGCTATCATGACCATGATGTGCCACGGGATAATGGCATAAAATGCGCCCGGTCCTTGATGCACGGCAAACAATACGTTGCCGGGAATGACGGTAAGCCCCGCCCCTACACTGACCAGGACACTCAGCAGGCCAAGCCAGCCGACTATTCGGCCATTGCGCCCAAACAGCTGACCCAATCCCTGCGGCCAAGCGTATTCTCGGTAAGTCTGCTGCCGGACCTCGGCCAATGTTCGCGGAACATTCACGGCTAAGGCATGCGGTGGCGCATATTGACAGGCGTAATAGCAATTGCGGCAGTGATGACAAAGGTTAGCCAGGTAATGTAAATCGGTTGCCGTTAATGCTGGCCGCCGACTTGCCCGCTCGAAAACATCGCAGAAGCCATTGCAATAACCGCAGATATTACAGATATGCATGATACGACGCGCTTCGGACAGCGCATCCGACAAGGGCGATTCCGAGCAATTCATCTTGGCTGTTGATTGCTCTTTATGTGTCTCTTCAAGGTTGTTGTAGGGCGAATTCATCGGCGAACCTAACAAGCCGCAGCCGCCGAACCCGCCAAGCGCCCCGTTACGACCGCTTGTGTCATCCCTAGCCCCGCCAAATAGCCTCGCTGCCAAATGGCTGGTGCCATACTCGTACCTGCCGCGAACAAATTAGCATAAACTCCGTTTTCATTGTGTTGCACACGCATGTTGCAATCCACAGCCAGGCCGTAATACGTCATGGTAATGCCTGGTTGGATTGGATAGGCAGCAAAGGGTGGCTTATGCAAAGGCATGGCGTATCGCGATTTAGGAGGCATCAGCCCTTGTGTATGCCAAGTGTGCGCAGCCGCCGGGGAACCCGGAATAAGCGCGTCATGATACTGCGCTAATGTTGTTTGTAATGTCGTCGCAGGTAAATCTAGCTGCATGGCGAGTGTTGGCACATCTTGACCTTGCAGGGGCGGATACAAGGTAGCCGGAATCCGCTGCAACCCTGCTGCATCCAAGATCAGAATCGCCCTATGGCCGGGTTGAGCAGCGATCAACCGCCCCCACGCGGAATAGCGACCCGAATCGGTGACCTCGCCCTCATCATAAAACCGGTGGCCATGCTGATTCACTACCAGCCCTTCCGGCATGCCGCGAATCCGGGTAACAATACCGCCATCATGGGCCTGCGAACGGCCATCGACCGCCACCAGATGGGCCTGACACGGATCGCCTGCCATGACGGCGCCACCTGTCTGCAGTTGGAGCAGCAGCTGGCCGTCGTTATACGGTGTGCCCCGGTTAAGAAAAGCCGAGGCGGCTTCACCGAAATTTTGCCGTAGCCAAGCAGTATTAGCTTGAAAACCGCCCGTCGCAATCACTGCCGCCTTTGCTTGGCAATACTCGCGCCCGTCTGCACATGCCAGTTCAGCAGTAATCAAGCGAGATGTTACCACCGCTAGCTGCTTTACTTCGCTTTCATACTTAATGACTACACCCATGGCCCGCGCCTGCCGATAAAGGGCTTGTACGCAGGCCGTGCCACCGCCAAGCAAAAAGGCCGTCCGGCGGGACCAGGGCAGAGGTCCATCCTGGGTCGTCATCTGCAATTTGACTCCCTGTGCCGTGAGCCAGGTAACACTGGCAGCACTTTCCCGGATCAACAATTGCATCAATGTCTTCTCGTGGCGGCCCTGGCTAGTTCGTTCCAGCTCGGTTAAGAATTCGGCTTCGGTGTAAGTATCTGGTGAAAACACCGACGGACTTGAGTGAGGCCAGCGGAAATTGCGCGCATGCCGCAAATTGCCCCCCCGCAGGGCACGAGGCCCACGCTCCACCAGCAACACCAAGGCACCGGCTGAGCGCGCATTGATGGCAGCGCATAATCCCGCGCAACCGCCGCCAACGATCAGTACATCGTACTTAAGGTTCATGGTACTTAAGGCTCATGGGCGATGGTTGACAATCAAGCACTTTGCTCCTGCCAGGAAAGTTGTTAGAGTGGACGAACTAGCCCTTATCATAAATCCTTGTTCGCATGCCAATTTATTATTGTGTCTGATTCCCCGACTCAACCCGGCACCGTCTGGTTCGTCGGTGCCGGTCCCGGCGCCGCTGATCTGATCACCGTGCGCGGCACCCGCCTGCTCGCCGAGGCCGGCGCTGTGCTCTATGCGGGCTCGCTAGTCGCCGAGGCGGCGCTGCAGTGGACCGCCGACGGCTGTGAGATCGCCGACTCCAAAGCCATGGACCTCGCGCAGGTCACGACCTGGCTGATCGAGCGGGCACATCGGCATGTGACCGTAGTACGCCTGCAAACGGGCGATCCGAGCTTGTATGGCGCCCTGGCGGAACTGGCTCAGCCGCTGGATCATGCCGGTATTCCCATCGGCATCGTGCCGGGCATCTCCTCGGCCATGGCCGCAGCGGCGACGGCCGGCGAAACCCTGACCCTGCCGGAAGTCACGCAAACCGTTATTTTCACCCGCCTTGCCGGGCGCACCCCCATGCCGCCGGGCGAATCCCTGCTGGATCTAGCCCGGCATGGCTGCAGCCTGTGCCTGTTCTTGTCCATCGAGCATATCGAGCGGGTGATTGCGACGCTGCGCCAAGCGGGCTGGGTTGAACAGGCCCCGGTCGTGGTGGTGCAGCGCGCGACCTGGCCGGATCAGGAACGCATTGTACGCGGAACCTTGGGCGATATTGCCGACCAATGTCGGGCCGCGGGCTTGGACCGCCAGGCGATGATCCTCGTGAGTCCGGCCCTCGGGGCCCGGCAATGGGAGACGATCAAACCCTCCAAGCTCTATGATGCCAGCTTTCCCCGGCGGTATCGCGAGGCCGGCACCCCGGAGCGGTAACACCAGCATTACTCCGACGTCCGCCGCCGCAGCAAATACGTATCCATCAGCCAGCCGTTTTCGGTCTTCAGCCGGACCCGCAGTTGCTCCAGTTCCTCCCGCACCTCATCGAGCGGGCCGGCCAGTAAGGTCTCATCCGGCAGGCCGAGGTAGCCGCCCCAATAGATATCCAGCTGCTGCCCGGCCAGATGCGTCAGTTCCCCCTGGCTATCGAGCATAACCACGGCATTATGAATGGTGTCGGCCGGGGCACAGCGGATTTGCCGAGCCGTGGTGAGCGTGATCGACTCACCGACGCGGTTGAGCGGCAGCTTGTGCCGGGCGGTGAGCAGCTGCACCGAAGTAATGCCGGGAATCACCTCGAACTCGAAGGCGGGCTCCCCCCGCGCAGCCAGATTATGCATAAGGGTAATGGTGCTATCGTACAGGGCCGGATCGCCCCATAACAAAAAAGCGCCGCACTCTTGCTCGCCCAGCTCGTAGTCGATCAGTTCGGCGATCAAGGCCTGTTTGCGCGCCTGCCAATCCGCGACCTCCGCTTGATAGTCGCCGGTATCGGTGGTGCGTTGGGGATTGGGTGCAGTGACCAGCCGATAGCTGTCCGGCTCGAGATAACGGTCCAGGATCGTCTGCCGCGCGGCGATCAGCGCCTCCTTGCCCTGGCCTGATTTTTCCAGCAGGAAAAATACTTGACTCGAACGCATGGCGTCGATGGCCTGCATGGTCAAGTACTCCGGCCCGCCGGGACCGATGCCGATAAGATAAATTTTCCGCATAGTGTGTTTAAGTTGCCGTTCAGTCGCGAAGCTTATTGGTGTTTATGGTGTTTATGGCGCTTATCACCCTGCTATCCCCCGGCCGAGCGCAGCAGACCCGTCATATCCAGATGCGCTTCCAGCGCATCGGCGAGCCGCTCGATGTCCGTCTCGCGTAAGGCGGGATAATCGGGCGCGGCGGCGGTACCGAGTCCGGCCCATTGCAATAAGGCGTTGCAGGCCTGCGGGTTATCGAACAGGCCATGCAGGTAGGTGCCGAGGATCTGGCCATCCTCGGAGCAAGCGCCATGGGGACGGAGACCGGCTGCGGTCGCTAGATGCATGGCCGGGCGCTGCAAAGCCGGGCCCTGGGTGACGCCGGCATGGATCTCATAGCCGGTCACCGGGGCGTCGTCGAGCACCAGCCGGCCGCTGACGTTGGCCAGGGTTTTGGCCGGCGCGAGGGTTGTGGTCAGGGCCAGCAGGCCGAAACCGGGACTGCTGCCGGGCTCACCTTCCAAGCCGAATGGGTCGGCGATGCACTCGCCCAGCATTTGCAGGCCTGCGCAGATCCCGGTGAGCTTGCCGCCATAGCGCAGATGACGCTGCAGATACGCCTCCCAGCCTGCCTCGCGCAGCCAGGCGAGATCGGATCGTGCCGCTTTCGAGCCCGGGAGGATCACCCAATCCGCTGGGGGCGGGGTTTCATGGGCGCCCACATAGCGCAAATCGACGTGAGGATGCAGGCGCAGGGGATCGAAATCGGTGTGATTGCTGATCCGCGGCAAGACCGGCACGACCACCCGCAGGGCATTTGCCGCAGGCACTGGTTGGGCCGTGGCCACAGCATCCTCGGCAGCCAAATGCCAATTCTGCAAATAGGGCAACACGCCGAGCACCGGTTTGCCGGTTTCCCGGGTCAGCCACTCCAGGCCAGGCTCGAGCAAGGCGATATCGCCGCGAAAGCGGTTGATGATCAAGCCTTGAATACGCGCCCGCTCACTGGCCGAGAGCAAGGCCAGGGTGCCAACCAATTGGGCGAACACCCCGCCGCGGTCGATGTCGCCGACCAGCAAGACTGGGCAGTCGACGGCCTCGGCAAAGCCCATGTTGGCGATGTCGTTGGCGCGCAGATTGATCTCCGCGGGACTGCCGGCCCCTTCCACGATCACCCAGTCATATGCCGTGGCCAGACGAGCGTGCGAGGCGAGCACTGCCGCCTGGGCTGTCCGTTTGTAGGCGTGATAATCCAAGGCGTTCATCGTGCCGATGGCCCGGCCGTGGATGATGACCTGGGCTCCCTGATCCGTGGTCGGCTTGAGCAGCACTGGGTTCATGTCGACCGTCGGCGCCAGGCCGCAGGCCTGCGCCTGCACGGCCTGGGCCCGGCCGATCTCGCCGCCGTCGGCGGTGACCGCGCTGTTCAATGCCATATTCTGCGGCTTAAACGGCGCCACCCGCTTGCCCTGGCGGGTCAAAACTCGGCACAACCCCGTCACCAGCACGCTTTTGCCGGCATCCGAGGTAGTGCCCTGGATCATGAGCGTGACGGCGGTCACTAAAACCCGACCTGCAGCGCCGTGACCGCATTGATCCCCGGCTCATACAAAAAGGGTTCCTGCCCGGAGCGCAGGTGATTCTGGTAAGCCCTGTCGAAGAGATTCTCGACATTCACGCTCAGGCGCACGTCCTCAAGCGGCCCCCAGTGGGCACGGGCGATCCCTAGCCGCAGGGCGACGGTGGCATAACCGGGAGTATCCTGCTCGCCCGCGGCGGGGTTACTTTGGCTTTGATACAACCGGGTTTCGCCGGCCAGCCAATACCGAAAGGCTTGCCAATGCGCGTCAAAACGCAATCCGACACTGCCATTGAGTGGCGGGATGCTACTCAGACGGGCGCCGCTGTCACGGTCCTTGCCCTCCACCCAGGCTAGGGTACCAGTCAGGGTGAGTCGCGGCGTCAGATATAGTGAGGTATCGCCATCCAACCCATAGAGTTCGGCGTCCTGGATGTTTTGGTAGCGATAGGTGGGAATCTCGCCCAAGAAGGACGCCTCTTGTATGGCCAGGTCGATGTAGTCATCGACGCGGTTGTAATAGACACTCAACTGCCCACGCCCGTGCCGGTTACGAACATCGATCCCGCCCTCGAGACTATAGGTGCGCTCGGGGTCGAGCCCGGGATTGCCGATGATCAACCGGCTGCCGCCTCCGCGGGTGGAGTAGCGCTCGAAGATATCGGGTGCCCGGAAGGCGCTGGCCAGAGTCGAGCGCAGATGTACGGCCGGAGTTAGCTTGTACAACAGGCCTAGACTGAAGGTCGTGGCACTGTCCTGCTCACGGCTGAATTCATTGACCGCGCTGCTGCTTTGCTGCCGCTGGCCTTGTTTATTGAAGCGCTCATCGGTGAAGGTGACATCGTCGGCATCGGTCCGGAAATAGTCATAGCGGCCGCCGGCGACCAGGCGCAGCGATTCGGCTACCTGCAGGGTGTCCTGCAAAAACACGCCTAGATAATCCCGATAGGCATCCGGTACGGGCTGAAAGGTCAATTGCCGGGCCAGACTGCCGTTGCCGTCCCGCCGAATCCGTTGGGTTTCCGCCGAATCCGTGGTTTCACGCAGGAGTTCCACCCCGGCCAGTAGGCCATGCCCGGCGAGCGGTACCAGCCTGAGCTGCAACGAGCCACCGATGCCGCCGGAGTCGATGGCATTTTCCTTGCGATTGCTGACGGGCTTGCTGGCACTGGGGAATTGCCCGGCAAACTGCCGATCCTGATCGACATAAAAGGCCTTGGCCTGGAGCTGTTCCACCCAACCAAGCGCCTCGCCGGTGTAGCCGAGCTTGTAGGTCCGGGTATCGAACACCGTGAAATGCGAATATGGGGCCTCGGGGTCTTTCTGCGGCACCCCAAAATCATCGATGTCATTGATGCGCACGCTGGCCGAGATGCGCTGCCCTTCGGCGAGCCAATAATGCGTCTTGACATTGAGGTACTGGCCCTCGAACTGGGAGTGGTTCAGCTCATCGCCCTTGCCATCGCGATAGTCTTGATGATCGCGAGCGGCAACCGACACGCGCATGCCGAGACCATGCCCGCCGGCACTCAGGCGATAGCCACCGTACCAGCCGTTGTCAGCGCTGGAGTAACGGCTGTCGAACCGCTGATCCATTTGCCAGCGGGCGTCTTTGGCGTAGGCAATATCCTTGGTAATGATATTGATCACCCCGCCCAGGGCATCGCTGCCGTATAACACCGACGCCGGTCCCTTGATGACCTCGATGCGCTCGATCTCGCCGACGTCCAAAAAGGGTGTCAGTGGCGCACGACCGGCCCACAGGTTGGTTACCCGATCATTGTCATATAACACCAGCACCCGGCTGCCGCCAAAGCCGCGCAGGATCGGCTGCGCTTCCCAGGGACCGGCGCCGCTAAACGACAGCCCTGGAACTTCTTCCAGGGCATCACGTAGGGAAGCCGGCGCACGTTCCGCCAATTCGCGCCTTTGGACGATGCTGGTCGTGGTCGGCACCTCGAAGGTACTGCTGGCCGTGCGGGTCGCGGTGACGGTGATGTCCTCTAATGTCTGGATGGCCGCAGTCGATTCCTCGGCAGTGGCTAAATCGCTGTTCGTCAAGGCGAGCAGGCAAATGCCGAGGTAAAGCGAGTCACGGCATGAAGATCGCTTCATCACTGTTGTCCTAGTCAATCGTCCCCCTGAAACAAGCGTCGGTTGAGCAGGAGCCCCGTCATGGGGTGGGCTTGTGCGTTGCGCAGGCCCTTGGCCAGCGCTAGCACGGCCAGATCGGCCAGCGGTTCGAGGACGATGACACTCAGATAGGCCAGCCCAAAGCTGCCGACCGCGGCGAGGTTAGCGGCATTGAAGCCCTGGCCATAGAGGGCCCAGAAGGCGACCCAAGCGATGATGCCGCCTTGATAGAGGATGGACAGGGGCAGCACTTGGCGATAGCGCAGATCGACATAGGCCTGACCGGCTGGGACGACGCGCCGGGCATAATAGGTCAGGGCGAACAAGGGTACCAGCAGGGTCGTGACATTCATGCCGTACTGGGGGAGATCCGCAGGCGCCATCAAAAATCCCTGTAGCAATAGGCCGGCGGCCAGGCCCAGGGCGGCGGGGGCGGCACCCAAGATCAACAACAGGCTCGTGCCGAGGATGAGGTGCACCTC
>CAYFSA010000079.1:0-2984 GCA_964345605.1 uncultured Ectothiorhodospiraceae bacterium
CGGGGCCGGTTAAAATCGGCCCTACAAGTCGACCACATGCGCAATTGACTGACGAAGTGGTTGATTTCTAGTAATCATAACAATCTTCGTTTAACGGAAGTTATACCAGAGGAGGAAACATGGCTGACGTACAAATCTATATGACCCCGTCCTGTCCGTTCTGCGTGCGTGCCTTGCGCTTGCTGGAGCGGCGCGGTGCCACGATGCAGAAAATCGATGTCAGCAACAATCCCGAGCTACGTCAGGAAATGGAACGGCTCGCCGGGCGCCATACCGTGCCGCAGATTTTCATCGGCGAACGCCATGTCGGCGGCTATGACGACCTGGTGGCATTGGATATGGACGATGAGCTGCAGCCTCTTCTGAAGGCTTAGCAATGGCGATTTATTAATTTTTGATCGTGCCCACGCTCTAGCGTGGACACGCAGTCCGAGCCGCTCCAACGGCCCGAAGCAGGCGCAACGCTGGAGCGTGGGAACCATCGGGTTAATCCGGTTCTGTTTGATCGAGGTATGTGGCGATGGATTATTTTCCGATTTTTATGGATATTCGCGACCGCCCTTGTCTGGTGGTCGGCGGCGGGCCGGTTGCTGCCCGCAAGGTGCGCTTGCTGCGCAAATCGCATGGCCGGGTACGGGTGATCGCCCCAGAATTATGCGACGAATTGGCCGCATTGGCTGCCGACGGGGATATTAAGCATCTCGCCCGGCCGGTGCAGCCGGTTGATATCGCCGGCCATGTTCTGGTGGTCGCGGCGACCGATCAGGAGGCGGTCAACCGGCAGGTCAGCGAGGTGGCCAAGAGCCTGAATATCCCGGTCAATGTGGTTGATTGCCCGGAGCTCTGCGGCTTTATCACGCCGTCGATGATCGATCGCTCGCCGGTGCAGATTGCGGTCTCCACTGGCGGGGCAGCGCCGGTGCTGGCGCGCATGCTGCGGGCGCGGCTGGAAAGCGCCATTCCCGCCGCCTATGGGCGCCTCGGCAAGCTGGTCGATCGCTATCGCGACGAGGCCAAGGCGCGCTTTCCCGATGAACAGGAGCGGCGTGTGTTCTGGGAGGACATGCTGAGTGGGCGGGTAGCCGAATTGCTGTACGCCGGCAAGATGGAAGAGGCCGAGCAGGTGCTGAGCCAGACCCTGCGCGGCGAGGCGGATCAGGAAATCGGCGAGGTCTACTTAGTCGGTGCCGGGCCGGGCGATCCCGATCTGCTGACCTTCCGGGCGCTGCGCCTGATGCAGAGCGCCGATGTGGTCGTCCATGACCGGCTGGTGTCCGATGCGATCATGGATATGGTCCGCCGCGATGCCGATCGCATTTATGTCGGCAAGGAACGCGATCACCACAGTGTGCCTCAGGAAGACATCAATGCCCTGCTGGTCCGCCTGGCCAAGGAAGGCCAGCGCGTGCTGCGGCTGAAAGGGGGTGATCCGTTCATCTTCGGCCGCGGCGGCGAGGAAATCGGTACTCTGATGGAACAGGGCGTACCCTTCCAGGTGGTGCCGGGAATCACCGCGGCTTCCGGCTGTGCCGCCTATGCCGGGATTCCGCTGACCCATCGTGATTACGCCCAATCCTGCCATTTCGTGACGGGGCATTTGCGCGACGGCAGCATTGACCTGAACTGGGCTATGCTCGCCCAGCCCAAGCAAACCGTGGTCTTTTACATGGGCCTGCAGGGCTTGCCGGTGATCTGTCAGCAGCTTATGGCGCACGGCATGCCGGCCTCGACTCCGGCGGCCCTGGTCGCGCATGCCACCACCCCGCAGCAGCAGCGGGTTATCGGCACCTTAACCGATTTGCCTGACAAGGTGGCCGCCAGCTCGGTAAAGCCGCCGACCCTGCTGATCGTCGGCGATGTCGTGCAATTGCACGAGCGGCTCGACTGGTTCGAGCCCGACCAGATGACCACCGAGGCGAGCGCGTTTTCCGGCGAGAAACTGCTGGCCTGAGCAGGTGAGACAATGCTGGCATCCCAAATTGAAAGGCTGCCGCCCGCAGCCTACTTGGCGCTGGAGCGCCAAGCACATATACGCAGTGAATACCATGACGGTCAACTGGTCGCCATGGCGGGCGCCTCCCGTGATCACAATCGCATCGTCACCAACATAACCAGCGCCCTCGCCGGCCAATTGGGGGAGCGGAACTGTAACAACTATGCCAGTGATCTGAAGGTCCGTGCCCAGGACGGTAAACGCTATCTTTATCCCGATATTGTTGTGACCTGCGGACCGGAACAATTCGAAGACGATGCGCAAGATGTGCTGTTGAATCCGCTTGTCATCATCGAGGTGCTGTCACCTTCCACCGAAGCTTATGATCGGGGCGCCAAATTTCTCTACTATCAAACGATCGAGTCACTGCAGGAATACGCCCTAGTGGCGCAAGAGGCACGCCGCCTTGAAATCTATCGGCGGCAAGCGTCAGGTGCTTGGCTGTATCAACTGTATGCAGAGACTGCAGCGCTGGTGCCAATTGCGGCCATTGATTGCGCAATCAGCATGACTGCCGTTTACCACAAGCTGTCGAATGACAAATAGTTTCTCAACCTATTTCGGAGGCAATGATGGATGAAGTGAGCGCTTGTGCCAGCGCTGAGCCGTTTGCTTTGCGAGTAATCGGCGACACGATGGAACCGGAATTCAAGGACGGTACGATCATCATTGTGGATCCGGCCGGCGTGATCGAGGACGGTTGTTATGTGGTCGCTAAGGTCGGTGATGAATACGTGTTTCGCCAATTGCAGATTCGCGATGGCTTGTATTCCCTGCTTGCTTTCCAGGGCGATGTGGCGCCGGTAACCCTGTCGGGCATCGAAGACATTTATGGTGTCGTGGTGCAGCAGGCCGGCCGGCGGCGGCGCGATCGCAAAAGTTACATCTGAGAGACGGGCTAAAGCCCGCCCTACATTCGTAGGGCCGGTTTTAGCTCCGGGGAAATCCCCGGCCCTCGTAGGGCCGGTTTTAACCGGCCCCGGGGAATCCC
>CAYFSA010000079.1:3084-13533 GCA_964345605.1 uncultured Ectothiorhodospiraceae bacterium
CCGGGGAAATCCCCGGCCCTCGTAGGGCCGGTTTTAACCGGCCCCGGGGAATCCCCGACCCTCGTAGGGCCGGTTTTAACCGGCCCTACGGCCTCGCCGGCCAGGATAAGGCCTCTACAGGATATCCTGGCCTCTCAAACGGCTCCAAACGATAACCGCGACCCGGCATTGCAAACCAGGCAGCGATCCGGAAAGCGAGTCCAGAACAGGCTGGTGGCGCGCACGCCGGTGCAATGCGCCGGTGCCAGCCACGCTATATCCCAATCCGCCAAAGCTGCCAGCGTCGCCTCGAGACGGGATTGAGCCGCACGGACCAAATGCATGCCGCCGAGCAGGGCATGGATGGGACGATCCTGCACGGTTTGAATGTGCTTGAGGGTGTTGATCACGCCGGAATGGCCGCAGCCGAGTACCACGATCAGTCCTGCCTCGGTATCAATGACCAAAGCCTGATCATCGGCTAGCGTATCGGGAATGGCCTGCGCTGAATCCGTGTAGAAGGGGCCGCCGGTGTCCTCGAAGTCGGTAATACGGGGAATCTCTCCGGTCAGCCAGATAGTGTCCGTCAGCCAGGTCGGTCCGGTGGTCCAGGTGACATCGGCCTGTGCTTCCAGGGTCGGCCGATCCGGTAAATGCCCGCCGATATCCTCGCGGCGCCGGTTATATTTCGCCTGCAATGCCGCAGGATGGATATAGAGCCTGCGGCGTGGGCCTTGCTCGAGCAGGGCGCGTAAACCGCCGGTATGGTCGTAATGCCCGTGGCTAAGCGCGATGGCGTCCAAATGCTGTAAGTCTACGCCCAGCTGCGCAGCGTTGTGCGCCAGGGTCTGACCCTGACCGGTATCGAACAGCATAACGAAATCGCCGGCCTGGATGTGGAAGGCAAGGCCGTGTTCACCCAGCAAACCCCGACTGCCGGCGGTGTTTTCTGCCAGGGTCGTGATGGTTACTTGGTCGATCTTGTTGGTCATGCTGCCTCATTAATGGGGGTTTAGGGTGTTTGGTCGGTTGAAACCGACCCTACGGAGTAGGGCGGGTTTCAACCCGCCATGGCCTTGGGCTTGAGACGGCAAATCATATCATTCCAGGCCATCCTGGTGGGTTGGGCCAGCCCTATGTTGTCAGACCCCTTGAAAAATCGTGCAACTGACCGTAACTGCTGTTCATCGCAACACAAACCCTATTATAAACCCTTGAGGAGTCCTACATGACGGTCGACGCGCACAAGGAGACCCTGCAATTTCAGGCAGAGGTCAGCCAACTGCTTCATTTAATGATCAATTCGCTGTATTCCAACAAAGAAATCTTTCTGCGCGAGCTGATCTCGAACGCCTCCGATGCCTGCGACAAGCTGCGCTTCGAGGCCCTGACGAATGATGCTGTCTGGGAAGGTGATAGCGAGCTGAAGGTCCAGGTTGACTTCGATAAAGACGCGCGGACCATCACGGTGCGGGATAACGGCATCGGCATGAGCCGGGAGGAAGTGACCCAGAATATCGGCACCATTGCCAAGTCCGGGACGACCGAGTTCTTCAAATCCTTGACCGGTGATCAGGCCAAGGATGCCCGGCTCATCGGCCAATTCGGCGTGGGTTTTTATTCCTCGTTCATCGTCGCCGATCATGTCACGTTGACCACCCGCCGCGCCGGCTTGTCGGCCGATCAGGCCGTGCGCTGGGGATCGGACGGCACCGGCTCGTTTACCCTGGAAAATGTCGAACAGCCGGCCCGCGGCACGGAGGTGGTGCTGCATCTGCGCGAGGACGAGGATGAGTTGCTCAATAGCTGGCGCTTGCGTGGCATTATCAACAAATACTCGGATCATATCCCGCTGCCGGTGCAAATGCCTAAGGAAGACGATCAAGGCGAGCGCACCGAGGAATGGGAAACGGTCAACAAGGCCTCGGCGCTGTGGCAGCAGCCGAAATCCGAGATTTCCGAGGAGGACTACAAGACCTTTTACAAGCACGTGGCACATGATTTCGAGGACCCGCTGGCCTGGACCCACAACAAGGTCGAAGGCAAGCTGGAGTACACCAGTTTGCTGTATATCCCCGGCCGGGCACCGTTCGATCTGTTCGATCGCGACCATGTGCATGGCGTCAAGCTCTATGTGCAGCGGGTGTTCATCATGGACGATGCCGAGCAACTCATGCCGCGTTATCTGCGGTTTGTGCGCGGGGTGGTCGATTCCAACGATCTGCCGCTCAACATCTCCCGCGAAATCCTGCAGAACAACCGCGTAATCGAGCAAATTCGTTCCGGCTCGGTGAAGAAAGTGCTCGGTCTGCTAAACGATATGGCCGCCAAGGAGCCCGATAAGTACAAGACTTTCTGGAAGGAATTCGGCCGCGTGCTCAAAGAAGGTCCGGGCGAGGATTATGCCAATCGCGAGCAGATCGCCAAGCTGCTGCGCTTCTCCTCCACCCAGCAGGAAGACGAATCGGTCTCGCTGGAAGACTATATCGGCCGCATGAAGGAAGGCCAGGACAAGATTTACTACATCACCGCTGAATCCTTAGGCGCCGCCAAGTCCAGCCCGCATTTGGAAATCTTCCGCAAGAAGGGCATCGAGGTGCTGCTGTTGCATGACCGCGTGGACGAATGGTTGACCGCGCATCTGACCGAGTTCGACGGCAAGGCCCTGCAATCGGTGGCCAAGGGCGACTTGGAAATTGACAAGATCGAGGACGAGGCCGAAAAAAAGGAGAAGGAAGAAGCCGAGGAGCAGGCCAAGGATGTCTTGAATCGCGTCAAGGCCGTGCTCGGCGAGCGGGTCGAAGACGTGCGGGCCTCGCATCGCCTGACCAGCTCGCCGTCCTGTATCGTCCTGAATGAGCGCGATATGGCTTTATACATGCAGCATCTGCTCAAGCAGGCCGGCCATGAAATTCCGACCAGCAAACCGGTGCTCGAGGTCAATCCGACCCATCCCATGCTGACCCGCATGAAGCTCGAGCCGGATGAAGACCGCTTCCAGCAATGGGCGCAGGTATTGTTCGATCAGGCCATTTTGGCCGAGGGCGGGCAGCTCGAGGATCCGGCCGGTTTCGTTTCGCGGCTGAATCGCTTGGCGTTCAATTTGAACGATTAATGCAGTTGATCCCGACGGTTGCAGCCGGTTGCAATGTGTAGGGCGGGCTTTAGCCCGCCACGTCCGGGCCAGGCTTGGCGTGGGGCCGGTTGAAACCGGCCCTACTCCACCGGCATGATATCCAAGCCTACCAACACTTTATCCCGCTCCGATAAATCCCCAATCACGCGCTGCACGGGTTCGGGCAGGCGTTTGATCAGGGTCGGCACGGCGATGATGCGGTCGCCCTCGGCGAGTTGAGGGTTCTCGAAAATATCCACCACTTCCAGTTCGTAGTGGCCCTGCAGATGGGTTTCGCAGATCTGCTTGAGATTATTGATGGCTTGGCGCGATTGTACGGTGGTGCCGGCGATGTAGAGCCTGAGAAAGTGCTTTTCAACCTTATCTGTGACACCGTCGGCACGATCTTTTAAACGCATGGCTGATTAATCTGGGGTGTTGTTGAAGGTTCGACGGGGCAGAGCTGGATGCCTTGGGAACTGAATTTCAGTGTGCGCAGCTCGTCTGCACAGGGCAGGCCACGCGCTTTCATAATACTCAATTTACGTTGTCGCTGCGTCGCTTGCAAGGTTTGGGTTAGGCCGATCCAGACATCCATCAGCGAGGAAACCCCTATCTCGGTCTCCGTGAAGCTTTCTTGGCCTTGCGCAAGATTGGTGAACATAGCGGTGGTTTCCTGTTGTTTGAAGAAATCGATCAAACGCGCCAACAGAGACCGGATTTGGCTGATGGTGCCGATAGGAATGAGGCTGCTGACTGGATCGATGATGATGACCTGAGGTTTGAGCCGCTGTTGCAGTTGACGCAAGGTGAGCAAATGCCCCTCGACGCCGAGTAGCGTGGGCCGTTGCGCCTGGATTACCAGCAAGCCTTGGCTCTGCCAGCGGTCTAGATCGATGCCGATGGCGCTCATGTTGCGAATGATCTGCGCGGGCGATTCCTCGAAAGCGCTGTAAAGCACTTGCTCGCCCCGGCGGCAGGCAGCATCCGCGAAGCTGGCTGCGATGCTGGATTTGCCGGTGCCGGCGCTGCCGGATAACAGGATGCTGCTGCCGCGATAAAAGCCCTGGCCGCCGAGCATCTGGTCGAGCGCGTCGATGCCGCTGGAAACTTGCTCGGTTGGCGCGCTATGGTCAAGGTGCATGGAGGAAATCGGCAGCACCGACAGGCCTTCGGAGGTGATCAAGAAAGGGTATTCATTGCCGCCATGGCCGCTACCGCGATATTTGACCACCCGCAGCCGGCGGGTGCTGACTTCATCGTGAATACGATAGTCCAGGCGGACCACGCAGTCGGCGATGTATTCCTCCAGGCCAAACCAGGATTGGTCGGCGGGGCTGCGCTCGCCGGTGGTGACCGAGGTAAGGCCCCGTCCCTGCAGCCATTGATACAGACGATGGATTTCTCGCCGGAGAACATGCTGGTTGGAGAAGGCTGAGAACAGGGCTTCGGGGGTGTCGATGACCACCCGGGTCGCGCCGATTTTCTGAATCGCTAGCTCCAGCTGCAGGAACAGGCCATCCAGACTGAAATCCCCGCTTTCCAAATCCTGCCTGGTTTCGGTTGCGATGGTTTTGACCATGATCTGTTGGTTCGCGATGAGCCGGTTGAGATCGTGACCCACCGAGCTGGCATTGCGAATTAGGTTATCGGCGGATTCCTCGAACGACAGCAAAACCCCGGGGGCCTTGTGCGAGACCGCGCTGTTGACCAGAAAATCGATGGCGAGCAGGGTTTTGCCTGCGCCGGGATTGCCGGTGACCAGGGTTGAGCGGCCCTGGGGCAGGCCGCCGAAAGTGATTTCGTCGAAGCCGCTGATGCCGGTGGGGATTTTGGTGATGGCGCTCATGGCGGCGATTGTCCCGGGGGTTGCGGTTGGGGTCATGGGTTCGGCTCCAAACATATAAGGAATCACGCTGCAGGCCCGCCCGGCGGGCCGATTCTGCAAGAGGCTATGAAGCTGTATCGCGCCAGTATCGCCGGCAATCAAGCGGGCACTGGATGCTCAGCTTGCCAAGCCTGCAACCATTGTATCAAATCCGTGGCTGACAGCGGCTTGCTGTACAGATAGCCCTGGGCATCCTCGCAGCCTTCCGCCGCCAGCAGGGTGCATTGTTCCGCCTGCTCGACGCCCTCGGCAATGACCTCCAGCCCCAAGCTATGCCCCAGCCAGAGGATGGCTCGCGCCAGGGCGAGATCATCCGGGTCGTCAGGGATGCCACGCACGAAGCCCTGATCGATTTTGAGTCGATCTACCGCCAGGTCCTTCAGACGGCGCAGTGAGGAATAGCCGGTGCCGAAGTCGTCCACGGCGATCTCGACGCCGAGATTACGCAGTCGTTGCAGGATATGCGGCGCGATCTCGGGCGCGGCGGCCAGAAAGCCTTCAGTGATCTCCAGTTCCAGGCAGCCGGGAAGCAGCCCGCTGTCTTCCAGGGCACGGGCGACGACCCGGTCGAAATGCTCCTGGCGTAGCTGGGCCGCAGCGACATTGACAGCGACCCGGTGCAGCTCAATGCCTTGGGCCTGCCAGGTCTGCAATTGCTGGGTGGCGGCGCGCAGCACCCATTCGCCCAGGGGAATGATCAGCCCGGTTTCCTCGGCCAGGGGAATGAAGCGGCCGGGCGAATACAGCCCAAGCTCCGGATGCTGCCAGCGCACCAGGGCCTCGACGCCGGTGACTTCACCCGTGTCGCAGCGCACCTGTGGCTGGTATTGCAGGAACAGCTGACCTTGGTCGATGGCTTTGCGCAGGGCGGCTTCCATGTGAACCCGTTCCATCGCCTGCTCGGTCAGTTTGGCATCGTAATAGGCATAGGTGTTGCGCCCGCTGGCTTTGGCCTGATACATGGCGGTATCGGCGTTGCGGATCAGGATCTCCGGGCTGTCGCCGTCGCCGGGGAAGGAGCTGATACCGATGCTGGCGGTAACGTACAGCTCATGCTCATCGATTAGGATGGGCTGCTCGAACCAGGGCAGGATCTTCTTGGCGAAGCGAGCGGCCTGACGGGCGTCCTTTAAGCTTTCGATCAATACGGTGAACTCATCGCCGCCGTGGCGTGACACCGAATCTTCGCCGCGCAGGCCCTGTTGCAGCCGCTCGGCGATGTCGATGAGCACCTGATCGCCGACGGCATGGCCGAGGCTATCGTTGATGTCCTTGAAGCGGTCTAGATCGATGAACATCAGACAGGCCACATGGCCATGGCGCTGGGCCCGGGCGATGGCGCGGTTGACCCGGTCGCGGAACATGATGCGGTTGGGTAGGCCGGTCAGCGGATCGTGGTGGGCCTGGTATTCCAGCTTGGCTTGGGCGTCCTTGACGGTAGTAATGTCGGAAAAGACGCCGACATAGTTGACCAGCGCGCCGGCTTCGTCACGCACCGCGCTGATCGACAGCCATTCTGGATAGATTTCCCCATTTTTGCGGCGGTTCCAGATCTCGCCCTGCCAGCTGTCGGTTTGCGCAATTTGCTGCCACATCGCAGCGAAATAGTCCGGGTCATGGTGGCCGGATTGCAGCATACGCGGTGTCTGGCCGAGTATTTCTGCCTCGCTGTAGCCGGTGATCTCGGTAAAGGCCCGGTTGACGGCCAGAATGCGGGTTTCAGCATCGGTAATCACCACGCCCTCGGAGGTACTGCGGAACACGGCGGCGGCCTGGCGCAGCTGTTCGAGATCCTGCTGGCGTTCGGTTTGGTCGATGAGCACGCAATGCACCTGTTGGACTTGACCGTCGCTGGTATAGGCGGCGCGCGCCTCGAACAATACCTCATGCACAGCACCCGAGTGGCTGTGCAATGTTAAATCGACATTGTGGCTGAAGCCTAACCGGAGTGTCTGGACTAACTGAGTCTGAAATTTTTCCCGCTTGTCTGGACTCAGGAGTTCGGCGAACGGTGTGCCGATCAGCTCGGCGGGCTGATAACCGAAAGTCTTCTGCCAAACTTGATTGACCGCCAGAATACGGCCATCGGCATCCAGGGCCTGGTAGGGCACCGGCATTTGCTCATGCAAGCGGCGGAAATACTGCTCACGCTCGGCCAGCTCCAGCTCGAACAGCTTGCGCTCGGTGGCATCGTAGATAAAGCCTTCCAGGTTTTTCGTGTCGTGGTCGTCGCCGTCAATGCCGATGCCGCGTTCGGCGACCCAGCGCTCCTCCCCGGCGGCCGTGATAATGCGATATTCGACTTCGAAGGCTTGTTCGGCCTTTAGTGCCGCTTGTATTTCCTCCCAGACCCGGTTGCGATCGTCTGGATGAACGATCGTGCCGTAGGCAATCCGGCGATTACGCAGCAAGTCATTGGTGCTGTAGCCAGTCAGCTGGTAACAGCCCTGACTGATAAAAAGCATGGTCCAAGACCGGTCGTAGCGGCAGCGATAAGCCATGCCGGGCATATTGGCGAGCAGGTTCGCCAGGGTCCGGCGCGATTCGGCCAGGGCCTCCTGGCTGAGCAGCATGGCCTCGGTGGTCTCGATTTTGTTGAGCCCCAGGCCCAGGTCGCCAGCCAGCTCGCCGAACAGCGCCTGGACTTCCGGATCGTTGGCATGTTCGCGGGGCAAGGAGACCGTGATGACACCATAGGTGCGGTCTTCGAAAGCGATGCGCTGGCTGATGGCCGCATGGGCTTGATGCTCGTCGCCCAAGGGGCAGTCTTGGCAATCGAGGCCAAGGTTCTCAATATAAATCGGCTCATTCGCTTGCAGTGCCTGGCGGGCGCAGGTGGGCAGTGCGTCCTGGGCAAAGCGTGCTGCCAGGTTTTGTTGGGCCGGCAGGTCACTGGCAATGGCAAAATGCTCGATGTGTTGCTCGCCATCCACTAGCACAATCCAGGTGTAATAATCGTGCAATTGCTCACTAAGGGCGACGGTCGTCTGCTCAATGAGTGTTTGGCGATCGTTTTCATTGACAATAATTTGATTGACCCGCCGTACCCCATGCAGCATGGCGTTGAGTTGCTCGATGCGGGCCTCGGCCTTTTTCTGCAAAGTGATGTCGCGCATAAAGACGACGTGGGCCGGTGCACTTTCCCATTGGGTATAAACCGATTGCATCTGGGCGTAGCCGGGGCCGCGACCGGGGCGCAACAGGGTGATCTCGCTCGGCTCGGCGCCGACTAAGGGCAAACCGAAGGGCTCACCGAGCAGAGCATCCAGCGGCCGGCCCAGGATGCGGGCGCTGGCGGGATTGGCGTAGCGCACCTGATGAGCGTCATCGACCACCAGTACGGCATCGTGGCTGCTGGCCAGGACCCGGTACAAATCGGTGCGGCCCATGTGCACTGCCTTTTCGCTGTGGCGCAGGCGCAGCAAAGAATTGATTTGGGTGCGCAGCGCGGCCGGGGCGAGTGGCCGCACGATAAGCCCGTCGAAGGGCTGTTGGGCCGCTTCCTCGGTAACGGCCGAGTCTGGCTCCCCATCGCTTAGCATCACCAGCAGCGGCGCAAAATAGGTGCTGGCGATTTTGAATTGCGGTGCCCACTTCTGGCGCTCGCTGGCGGGCAGGGTGGCTGCTAGCAGCACTAAGTCCGGCAGGTATTGATTGGTCGCCGCGAGTCCGCTGGCCAAGTCCCCATAGCTTAACAGCCGGTATTCGTTCCGGTTTAACGCCTCGACAAGACCCTCGCGGGACCCGGGATTGTTATCAATGATAAAGACGGTTGGGGGTGTGGGCATGTTAGCGTACTATCGACCTCGTGCTGCCAACCTGCCATCGTGGTGCGTGATACCAGAGGAGGTTTAGGCACAGATGACGGTGAGTGAAGCGTCTGCGTAGCCTTAGCTGGGCAATCCAGAATTCGCTGAGTATCGCCTAAGCCATGTGCTCGGCAAGTCCTGCCAGGAAAAAATAATAGGCCAGCGTGGCGTTAAGCTAAGAATACTTATTAGTGATAATCCCACACAATTTAGTTGCTTTACAAGGTTCCCATGTGCCGCTGCCAAAATTTTGGCGGCACGGGTTTGCGCTGAACTAATGGTTGCTTGCCAAGCGTTGACCAGCGAGTAAAACCCAATCGTCTTCAGCCAGTACCGGTGGTTCGAAAGCAAACCAAGGCGCGTAGTGCTGCACAAGGGTGTCGGCTTGAGCGGCGAGAATGCCAGCGAGGACAATCTGTCCACCGGGCTTGATGCGCTCGGCGAAGGTTTCGGCAAGCTCGCGCAGCGGGGTGGCGAGGATATTGGCGAGCAGCAAGTCGGCCGCCAAGGGAGGTAAGCCGTCCGGTTCGACGGGGTAGAGGTCGCCCAGGCGAATACCATTGTGCTCGGCATTGGCTTCGGTGGCTTGCAAAGCTTGCGGATCGTTATCGACCATCCAGACATGGCGGGCCCCGAGTTTTAAGGCCGCGATGCCCAGAATGCCCGAGCCGCAGCCGTAATCCACGACCAGCGCGCGGCTGGGCGGATGGGCTGCCAGCCACTCCAGGCACAGCCGCGTGCTTGGGTGAGTGCCGGTCCCAAAGGCCAAACCGGGATCGAGCAACACATTGATGGCCTCAGGATCTGGGCTGCTGCAATGACTTGGTACAACCCAGAGGCGCTCGCCAAAGCGCATGGGTGCGTAATCGTCGGTCCAGGCCAACTCCCAATTGCGATCATCCAGCGCTGTTTGCTGGATCGGCCCGAGGGCGACATCGCCCAGTTCAGCCCGCAGGCGCGTTGCCACTTCGGCCAGATCTGTGCCCATAGCAAACAGTCCGGTCACAACGCTATCTGACCATAGCGGCGTGTCACCGACCGCCGGCTCCAGAATGGGCTGATCGGCCGCATCGCTGAAGCTAACCGACAATGCCCCGGCGGCCTCCAAGGCGGCTCCCAGGGCTTCGGCATGGGCGGCGGGAACGGAGATCGAAAGCTGCTGCCAAGGCAAGGGTTACAATCCCAGTTTGCGTTCCAGGTAATGGATGTCTGCGCCGCCGTCGATAAAGGCCGTGTCGCGCATGATCTCGAGCAGCAAGGGGATGTTGGTCTTAATGCCGTCCACCACAATTTCCGAAAGCGCACCCCGCATGCGGGCGATGGCCGTGTCCCGTATGGGGCCATGGGCGATGAGTTTGCCGATCATGGAATCGTAATAGGGCGGTACGGTATAGCCGTTGTACAAATGCGAATCGACCCGAATACCCGGCCCGCCCGGGCCATGATAATGCTTGATGCGCCCGGGGCTGGGGATAAAGGTTTGCGGATCCTCGGCATTGATGCGGCACTCGACGGCATGCCCGTTGATCTGTACATCCTTTTGCCTGAGCGGTAAGGGCGCGCCCGCCGCGACTTGAAGCTGGGCTTTCACCAGATCCAGGCCCGTGACCATCTCGGTCACCGGATGCTCGACCTGCAGGCGGGTATTCATTTCGATA
>CAYFSA010000080.1:0-13491 GCA_964345605.1 uncultured Ectothiorhodospiraceae bacterium
AGCTGACCGTTTCCGGTTGTTTGCTGCAGGCGAGCAGGGTGAAAGTGAGGAGTACGGCAAGACTGACGTGTGCCAGGTGCGGGAGAAGCACTGTTTTCCATACTTTTTTAGGTAAAATATTCATTCCAGGCCTTCAGTAGATGGTCTCGATGTTTGTTTACTAATGGTTATCCCCCAAAATCATCCAGGAAGATATTGTCTTCTTCGACACCCAGTTCGTCGAGCATGCGCAGCACCGCGGCGTTCATCATCGGCGGGCCGCACATGTAGTATTCGCAGTCCTCGGGGGCGGGGTGGTCCTTGAGGTAATGCTCATACAGGACATCGTGGATAAAGCCGGTATAGCCGGTCCAGTCATCTTCCGGCTTGGGATCGGACAGGGCGACATGCCACTCGAAATTCGCGTTGTCCGCCGCCAGGGCATCGAAATCGTCTTCATAGAACATCTCCCGCTTGCTGCGGGCGCCGTACCAGAAGCTGATCTTACGGTCGGTCTTGAGGCGCTTGAGCTGGTCGAAGATATGCGAGCGCATCGGTGCCATGCCGGCGCCGCCGCCGATGAAGACCATTTCGTTGGCGCTGTCGCGGGCGAAGAATTCGCCGAAGGGCCCGGATATGGTGACTTTGTCGCCGGGCTTTAAGCCGAAGATATACGAGGACATCTTGCCCGGCGGGATATGGGCCGGGCCGCGCGGCGGGGGGGTGGCGATGCGGACATTGAGCATGACGATACCCTTTTCACCCGGGTAATTGGCCATGGAATAAGCCCGCGACAGGGATTCGGTGACCTTGGAATGGTAGCGCCAGAGATCGTAGCGATCCCATTCGTCGCGGAATTCCGGCTCAATGTCAAATTCCTTAAATGAAATTTCGTGCGGCGAGCATTCGATCTGGACATAGCCGCCGGCGCGGAAATCCAGGTCTTCGCCTTCCGGCAGCTCCAGCACCAATGCCTTGATAAAGGTGGCGACATTGTGATTGGAGCGCACTGTGCAGGTCCATTTCTTGACCCCGAAGACTTCCTCGGGCATCTGGATGCGCATCGGCTGCTTGACGGTGACTTGGCAGGACAGGCGCTCGCCTTCGCGGGCCTCGCGTTTGCTGATCAGGTTGGCTTCGGTGGGCAGCAGGCTGCCGCCGCCTTCCAGTACCTTGACCCGGCATTGCCCGCAGGTGCCGCCGCCGCCGCAGGCCGAGGAAATGAACAACTGGGCATCGGCCAGGGTATTGACCAGCTTGCCGCCGACCGGCGCCTGGATGGTCTTGTCTTTATTGATCTCGATGGGCACCTCGCCCGAGGCGACCAGCTTGGCGCGGGCGGCGAGGATAACAAAGACCAGTAAGGTCACGATGGCGGTGAAAAACAGTACGCCAAGGACGATTTCTAGCATGGGGCGTCAACGCTTAGGTTTAGGATTGTGGCGGCAGCGGTCACAGCTGAATCCCGGAAAAGCCCAGAAAGCCCAGCGACATCAGGCCGACGATAATGAAGGTGATCCCCAGCCCCTGCAGGCCGTCGGGCACATCGCTGTATTTGAGCTTTTCGCGGATACCGGCCAGGGTGACGATGGCCAGGGCCCAGCCGGTGCCGCTGCCGAGGCCATAGACCACGCTTTCCGGCAGGGTGTAATCGCGCTCCACCATGAACAGGGTGCCGCCGAGAATGGCGCAGTTCACCGTGATCAGCGGCAGGAAGATGCCCAACGCGTTGTACAGGGCCGGCACATAGCGGTCCAGAAACATCTCCAGGATCTGTACCATCGCGGCGATGACGCCGATGTAGCTAATCAGCCCCAAAAAGCTCAAGTCCACCTCGGGCAGCCCTGCCCAGGCCAGGGCACCGTCCTGCAGCAGGTATTGATAGATCAGGTTGTTGACTGGCACGGTCAGGGTCTGGATCACGATCACCGCCAGGCCCAGCCCTAAGGCCGTGCTGACCTTCTTGGAAATCGCCAGGAAGGTGCACATCCCCAGGAAAAAGGCGAGCGCCAGGTTCTCGACGAACACCGCCTTGATGAACAGATTGAAATAGGCTTCCATCAGATGACCTCGGTGCGGTGAACTTGATGGATGCGGAAATCGGCCTTCTCGACCTGATCCTTTTTCCAGGTGCGGATGCCCCAGATGATAAAGCCGATCAGGAAGAAGGCGCTCGGCGGCAGCAGCATGATGCCCGCGGGGACATACCAGCCGCCCTCGCTCGCCACCGGCAGGACGGTTTGACCGAGCAGGGTGCCCGAGCCGAGCAGCTCGCGGGCCGTACCCACGGTCACCAGGATCAGGCTGTAGCCCAGGCCGTTGCCGATGCCGTCGAGAAAGCTTGCCCAGGGCCCATTCTGCAGGGCGAAGCCTTCGGCCCGGCCGAGAACGATGCAGTTGGTGATGATCAGGCCGACGAACACCGATAATTGCTTGCTGAGATCATAGGCGAAGGCCTTGAGGAACTGATCGACCATGATGACCAGCGAGGCGATGATGGTCATCTCCACGATGATGCGGATGTTGGTCGGCACATGCGCGCGGATCAGGCTCACAGCCACGTTCGAGCAGGCCAGTACGACGGTGAGCGCGATACTCATGGTGATGGAGGCGGCCAGGGTGGTGGTCACCGCCAGGGCCGAGCAAATCCCGAGGATCTGCAAGGTGATGGGGTTGTTGTTGATCAGCGGATCAAGCAGGTATTTCTTGGAGCTAGCCATGATGCGCAGAACCTTGTGCTTGCTGGAACTTGTCGAGGAACGGCCCGAAGCCCTGGGCGCCGACCCAGTAGCGGATCATGCGGGTGACGCCGTTGCTGGTCAGGGTGGCGCCGGCCAGCCCGTCCACCTTGTACTCGGCCTGTTTGGCATCCGGGGCCACCGTGCCTTTGGCAACCTGAAACAGCGGCTTGCCCTCGGGACCGAATAATTCCTTGCCTTGCCATTTCGCCTGCCATTTGGGCTTGTCGATTTCGCCGCCGAGGCCGGGGGTTTCGGCATGATCATAGAAGGTGATGCCAGAAATCGTCTTGCCATCGGCCTCCAGGGCTAGGTAGCCGTACATGGTCGACCACAGCCCGTAGCCGTGCACCGGCAGGATAATCTTGTCGGTGCGGCCGTCGCGGGTCACCAGATAGACCGGGGCGTATTCGGCGCGGCGTTTGATGCCGGCGATATCCAGCGCCGCCGGCACCGGCTCGCTGCGGGCCGGATCGCGGGCCGCCTCGCGCTGATCGTAGGTCTTGGGATCAAGTGTTTCGACATATTTGCCGGTGGCGAGATCGACCAGGCGGGTCTCGATCCGCTGCTCGAACAGGGTCTCGAGGTTCTGCTTCGAGGGCAACAGTTCCGCTGCCTCAAGGATATTGCGCTTGCGGTCCAGGCGCTGATTGGCAACCTGTAGGGGCTTGAGTACCACAGCGGTGGCCGAGACCAGGATGGAGCAGACCAGGCACAGGGAAATCGCCACGAACAAAGTCTTTTGCATGCTCTCGTTGGGCTGGGCGAGGATGTGCGCGAGCCAGCCGCGGGCGCGTTGAATGATCGAGGGTTGCTCAGCCATGCGGGGCGGTCCTCCGTTGCCGGGCGCGGATATTGAGCTGCACGACGGCGTAGTCGATCAGCGGGGCGCAGAGATTGGCGAACAGAATCGCCAGCATCACGCCCTCCGGATAGGCGGGATTGATCACCCGGATAATCACCGTCATAAAGCCGATCAGCAGGCCATAGACCCAGCGGCCGGCGTTGGTCATGGTCGCGCTCACGGGATCGGTGGCCATGAAGGCCATACCGAAGGCGAAGCCGCCGAGCACCAAATGCCAGTACCAGGGCATGGCGAACAGCGGATTGGAAGCGCTGCCGATGAGATTGAATAGCGCCGAAGTGGCGACCATGCCGAAGAATACCCCGGCGATGATCCGCCAGGAGGCGACCCCGGTGACGATCAAAAAGGCCGCGCCGAGCAGGCAGGCCAGGGCCGAGGTCGCGCCGATGGAGCCGGGGATAAAGCCGATGAAGGCATCCCACCAGCTCACGCCGGCGGCGATGATATGGGCAACCCCGCCTTCGGCGCCGACGCTCAGGGGGGTGGCGCTGGTGTAGCCGTCCACCGCCACCCAGGGGGCGGCCCCGGAGATGTCCGCCGGATACGTAAAGAATAGGAAGGCCCGCCCGGTCAAAGCCGGGTTGAGGAAGTTTTTGCCGGTGCCGCCGAAGATTTCCTTGGCCACGACCACGCCAAAACTAATGCCCAAAGCCACTTGCCACAGCGGCATATCCGGCGGCAGCGTCAGGGCGAACAGCATGGAGGTGACGAAAAAGCCCTCGTTGACATCATGCTTGCGCACCAGGGCGAAAATGACCTCCCAGGTGCCGCCGACGATCATGGTGACCAGGTAAATCGGCAGGAAATACAGCAGGCCATGAATGAAATTGCCGAGCAGATTGCCCGGATCGTAGCCGACCCAGTCGAGGATCAGGCGATGCCAGCCGGGGGCCGAGGTGATGCCCTGCTCGGCCATGGCCAGATTGGCCTGATAGCCGATGTTGTACAGTCCGAACAGTAGGCAGGGGATAGTGGCGATAACCACATAGGCCATCAGGCGTTTCAAATCGATACCGTCGCGCACATGCGGGGCGGTGCGGGTGACATCGCTGGGGGTGTACAAGAAGGTGTCTACCAGCTCGTACAGGACAGCGAAATTCTCCAGCCGCCCGCCTTTGGCGAAATAGGGATGAATGCGATCCAACAAGCGACGCACGAAATTACCCCTCCTTCTCGATCTGGGTCAGGTTGTCGCGAAGCACGGGACCGTAGTCGTATTTGCCCACGCAGACATAACTGCACAAGGCCAGGTCTTCCTCGGCGAGCTCTAGGCAGCCGAGCGCCTGGGCGCTGTCGGTGTCGCGCACCAGCAGGGCGCGCAGCAATTGCGTCGCCAGAATCCGCAGGGGCATGACCGCCTCGTAGTTCACCGGCACCATGGCCCGCGGGCTGCCCTGTTGCGAGGTGGTCAGGCGAAAGCGTTGCCGCTGGCGATCCAGGGCGGAGACAAAGACATTGAGCTTGGAAAATTTATTCTTGCTGGGCACGATCCAGCCCATGAACTCGCGGGCCCGGCCTTCGGGCAGGACGCTGAGCTGCTGGGCATAGCGGTCCAGGTAGCTGGCCCAGCCGGCGGCCCGCCGCCCCGCAAATACCGAGCCGGAAATGGCCCGGCATTCGATATCTTCCAGCTCGCCCTGCAGTAAATCCTCGGTATTGGCGCCGAGCCGGGTGCGCAGCAGGCGCGGGCGCTGCACGGGCGGCCCGCCGAGGGCGATAATACGCTCGGTCCAGAGCCGGCCAGTGGTAAACAGCTTGCCGATGGCAATCACATCCTGATAGCCGATATGCCAGACCGTGTGCTGGGCGCCGATCGGATGCAGGAAATGGATATGCGTGCCGACCAGCCCGGCGGGATGCGGGCCGGCGAAGGCCACGTGCTCATAGCCGGCGTGCTCCAGCAGCACAATGGCCGCCTCCGGGGCCTGGCAGACATATTTCGGCCCCTCGACCAGCCGTGCCAACACCTGCAGGCCATGCAAAAAGGCCTTGTGCTGCTCGGCGATAATCAGCTCGGGCGGCGCGGCCAGCGGGTTGCTATCCATGGCATTGACGAACAAGGCGTCGGGCGGGCGTTCCGGGTTGGCAATCTTGTTATAGGGGCGGGTGCGCAGGGCCGGCCATTGTCCGGATTGCAGCAGGGTGGCCTTGATGGTTTCCGGATCGAGCGTGGCCAAGGCGTCAGCCGGCTGGGGGGCAAAGGTCTCGGCCTCGTCCCCTTCCAGGCGAATCACCACGGACTGCAGCACCCGCTTTGCGCCCCGGTTGATGGCCGTCACGACCCCGGCGCCGGGCGCGGTGTACTGCACTGCCGGCAGGGCCTTGTCATGGAACAGTGGCTGGCCAAGCTTGACGCGATCGCCCTCGCTAACCAGCATGCTCGGCTTCAGACCGACGTAATCGCCGCCGATCAGGGCGACCGAGCGCACCGGAGCGCCGTCTTCGATAGTCAGGGCCGGTGCGCCGTGAATCGGCAGGGTCAGCCCGCGTTTGGTTTTGATACGCTTCATGGAGTGGGGCAAAATGATAAGTAGGGTCGATTTTAACCGACCTGTCGAGGCTTCGGTTAACCGCCGCTTGGCGGGTTGAAACCCGCTACACGGAACCGCTAGTTTGCATGGTGGGTTGAACAGGATTCAAGAGGCAAGTCAAGCATTTCATTGAGGCTACTGTCTCGAATCATTGAGTTCGCCGAGTCGATTGATGTTGGCAAACGCCGATGCCTGGCCGGTATAACTCACCACCGTGACGGACTGACGCTCTAGCCAGGCAGCAACCGAGCGGTGCCCGCCCTCGAGAGAGGCGCGCAAGTCATTCCCAACCCGGCGATGCAGCAGGGCAAACAAAGGCTGGAGGCGCTCGCCGTCATGCGCGACCGCGACATCAGTACCCGCTTCCAACAAGGCGCTCGACAGTCGCTGGCGCAGGTCCAAAGGCAGCCAGGGCGTGTCGCAGGGTGTGGTCAAGAGATAAGCCGTGGGCGCTGTGGCAAGGCCAGCGGCTAATCCGGCCAGGGGACCGGGATAATCCAACCGATCGTCGATAATGACCGGCGGGCCGAAACCTGCGTAGGTCGGGATATGGCGATTAGCATTGATCAGGACTTGGCCAACTTGGGGGCGCAAGCGCGTCAAAGCGTGCACGATAAGTGGGCGGCCTGCTAAGTTGACCAAGCCTTTGTCCCGACCTTGCATGCGTCGTCCGCGGCCCCCGGCCAGTATCAGGCCCGTCACCTCGCTGCGTGCGAGTACAGGGCGTTCCTCAGCGAGAACCACTGTCGCCCGCGCACACCGTCAAGCCGCGAGAGGGGCAAAGCGGCATTCGTGGCCGTCGAACAGCCCTTGATCGCTGAGTTTGAGTTCGAGGATAACCAGCAATGCCATGCGGGCGTTGATCGACGATTTGGCCTTCGCGAACCATGGCGCACCTTTGGCAATTGTACTTAAGGGATAGGAAGCTCCAGGCGTTTTAGGCGATAATACATGAACTCACTGGCCTGTGCGGCGACAGCTGAGCGGCTCGGATGGCTCGCTTGCGTCGCGCTCAGTGGCCTGTGGCATCAGTCACGACCAGCAAATGGGTATCGACCGAAATGGCTTCCGCGTCAGACGCCTCGCAGACCTCGCAGCCCTTATTCCGTCACCTGCTTTATCGTTTGCAGCACTACGCCCTGTTGGTTCGCCTGCACCGGCCGATCGGTACCTATCTGTTACTGTGGCCGACCCTATGGGCCCTGTGGATTGCCGGTGAAGGCCGCCCGGACCCGTTAGTATTGTTTATCTTCGTCAGCGGTGTCGTGCTGATGCGCTCGGCCGGCTGCGCGATCAATGACTATGCCGACCGCCATGTCGACCCCCATGTCGCCCGGACCCGCAGCCGGCCCCTGGCAAGCGGTGCTATCGCGCCCTGGGAAGCGATCATGGTGTTCGTGCTGCTGTCACTGGTCGCCTTCGCCCTGGTGCTGTTGACCAACCTCAAGACCATCCTGTTATCGGTGGCCGCGGTCAGCTTCGCCGCCACTTATCCGTTCATGAAGCGCATCCATCACCTGCCGCAGGCCCATTTGGGCGCGGCCTTCTCCTTCGCCGTGCCGATGGCCTTCACGGCCGAGCTCGATACCTGGCCGCCCTTGATTGCCTGGCTGCTGTTCTTGGCGAACATCCTCTGGACCATGGCCTACGATTCCATGTACGCGATCACCGACCGCGAGGACGATTTGCTGATCGGCGTGAAATCCACGGCCATCCTGTTTGGCCGCTACGATCGCCTGATTATTGCTTTACTGCAGCTTGCCACCTTCGGCTTGTTGCTCGCCGTGGGTTGGATTTTAACGCTCGGCCTGGCGTATTACCTGGGCTTGGCAGCGGCGGCGATATTTGCGATCTATGAGCAATTGCTGATCCGCAACCGCGATCCACAGCTAGCCCTGCGAGCCTTTTTGAACAACGCCTGGCTGGGAATGGCGGTATTTATCGGCTTGGTGCTGCATTATATCTATAACGCGCAAGCCTGTTGAATGGGCAATCGGTTCGTTTGGAGCCGGCGAGACCACGGCTTTTTCGACATTCAACAGGCTTTGACCTAGCGTGCTGAACCACCTAAGTTAAACTTTAGAATTGGCCTAAGCGGGTTGCACGCCGCCACCCAAAGGGAAGCGTTCCAACAGGTCGTAACGCACACCTTGGGTGGTCGAGACCGATTCCACCAAATAAAACGCTTCAATAGGCCAACGGATCGGTGCTGGCTCGAGTACTGCTGGGGTCGATCGGCTTTTGCGCATGAGCGTGACATGCGGCACGAATGGCCGCGTTTCAGGCCTATAATCACAGGCGACCAACTGCCGATTTAGCTCGCTCACCAGGGCATTGGCCGACGGCGGCGTCGCGGCACCCAACCACAGCACACGCGCTTTGCGAAAATGCCCTAACCGGTCCAGCCACAGGGTAAAAGGCGCGGCGCTTACTTGCCGTGCCTGCCGGTGCAGACAGGGTATACAGGGAGATGCGACCGCGCCGATGAAGGCCAAGGTGATATGCAGATTCGCTATCGGCACGGATCGGCCATGCGCTCGCGGGAGCTGGCGCTGGAAGGCTGCGATCTGCTCACGCACCGCTGGCGGCGGCCACAGGGCGAAGAACAGGCGGCGGGTCGTCGTGCTGGTTGATGACATGGGGACAGCAAAACAAATGAATAGGGATTCGAGTATGTCTGCTGGGGCCTGTTAGATACCTTATTTATATTTTGGGAGGATGGCAATGCGGCGGGTTCAAGTCAGTGAATTGGCGCGCGAGATGGGCGTGCCGAGCGAGGAACTGGTGCGGGTTGCCGGAGAAATGGGGCTGGCTTTGCAGGGGCCGAATGACATCCTGGACCCGCAACGGGCGGATTCCTTGAAATCAGCCATCCAGGGCTTGGTCTTGGCCAGCCGGGCCAGGCAGAAACCGACCAGTCCCCAAGCAAGTGCCGAGGTTGCCGGTCAAACCACCGTGTCCCATAGCGCTGCGGCATCGCCCAGCGGGGCGCAATCGCTGCTGCTGGTCAACATGGTGGCGCACAATGTCCGCGTCAGCGAGCATTTTGAGCGTGGTTTCAACAACATGCTCAAAGTTATCGCCGCGCTGTTGGCCGACGCCCGGCAGACGGTACGCACTAAAGAGGAAACCGTGCCCTGGGGGGATATGTACTTCCTGCGCGCTGATCAAAGTACGCCCGAGCTAGGCTATATCGAGCTGGAATACGGCGACGCTTCGGTGCTTGGCTTCAGTCAGCGTCAAAAAGGGCTGCTCGGTGATATTTGGTGGTCTGCGGCCTGGTTGAACGAGCGCTGGACACGCCCGCTTGAAAAGCTCGGTATGGCCATCGGTATGGTGCGCGATCCAGAAGCCGATTATCGCAATCAACTGGCCTCCGATCTAAAAGCCCTGGCGGCGCAGGGCTTGCTGACCGGCGTGGAGGAGTGGGCGATCACCTCAGGCGGGCCGGGGCGCAATCTGTATCTGAGCCCCAAACCCGAGTTTATGCCGGTGCGCGAAACCAGCAAGTAACCCTTATATAAACCCCATCGGTCCGCTGCCGCCGGGTTTGGCCCGGGCTTCCTCGATCAGCCCCTGGGCGAGCGTCTCCGCTGTGGGCGCCTCATCGACGATTTGCAAGCGCCGCAGCACCGTATTGAAATCGCCAGGCGTCAGGTTATTGTACTGGCCCAGCTTGTTTTGCAAATGCTGACTGACGTCCTGATCGGGCAATGCCAGCTCGAAGCGCTCGAGTGTCGCTAGCAGCAGCGTCCAGACTTGCGCGCGGGTCAGGTAATGGAATTTCACCCGCGAATCGAAACGCCGCAGCACCGCGGCGTCCAGACGGTCCATGAGATTGGTGGCGCACAGGAAGATGCCGTCAAAGCCTTCCATGCGGCTCAAGATTTCATTGACCTGGCTGATTTCCCAGGAATGCCGTGCCTCGCGCCGATCACCCAGGAGACTGTCGGCTTCATCCAATAGCAAGACCGCACCCTCGCGGCGGGCTTCCTCGAACATGCCGGCAATCTTTTGCTCGGATTCTCCCACCCACATGGATAATAGATCCGAAGCGGTTTTCTTTAACAGCGGCCGGTCGAGTTGTTCGGCCAGGTGATCGGCGAAAGCGGTTTTGCCGCTCCCCGGCGGACCGGACAGGCACAGCCGTCCCCAGCCCCGTTTATTGAGCCCCGCAACCAACGCCGGCAGCGCCGGTTCGGTATTGAGAATATCCAGCCGGTACGGCACCTCGACTCGGGCGACCGGATCATCCCAAGGCTCGCCGATGGCCCGTAGCTGTTCACGTACAACCAGGGCAAGATCACGCTCGGCGGTGTGTTGACTTTGCTCGGCGGCCCATTGCGTCACTTCCGCTGCGCGTGCCAGATGGCCGGGGCCGAGCTGATCCTGATGCGACAAGCGCCGCCGCAATGGATCGCCGACCGGCAGCTCCGCCAGGCAGTCATCCAGCAATTCGCGCCGCTTGCCGCGCGGGGGCGCCGGCAGCTCCAAGACGAGATCGAAGCGGCGTATATAGGCCGGGTCCAATGTATCGATACGATTGCTGACCCAAACTGCGGGGATGGGATTGGATTCGAGCAAATCGTTGATCCAGGCCTTGTTGCGCCAACGGGCGCTGCGCTCGTCGAAGCCGTCCTCGGGAAAAACATCCTCGACTTCATCGAACAGCAAAAAGCAATCCTGCCGGCGTGACAGCAGATGCTGGCCCATGCGGTATGCCATGAAGCGCTCTGCCGGGCGCATCGGCCCATCGCCATCATCGATGAACATACCGATTTCGTAGCAGGTCAGGCCGACATGCTCGGCTAGCGTGCGCACCAACTGCGTTTTGCCAACGCCAGTGCGGCCATAGAGCAGTAGATTCACGCCACGGCGGCGGTTGTGCGTCGCCTGGTAGAGAATCCGACGCATTAAATCCCGCTCGGCTTCCAGGTAAGTGAAATCGTACCAGGTCAGCCGGGCGGATGGTGCTGGCCGTACCCGCTCGGCCAGGATGGATTCAGCGCTGGTGTGTGGCCGTTCCAGCGAATCGGCAATGCCGCTTAAGGCGGTCAGTTTATGGCGCAGCTCGCTCGAGCCGCCGTGGTCGATTTCAATCAAGCCGGCGGTTTGCAGCAGGGCTCGGGGATGCAGGGCCTCGCTCACCCGCTCCAGCGGATGCTCGAGGATTTCCGCGAGTTTGCGAGCCATTTGGGCAGTGCGCAGGGTGCCCAGGCAATCGGAAGCCTCTTCCAGCCGGCTGTCGCTGGCTAAAAACGCGGCGAACAACAAAATATCGCTCTCCACGGCATTGATGCCGAGATCGTTTTGCAGGCGCTGTAAATTTGAGGTCACCGTCTTACTGGTCGGCGGCGCCAGTCGCTGAATGGCCTCAAACCGCTCGCGCAACCGCTGGCGCTGGCGCGTGGTGGTCAAATCGACAAAAGTAGCGGGATTGATCCCGAGCAGTTCCAGGACCTCGTCGTCGGGAATATCCAAAAAGCGTCGCAGTCCATTGGCCCGAAAGAACAGGTTCAAAATCCAGCGGGCCTTGAGTCGATCGACTGCATCGAGTTGGCTATACCAACGGGGATGACGCTTACTCGGCGGCGTACTGAGCGCTTGAGCAGGCATGGCGAAGTCCTCGCGGTGAAATGCCGATCAGGCATGGTCAATAATGAGCGGGCTGGCAGTTTGCTGCTGCCGCACCCAGGGGTATGATAACGAGTGAAGTGGCTAGTATATCAAGCGACGTCTAAAAGGCGTTATGCATGGGCTGCTTTTTCTACGCTCGAGTGCGCTAACCGGCCCATCTTGGTTTGCTTCTGTATTCTGGAGCGGCGCTGCCATGACTGTTGCAGCGTCTGTCGAAGCGCCGGTCATCGCCAGCACGCCCAGCGCTTGCCAGGAGGATTGGCTGCCATTTTCCAATGACGAGCCCGTTCACCCTTGAGCACGCATTGGCAAATGACTATTTGCCCGCTTGATAATCGCTTGACTTGCTATACCATGCAATAGAATGCTGTTCTAAATCCGCCACCATGAGGAGTTCACCATGCATTTATCCGAGCAGCGCTCCTTTGAAGACGCCTTTGAACTGTTTGAATCCCGCAAAATCGAGGCCGATCAACAGCTCCAAGAAGCCGAACGCAAGCTGGCCGAAGGCAGTTTGCCCGATACCGGCAATGCGGCCGAAGAGCTCGCCGCCCTTAAAAAGGTGCACGCCGAAGCTGAAAATAAGCTCGAGCATCTGCGCGGGGCGAAAGAGCGAGCCGAGAAGTGGGACGACATGACGTTCCTGACCGGGCTGGAGGGAATTCTTGACGAAATCGGCACGCGGGTCAATCGGCTGCTGCAGCACGAAAAATAGTCGCAGCGGGGCGGTTCTAGCCCGCCCTGCATAACCCCACCAATCGTATCCGAGGGAGCTGAGATGGATACCACTTTTGCAGGCGGACTTATCCGACCTTTCGCCGGTCTGCGTCCGCATCCCGAGCGTGCCACCGCTGTCATCGCGCCGCCCTATGATGTGCTCAGCTCCGCCGAAGCCAGAGAGCGGGCGCAAGGCCATCCCGATAGCTTCCTGCATGTCTCCAAGCCCGAGATTGACTTGCCGCCGGCAACCGACCCTTACGCCGATGCCGTCTATGCCCAAGGGCGCAAGCAGCTTGACCGCCTCTGGCGCGAAGGCGTGCTGCAGCGGGATCGGGCTCCCTATTACTACGCTTATCGCCTGACCATGGGCAATCACGCCCAGACGGGTCTGGTCGCGGTGGCGTCGGTGGCCGCCTACGATCAAAATCGCATTCGTAAACATGAATACACCCGCCCGCAAAAGGAAGACGATCGGGTTCGGCATATCGACACATTGAATGCCCAAACCGGCCCCGTATTCCTTGCCTATCGCCAAGATCCCGATATGGGTCGGCTGCTCCGCGAAGCGACCCAAGCTCCGGCCGAAATCGATGCCACTGCTGCCGATGGAGTGCGCCATGAGCTCTGGGTCATTCGCGAACCGGATCGTATTCAGGCGCTCAGTCAAGCGGTCGACGCCCAGCCGGTGCTGTATATCGCCGACGGCCATCACCGCTCGGCCGCCGCTTCGCGAGTGGCGGCCAAGCGGGGACCAGCCAGCGAGACCGGGTCACATCACTATTTTCTCAGCGTCTTATTTCCAGCCAATGAAGTCCAGATTTGGGACTACAACCGCGTGGTCAAAGACCTCAACGGTCTGACGAGCACTGATTTGCTCGAGCGCCTGCAAACGGCTTTTGCCGTCAGTGCGCAGCGGCAGGCGGTGCGCCCGGACCGCCGCGGTGTCTTTGGCCTATACCTGGCCGGTCAATGGTATCGTCTAACGCTTCAACCCGAACGAATTCCCGCGGCCGATCCGGTG
>CAYFSA010000081.1:0-13283 GCA_964345605.1 uncultured Ectothiorhodospiraceae bacterium
TTAGCCTCAGGCGAGGCGGGCTGAAGCCCGCCCTACCCATTTAGCTTCAGGGGAGGCGGGCTGAAGCCCGCCCTACAAATATCGAGGCAGACCTGACTGGGTCTGCATGAGGCGCACAGTCCCACGACATCATCATCCCGCCAGGATGATTCGAGCATTGCTGCGCAAAGAATATCCCGCCGTCCACCATTCTTGTGTAAAATGGGACGTTATGCAAAATGTTCGCAATTTTTCTATTATCGCCCATATCGATCACGGTAAATCCACGCTCGCCGACCGTATCATTCAGCTTTGCGGCGGCCTGACCGAGCGCGAGATGAGCCAGCAAGTCCTCGATAACATGGATCTTGAGCGAGAGCGCGGTATCACCATCAAGGCTCAATCGGTCTCGCTCGACTATCAGGCCCGTGACGGCCAGACTTATCACCTGAATTTCATCGACACGCCCGGCCATGTCGACTTTTCCTATGAGGTTTCGCGCTCGCTGGTGGCCTGTGAGGGTGCCTTGCTGGTCGTCGATGCCTCGCAAGGCGTGGAGGCGCAAAGCGTCGCCAATTGTTATACCGCCATCGATCTCGGCCTGGAAGTGCTGCCGGTGCTGAACAAGATCGATCTACCGGCGGCCGACCCGGACCGGGTCGCCCAGGAAATCGAGGAAGTCATCGGCATCGAGGCCACCGATGCCCTGCATGTCAGCGCGAAGACAGGCCTGGGCGTGCCGGACTTGCTCGAGGCCCTGATCGGGCAAATTCCACCCCCCACAGGCGATCCGGATAAGCCGCTTAAGGCCCTGATCATCGATTCATGGTTCGATAATTATCTGGGCGTGGTATCCCTGGTGCGCATCATGGATGGCCACCTGGAAAAGGGCCAGAAGATCAAGATGATGCAGACCGCGCGCCAGTATCAGGTTGAAGAGGTCGGCAAGTTTACCCCCAAACGCAGCAAACGCAATTGCCTCACAGCCGGCGACACGGGGTATATGTTCGCTGCGATCAAAGACATCGACGGCGCGAAGGTCGGCGATACCATCACCACGGTGGCCCAGCCGGCCGAGGCCCCCTTGCCCGGCTTCCAGGATGTGCAGCCGCGGGTATTCGCCGGCATTTTTCCAACGGATTCGGATGATTACACCCAACTGCGCGATGCTCTGGACAAACTGCGCCTAAACGATGCCTCGCTGCAGTACGAGCCGGAAACTTCGCAGGCCTTGGGCTTCGGCTTTCGCATCGGGTTTCTGGGCATGCTGCATATGGAGATCGTGCAAGAGCGGCTCGAGCGCGAATACAACCTGGACCTGATTACCACGGCGCCAACTGTCGTTTATGAGGTGGTCAACAGCAAGCAGGAAGTGCTGCAGATCCACAATCCCTCCGAGCTGCCGCCGGCCAATGAAATCGAGGAGGTCCGTGAGCCGTTGATCCATGCCAGTATTCTGGTGCCGCAGGATTATCTCGGCCCGGTCATGGGGCTGTGCGTCGAGAAACGGGGCCGGCAAATCCGTATGGATTACATGGGTAAGCAGGTATCGCTACTTTACGAGATGCCGCTGTCGGAAGTGGTGCTGGACTTTTTCGACCGTTTGAAATCGGTGAGCCGGGGCTTTGCTTCGTTCGATTATCATATCGATCGTTTTGAGGCCGCCGATTTGGTCAAGCTCGACATCCTGATCAATGGCGATCGGGTCGATGCCCTGTCACTGATCGTGCATCGGCAGCAGGCCCAGTTCCGCGGCCGGGATTTGGCCGAGCGCATGCGGGAAATCATCCCTCGGCAGATGTTCGAGGTCGCGATTCAAGCGGCTATCGGTAACCACATTATTGCCCGCACGAATGTCAAAGCCATGCGTAAGAACGTCACAGCCAAGTGTTATGGCGGTGATGTTACCCGTAAGCGTAAGCTGCTTGAAAAGCAGAAAGCGGGCAAGCGCCGTATGAAGCAGGTCGGCAAGGTCGAAATTCCGCAAGAAGCATTTTTGGCCATGCTCCAGGTCGATAACAAAGATTGATACGCGCCGCAGGCACGCACAACGCATTAAGCTGGACGAGGCAAACCGAGTATGCATTTTGATTTGGAACTTTTTCTGGTGGGGGCGACCGCCCTGACGGGGGCGATCTGGGCACTGGACCACTGGGTGTTCGCCAAACGGCGACTGGCAAACACCGCGGCCAGCGCCGGCCAGCCGCCAGCCGATACAGCGGCTGCGCCGGCTGCGCAACCGGCACCCAAAGAACCCTGGTATGTTGAGTATTCCAAATCCTTTTTCCCGGTTTTGTTGATCGTTTTGCTGCTGCGTGGTTTCGTTGTCGAACCCTTCCGTATTCCTTCCGGTTCCATGATGCCAACCCTGTTGGTAGGTGATTTTATCCTGGTGAATAAATTCGCTTATGGGGTGCGTCTGCCCGTGGTGCATACCGAAATCCTGGACGTCGGTGAGCCCGAGCGGGGCGATATCGCCGTGTTTCGCTTCCCGCCGCAGCCGAGCGAGGACTATATCAAGCGCATCGTCGGCCTACCCGGGGATTATATCGTCTATGCCGATAAACAATTGTATGTAAATGGCGAGCAGGTTCCGCACAACCTTGTGGGCACCTATCGCGGTTCGGGGACAGGGCGAATCATGAACGGTGCGGCCAAGCTGGAGGAAACCCTGGGGCAGGTCGAGCACGCGATTCTGCTACAGTCGGATGTGCCGACCAAGGAGGGTGAATGGCGGGTGCCGCCGAACCATTATTTCGTGCTCGGTGACAACCGTGATAATAGTAACGATAGCCGCTATTGGGGCTTCGTGCCGGACGAGCATCTGGTCGGCAAGGCATTCGCTATCTGGATGCACTGGGATATGCGGGCCGGGGAAGTGAAGTGGCAGCGGATCGGCACTGTGTTAAATTAAACATGATGTTAATAATGAAATAATTGGTTTTTTCCAAAGCAATTACCGCGAGGGCAAAACATGGTTGGAATACGGCAACAACGGGGGGCTTCCTGGGCGGTTTGGCTGATATTCATTGGCTTGCTCGGGTTGGTCGGATCAGCGGCACTGCGTCTGACCCCGACCTATATGCAGTATTGGACGCTCAAGACCGAAATGGCCGATGTGTTCGAGCAGGCCCAGAGGCAGAATATGTCGACGCCGGGAGTCCGGGAGACACTGCAAAAACGTCTGGAAATCAGCGGCGTGGATATCGTCGGTATGTCCGACATCCAGATCGAGACTGACCCGAAGGTGCGCATCGAGGCCGATTTCGAGGTGCGCGAAAAGCTCGGTTTCAATATCGACGCCGTGCTGATGTTCAAGCCGACCTTCGAGGAGGGCGTGTAGCGATCTTATGACCGGTGTCATCGACGCCCTCGAGCCGGAGGTTAGAGACAGTGAACTGTTTCAGCTTGCCTTGACCCATCGCAGCCTAGGTGCCAAGAACTATGAGCGCTTGGAGTTTCTCGGCGATGCCGTGCTCAACATGGTGGTGGCTGAACAAGTCTATCGTCGCGCCGCCGAGGCCAGTGAGGGTGATATGACCCGCTTGCGGGCCGCGTTGGTAAATGAGCCGGCCCTGGCGAGCGTGGCTGCCGAGGCGCGGGTCGGGAACCATGTGCGGCTGGGCAGCAGCGAGCTCAAAGGAGGCGGCGCCCGCCGTGAATCCATCCTGGCGGATGTCGTGGAGGCCATGATCGGCGCGGTTTACTTGTTGAGCGGGTTCGCGCGCGTCAAGGCTTTCATCCTGGCCCTGTATGGTGAGCGGTTGCAAAACATTCACCGCATGGAAGCTGCCAAGGATCCCAAGACCCGCCTGCAGGAATGGCTGCAGCAGCGCGGCCTGGACCTGCCGATGTACTCATTGCTCAAAGAATCCGGCCAGGACCACGCCAAGACGTTTTATGTCTGCTGTGAGAGTCCGGCCTTGAACGTCGTTGCCCATGGTCAGGGCACCAGCCGGCGGCGTGCGGAACAGGCCGCCGCCCAGGCGGTTTTGGAGCAGCTGCAAAGGGCCGGGGAGTCCCCGCAAGCCGATGGCTGAAGCTACGGCGCAAGCCCCGTCTGTCGCGCAGGGGCGCTGTGGTTATGCCAGTCTGGTCGGCCGGCCCAATGTCGGCAAATCGACGCTGTTGAATTGCTGGGTCGGCCAGAAAATTGCTGCGACCACCCGGCGGCCGCAAACGACCCGCAATCGGTTGCTCGGCGTCATTACCGCTCCCCCCGACCAATTATTGCTGGTCGACACGCCCGGCATTCATCAAGGCGAGCGGCATTTGCTCAACCGCACCTTGAATCGCAACGCCATCGCCTGTTTGCAGCAGGTGGACGTCAATTTGTTCGTGGTGACGGCGGGGCAATGGCAGGCAGGCGACGAAGCCGTGCTGCGTTACTTGAATGCGGCCGGGCGGCCGGTGATCTTGGTGGTCAACAAAATCGATCGCTTGAAACGGCGCCAGGATGTGCTGCCCTTTATCGATCAAGTGCGGCACCGGCATGATTTTGCCGAAATTGTGCCGGTGGTTGCTCGCACCGGCACCAACGTGGCTGAGTTGCAAGCCGTCGTCATGCGTTACCTGCCCACGGGGCCGATGGGCTTTGAACCCGACGCGATCACCGATCGCAGTCTGCGCTTTATCGTCGCCGAGACCGTCCGCGAGCAGCTCATGGAGCGTTTGGGACAGGAGTTGCCGTATGCCGTGGCCGTGGTGGTCGATCGCTTCGCTGAGACCGCTTTGCGGACCGACATTGAAGCCACCATCTGGGTGGCCCGGGATTCCCATAAACCCATGGTGATCGGTGAGCAGGGCAAGCGCTTGAAGCAAATCGGCAGCCGGGCCCGTCAGGTGCTCGAAACGCAGCTCGAGACGCAGGTCTATTTACAGTTATGGGTACGGGTGAATCGTGACTGGCAAACGCATCCTGAGGCTCTGGCGGCTATGGGTGTGGATGTCGATTTCGCGGATGGTAAGGCCCCTTGAGCCAAATGGTGTAGTGTATGGCTCAAGCAGCGCGGATCGAGGCCTTCTTACTGCATGCCCGGCGATATCGTGAGCGCAGTCAAGTGGCGGATTTACTGACTGACCGGGATGAGCGTATTGGCTGCCTGTTGCACGGCTCACGGCGCGGTATGGGGGTAGAGCAGCCCTTTCGGGTGCTGAGCTTAGGTTTGCGCGGCCGCGGCGAGCTGTACACTGCCACGGCGGTCGAAACCCTCGAACACGTGCCGCTATCGCCACAAGCTATGATATGCGGCTTGTATTTGAATGAATTATTGATTCGGCTTACAGTGCGCAACAGCCCCTTGCCCGGTGTGTATGCATTGTACTTGATGACTCTGCGGGCTTTGCTTGAGGCCGCGGATCCGGAGCCGGCCCTGCGCCGCTTCGAGCGTGATTTGCTCGCTTGCCTGGGGTATGGCTTGGAGCTGACCCGGGATGCGGATACCGGCGCGCCTATCGATATGGCGGCGCACTACCATTTTGTGCCCGAGCATGGTTTGCGGCGGGTGCCGCGCAGCGAGCGGGGGGCGGTCGCCGGGGCCAGTGTGCTCGCACTGGCACGGGATGAACTGCACGCCTCGACGGTCCTTGCCGACAGTAAATGCTTGCTCGGGGCCGTGCTGAAATGCTATTTAGGACCGCAGCCTTTGCGCAGCCGGGCGCTGTGGCCCGCATCCGCTGAACCGAATTCTGCCTGAGCAGCTCAGTGCCAGCCTTTGTACAACGGCGCCAATGAGTAGATTTAATATGTCTGATGCAATCCAATTAGGGGTCAATATCGACCATATCGCGACCATCCGCCAAGCGCGCGGCACGGTGTATCCCGATTTGGCCGAAGCTGTCGCGATCGCCGAGAGCGCTGGGGCTCGCGGCATTACCTTGCATTTGCGTGAGGATCGCCGGCATATTCAGGATGCTGACGTTGAGCAATTGCGAGCCCTGATCCAAACCCGGATGAATCTGGAGATGGCGGCAACTGATGAAATGGTGGCGATCGCCAGCCGGCTGCGGCCCCAGGATTGTTGTTTGGTGCCAGAGCGCCGCGAGGAGCTGACGACCGAAGGCGGCCTGGATGTCGCCGGCCAACAGGCGCGTCTGACTGCGGTGTGTGATCAGTTGCGCCAAGCCGGGGTACGGGTGTCGCTGTTTATCGAACCGGCCCAGGCGCAAATCGATGCCGCTAAGGCTGTAGGTGCGCCAGTTATTGAGCTACATACGGGTCGCTATGCCAATGCTGCTGGCGAGGCGCAACAGGCTGAGCTGCACACCCTGCAATGGGCGAGCCGCTACGCCCATGGGCTGGGCCTGCAGGTCAATGCCGGACATGGCCTGGATTACAGCAATGTTGTGGCGATTGCTGCGATCCCACAGCTTGTCGAACTTAATATCGGCCACTCGATCGTGGCCCGCGCATTGTTTGTCGGCTTGTGGCAGGCCGTTAACGGCATGGCTACCGCCATGTGCTATGGGCGTCAAAGTGCGCTGGCCTCCTAATCACTAGCCCGCGTGTGGCCATGTGCTTCTTCAGCAATAGGCGGGTGGCATACGGCTTGAGCGCTGCCAAGGTAAAGCCATGACTTTGACTGAATCGGCCAACCACCTTGAGGTGTCCGGCGCGCAGGGCGAGGAGACCGTGCTGGTAGTGGACGATAGTCCGACTGTAACCCATGTCTTGTCGCGCACTCTGGCAACCGAATTCGGCTATCGGGTACTAGTGGCCGAGGATTATGCCGGCTGTGACCGGATCCTTGAGCAGCAGCGTGGGGTGATTTCGGTGGCCGTGGCCGATCTGAATCTGCCCGACGCGACCCGCGGCGAGGTTGTGCAGCTTATCCTGTCGGCGAACATCCCGGTTATCGTTTTGACCGGTGCGATCGATGCCTATATGCAAGCGGTCATGTACGGCAAGGATGTGGTCGACTATGTCCTCAAACTGGATCGGCGCTCGGTGGAATACGGCGCTGCTTTAGTGAATCGGATCGTCCTCAATCAATATACCAAAGTGCTGGTAGCCGATCCCTCGAGTGCTAACCGCAAGTATCTGTCGCAGCTCTTAAAACGGATGCTGTTACAGACCTTCGAGGCCGAAACGGGCGACGAGGCGCTGAATATCATCGCCCGCCATTCCGATATTAAGCTCTTGCTGGCTGCATCGCAGTTGCCCCATGTTAATGGCCAGCGCCTGATTCGCTGCGTGCGCGAGCATTACAGCAAAGACCGGATGTCGATTATCGCGTTAGCTGACCAGAACAATCAGCAGTCGACCATTAATATGCTTAAAAGCGGGGCCAATGATTTCATCCGGCGGCCGTTTGTGGAAGAAGAGTTTTGCGTGCGGGTGCATGCGAATCTCGAAGTGTTGGATTTGTTCCAGCAAATCCAGGATAAAGCGAGCCGGGACATGCTGACCGGGCTGTATAATCGCGATTATTGGTATGAGACCGCCCCGGCCTTGTTGGCTAAATTCCAGCAGGAAGGCCAGCACGCAGCCATTGCTATCGTCGATATCGATCATTGTAAGCGCTTGAACGATGAGCACGGCCAGGGCGCCGTGGATATCGCGTTGGTCGAGGTCGCCAAGCTGTTGCGGGCTGCGCTGCCGCCGACGGCTCTGCTGGCGCGCATGCGCGGCGATGAATTCTGCGCCTTATTGAATTGTCACGATGCCGCTGAGGTCAATCAATTGTTTGAACGTTTTTGCCATACGGTTGCCGAGCACTGGATTGAAGTGCCCACGCAGCGCTTCCAGCTGACCTTGTCGGTGGGTTTGGCCCTAGATGCAGCGGGCAACTTGAGTGCTAGCATGACCCGCGCCGATCGCAATCTGCGGCTGGCGAAGGAGCGCGGTGCCAATCGGGTGGTTTACCAGCCCGCTTAGTCGCATTCATGCGAGCATCTAATCGGAGCGATAGGCCCTGTTGGCACTCACCTGATGCAGGGCATGTTCGACCGCCTGATCCATGGCTTTATCCATTTGCGCCATTTCCGTGGAAGTTATATAAAAAGATAAGGAAACATGACTTTGAATGTACTTGGGTGGCAATTTGTTGAGCGCCACGCACAGCACATCCCCCGCTTCCGATTCGGTCAAATCGGTTCCCGCAAGCCGTTCGATCACCTTGGCTTTCACCGGGCGTTCGTAATAATTTTCAACATCCTCAAAAAGCGTGCTCATGTCGTTCGATCCCTTCGCTTATAGTTCGATTATGGTGAGGTGGGGTTAAGGGATTTCAATGAAAGCACTCGCGGCGCCCAGCGGGCCATCTGCAAGGATTCACCGTCTGGCCACCCGGCTGCAAGCCAGATGGCCGCGGGCCAGACCTAATTGAGTTTCGACTCCGTGACATAGCGGCCGTCCTCCCATTTCGAGAAGAACTGTTCGAGCAGGGGATGCTCGATCGGGCCGGGTTGGGAGTCGGTTTCAAGATTCTTCTCGGCCACATAAGTCATGTGGTCGGCTTCGTGCACAAGCACATGATACCAAGGCTGGTCCTTGGGCGGCTTGGAGTTGGCCACCTGCTCGTACCAATCATCACTCAATTCGAATTGAGGGTCAACGTCCACGATCACCCCGCGATAATCGAACAATTGATGATGCACCAATTCACCGACGGCAAATTTCGCGTTTGCCATGTGGGATTCTAAATGTCTCATCAGAACACACCCATCGTTGTCTAGCCGTTATGATAAAAACCTTGAACGGATTGCGTCGTTTGGGACCATGCAGGTCTGTTGGAAGCCGAACCAGTCATAGCGATGTTGGGCAATCCAGGTATAAACGCTGTCACGCAGAGGCCTGGGAATGACCCGCAATAGCGCCAGCCATGACCACGGCCTACCAAGATGCCTGGCAATGAGCAACGCAGCTTCGCTCTTTGTATAGGCATTATTGTCTTTTATCAAGACCATGGTGTTCAGTGCCAGGGCATCGAGCTGATAATGGGCTTGCAGTGTCTGACCGGCCGCTGATTGCACGGCGGCAAACCGAAGCCGTCCATGCTTGTCATGGCGAATGATAAACCGCACAGTGCGCGAGCATAGATTGCAAACACCATCAAACAACACGATCAAAGCTGCGATCCTCAAGCGTTAGTGCCGCTAATGCAGATATAATGTCGATGTCGTAATGTCGATGTCGGACAACCATATCTTACCGAACACTTCGCAAATGTTGGGAGAATAACCTTACAGTGATCGAAAACCTTCGCAATATCGCCATTATCGCTCACGTCGATCATGGCAAAACCACACTCGTGGACAAACTTCTCCAGCAGTCTGGCACTTTGGAAACCCGCGGCGGTGTCGAGGACCGGATCATGGACAGCAATGATCTGGAAAAGGAGCGCGGCATCACCATTTTGTCGAAGAATACCGCGATTCGCTGGCATCAGTACCGCATCAATATCGTCGATACCCCGGGCCACGCCGATTTCGGCGGCGAGGTCGAGCGGGTCTTGTCCATGGTCGACTCGGTGCTACTGCTGGTCGATGCGGTGGATGGCCCCATGCCGCAGACGCGTTTCGTGACCGAAAAGGCCTTCAAAATGGGCTTTCGGCCCATCGTTGTCATCAACAAGATCGACCGACCCGGGGCCCGCCCGGATTGGGTGCTGGATCAAACCTTCGATTTATTCGACCGCCTCGGGGCCACCGACGATCAGCTCGATTTCCCAGTGATCTACGCCTCGGCGCTCAATGGCTATGCCGGTTTAACCGAGGACGTGACCGCCGGCGACATGACGCCGCTGTTCGAGGCGATTGTCGACAATGTCTCGCAGCCGCCGGTGGACCGGGAAGGCCCCTTCCAGATGCAGATCAGCTCCCTGGATTACAATAGCTATCTTGGCGCCATCGGCATCGGTCGGGTCAAACGCGGGCATCTGCAGCCGAACAGCCCGGTGACCATCCTGGATCGGCATGGCAAGCAGCGCAATGGCCGCATTCTGCAGATTCTTGGCTTCCATGGTCTGGAACGCGTACCGGTGGAACAAGCCCAGGCCGGTGATATCATCGCCATCACCGGCATCGAGAGTCCCGGTATCTCCGATACCCTGTGCGATCCCAATGCCGTCGAAGGTTTACCGCCTCTGACCGTAGATGAGCCGACGGTAACTATGACCTTTCAGGTTAACACATCACCCTTTGCCGGGCGCGAAGGTAAATACGTCACGTCGCGCCAGCTTAAAGAACGCCTCGATCGCGAGCTGATTCATAATGTCGCACTGCGGGTCGAAGATACTGACGATCCAGAAAAATTCAAGGTCTCCGGGCGTGGCGAGCTGCATCTGTCCATTCTTATCGAAAATATGCGCCGGGAAGGCTATGAGCTCGGCGTGTCGCGCCCCGAGGTCATCGTGCGCGAGCTCGATGGTACCAAACAGGAGCCCTATGAGCAGTTGGTAGTCGATGTCGAGGAAAGCCATCAAGGCGGGGTGATGGAGAAGCTTGGCGATCGGCGTGGGGAGCTTGTGGATATGGCGCCGGATGGTAAGGGCCGGGTGCGACTCGAATATACCATTCCGGCGCGTGGCTTGATTGGTTTTCAAACCGAATTCATGAGTGCTACCTCCGGCACGGGACTGATGCACCATGTCTTTGATCATTATGGTGCTTTCAAACCCGGCAATATCGGTAATAGGCTCAATGGCGTACTGATTGCCAACACCCAAGGTAAAGCCCTGCCTTATGCCTTATTCAATCTACAGGAACGCGGCAAATTGATGATCGATCCAGGTACGGAAGTCTATGAGGGCATGGTGATCGGCATCCATGCGCGCGATAACGATCTGACGGTCAATGCGCTCAAAGCTAAACAGTTAACCAATGTACGCGCGGCGGGCAGCGATGAAAATATATTGCTGACGCCACCGGTCCGGTTGTCGCTCGAGCAGGCCTTAGAATTCATTAATGACGACGAGCTGGTCGAAGTGACGCCCAAGAACATTCGCATCCGCAAGAAATACTTGCTAGAGCATGAGCGCAAGCGGGCGGCCCGGGCGAGTGGGGGAGAGTAAGAGCCTTACGGAATCGGTAATCGAGGTTTGGCTGGCGCTACGGATGCGGGGGGCGTTTGTTTGACTTGCATCAAATGTTATGTGTGTGCTTTGGTCTGTCATGGCTTACACTTACTGAACGCTAATCAAATATTGTATTGAATTCGTCCATGCATGAGCCCATCACCCAACACCAGACCGCGCAAGCGGCCGTCAATCGACTGCTGACCGCCGAGGCCGAGGCGGCTGAGGCGATTGCCGATTGCGAGGCGACAGCTGCCGAGATGCAACGCCGAGCCCGGGAGCAAGCACGGCGTATCCAGACGCGCGCCGAGCAACGCTTGCAGCGCTTATATCAACAGCGTGAGCGGCGCCATCGTCAAGTGACCGGGCGCTTTGGGCAAGCGCTGGCGGAAGTCGATGCCTTGCCTGACGAGCAACCGGGCGACCCCGAGCGGATCGACACGGCAGTCGCTCGCATGGCGGATGAGTTGCTCGGTATTCATCCGTGATTGTAGCTGGTTTAGCCGGACAAGGGGCTTCGCCTAGCGCCATGGCAGGAGCGGGCGATATAGCCTATGTGGCCGCACGTGTGCAAGCGCGCTTGGCCGGTTGGCCTGGTGAAAACGAGTGGTCCCGCCTGAACCCCATCGATGCCTTGAATCACTATCTTGATAACGCGCGCCAGGGGCCGTTGGCAGGCTGGCTCACGGAGGTTCAGGCCAAACAAGATGTGCATACCCTACAAGCCCAATTACGTGTGCAATTGTTAGCTCGTCTGACCGAACTGCAACACTGGAGTCCTGCTGAGCTGCAGGCGGCGTTGCGCTGGTGCCAATGGCTGCCGTACCTGGAGCCGCTTGCGAGTCTGCTGGATGGCCAGCCATCACAGTCCTGGATGTACCATGATCCGATTCTGCGTGATTTGCTCGATGAGCAGGGGCAACTGCTCAGCGATCGCTTACCCAGCCGCGCGCCGGCCAATTTATTGCCGCCTGCCGGCCATGGTAGTACGTTAATGATGCTCTGGCAGTCAAGTTTATTCAATTTGGTTGGCGAGGACATCCGTGAAACCCTCCGCCGTGGTCCACTCGCTCGTGCTATGACCGCTATCGGCAGCGCTCATCCGCTGTTCAATTTAACCGAATCGGGCCAGGCGTTGGCGGTTGAAGGTGAGCTGCGCCGTTTTATCCACGTCGATCCGGCTCGACCGAGCTTATTGCTCGCCTATGCGTTGATGTTGTATTGGCTGTTCTTGCGGCTGCGCTCGGAATTGGTGATGCGCCGTTTGTTCGCGGCACGGGTGGGGGTGTAATGCGCCTGCGTCCTACCCCGACTCACTGGTTTGAAATGATCGTGCCGCATACAGCGGCGACGCGGGCCATCGAAGCCTTGGGCGAGACAAGTGCGGTGGAGTTGGAAGTTGCCACGCCGCCGGCGCAAAATTTAGCCTTGGATGAATGGCGCGAGCAATTGCAGGATTTTCATGTCCTCGAGCGCCGCCATGGGGCTTATTGGCCGGAACCGGTCAGGCACGATGCAGCGCTCGATATCTCGCCCGCGACCTTGTTGGAAAACGCTTTGGCCCGCCTGCGGGCCTGGGATGAGGCCGCCCTTCACGCCATTAACCGGCTCCAGTCTCTGCGTCAAGAGGCCGAGACGATTGCTTTTTGGCGGGATACTTTACGTGCCCTGGCCGATGCCGATGTCGATTTGAGTCAGCTGCGTCGAGGCGGTGCTTTATTGGGGGTGATTTGTGCCTGCCAAGGTGATGAAGCGGAACGTGACTGGGCCGATTTCGCGGCTGCGGTGACGTTGCCTTATCAACTTGAGGAGCAATCCTGTTTGCTGGCGATCACCCGTCTCGACGAGCTCGAGACTTTGTCGCAACAGCTCGAGCAACAGCAATGGCAGGTCTATACCTTGCCGAGCTGGCTGATCGAAGGCGTAGATTTCGAGCATCGGTTGGCCCAGCGGCGGCAGGAGATCAAGGCGGCGCAACGCCATGAACAAGCCAATCTGGCGATTTTGAACAACCATTACCAAATTGCCGAAGCACTCGGTGATTTGCGTCGACTTGATTGGTTTGTGGCCCAGGTCGATGATGTGGCGACCAGCACCTACTTTGCCTGGATTACCGGCTGGACCAACCAGCCGAGTTCAGCGCATCTCGCTAAAGCGATACAAGCCGAGGGTATCCCTAATCTCGTGCATTTTCCGCCGCCGCCTGCCGACTTGTCGCCGCCGTTACAGCTGAATCATCATGGCCTGACCCGGTATTTTCAGGTTTTCGTCGAAGCGCTCGGCATGCCG
>CAYFSA010000082.1:0-13213 GCA_964345605.1 uncultured Ectothiorhodospiraceae bacterium
GCCACGCCTATTATGAAATACAGAAACAGTCGAAATGGGTGTCTTATAAGTTACGCTTGACGTTCAGCGTACCGGCTTGCTATCTGTAGGTTATAAACCGCAGCTATCGGGATAGGAAAACAGAGCGCTGCGCCAGCACCCTGTTCTCAAGGTAGGCTGTGAATCGGCAAGTCATCGCATGATTATATGAGCCGATTCAGTCGGGTTACGCTACGCTAACCCGACCTAAGGCCACTACGACAACTAATGGATCGATATAGAATCTAGCAACGAGCAATTGCCATTGACAAAACATCAACGATGTCAATGGCTTGTCAGATCAAGCACCCTGCGGCGCCTGCTGATCGATGGCGCGATGCAATGTGTCGCGGCGATCGCTGGCCCATTGCGAAGCGGGCACGAGCTGCGCGATGCCGAGTCGATCCAGGCGTTTGCGCGGCTGCTCGGCGAGGCCGACCAGGTAGACTTGTGTGCCCCGCTTGACCGTATCCCGGATGATGCGCTCCAGGGCCAGGGAGGAGGTCACGCCCAAATGCGGCACTTCCTGCAAGTCGATGATAACCGTGTCGGCCTGTTGCAGGGCTGGGGCTTGCCGGTTCAGGGCTTGAGCAGCCGCGAAGATCAGCGGGCCACTGAGATGCAGCAGGGCGACGCGGCCCTTGGCCTGGCGCAGCAGTTCCAGCTCATCCTGGTCCAGCGGCAGGTCCTCGCTGTCGGCATCGGTGTCCGAGAAGACGCAAGTCGCCGTCTCTTCCTGCAAATCGGCCAGGCGCCGGATGGTCAGGATGTTGGCGACGAACAGGCCGATACCGACCGCCACCATCAGGTCGACGAACACCGTCAGGCCGATCACCCCGTACATGATCAATGCTCCGCGCAGGGTGACGCGGTGGGCACGCTGCAAAAAGCCCCAGTCGATGATATCTACGCCCACCTTCATGGCGATCCCGGCCAGCACCGCCAGCGGGATATGCGCGGTCAGGCCCGCCGCCCAGAGCACCACCACAATCAAGACACTGGCCCGGATCAGACCGGCCAGGGCCGAGCGCGCACCGGCCTGAATACCGACTACGGTGCCCATGGTAGCCCCCGCCCCTGGTAGGCCGCCGCAAATCCCCGAGGCCAGATTGCCGAGCCCCTGGCCCATGAGTTCCTTGTCCGAGTTATGCTGCTGCCGGGTTAGGCTGTCGGCAATCATCGAAGTCAGCAGGGCGTCGATAGCCCCGAGCATGCCTAGCACCAGGGCGTCGATCACAATGCCCTCCCATTGGGCCGTGCTGAATACCGGCAGATGCAGGCTGGGCAGGCCGGTGTCGATCTCGCCGATGCGGCGGATGCCTTCGCCGCCGAGCAGCCACAGAGATACCAGGGTGCCAATGACTAGCGCGACCAATTGGGGCGGGATCAAGCGCCGCAGCCGCGCCGGCATGAAAAACAGAAACGCCAGAGTCAGGCCGGCCAGGCCGAATTCCACCCAGTGGATCTCGCTGACCAGCCCCGGCAGATTTTGCAAAACGCCAATCACTCCGCCGCCGGGGCTGTCATGGCCGAGCAGGGCCGGCATTTGCAGGATGATCAGGATCAGACCGATACCCGACATGAACCCGGAAATCACCGTGTAGGGCATTAAGGTCACATACCGGCCGAGCCGGGCGAAGCTGAAGGCGACCTGAAAGACGCCCGCCAGCATAACGGTGGTCAGGGCCACGGCATAACCATTGACCGGATCGGCGGCCACCTGCTTGGCAATGACAGCGGTCATGACCACGGTCATCGGCCCGGTGGGCTCCGACATCAGTGTCGGCGTGCCGCCGAACAAGGCGGCGAACAAGCCCACCAAGATTGCACCGTACAACCCGGCCTCAGGACCCGCGCCCGAGGCCACCCCGAAGGCCAGGGCCATCGGCAGGGCGATGATCGCCGCCGTGATCCCGCCGAACAGATCCCCACGAAGATTATCGAAACGTATTTCGTTAAAAATGCGCATGGCTCGTATCCGCCTATAGTTTTCCCTACAAGTTTTCCCGACAAACTATCCCTGCTTTTGCAGGGGAGTTGAAATCGAGATTATTGAAACAGGACATAGAAACCTGTCTATGTTGGCGGTCTCCGCCGCCCTCGACGCGCCCAAGGGCATTGCAGCGTGATTCGACGCGCTAGCGGTCAGAATTTTCCTGCGTTTGAGGCGGTGATGCCAGACCCTGGTGCGAACTCGGACGATGCGCCTCCCTGGAATCAATCAATGGGTTTCCAATGGCGGTTTAACTCGGTTTCAGCGCTCTGAGCAGACGCTAAGTGCCGAGCGGAAGGGAGAGCGGAAGGGAGAAAAGTCTATCTATAGATTTTATCTATCAAAGTCATAAATATTATCAATTTCAAACAATCGTGGTGGCGGTGTAGATTCAGCTCACAATTATCGAGGTAATGTCCAACCCACCAACACGCCCAGTACACAGCACAGGAGCTGATTATGAGTGTGAAGACCTACGACGCCGGCGTTAAAGACTATCGGCAAAACTATTGGACCCCGGACTACGTGCCGCTGGATTCCGACCTGTTGGCCTGTTTCAAGGTCACCGGTCAGCCCGGCGTGCCGCGCGAGGAAGTCGCCGCCGCGGTGGCGGCCGAATCCTCCACCGGTACCTGGACGACGGTCTGGTCCGATTTGCTGACTGACATCGAATACTACAAGGGCCGCGCCTACCGCATCGAGGACGTGCCCGGCGATTCGGAATCCTTCTATGCCTTCGTGGCCTATCCCATCGATCTGTTCGAGGAGGGCTCGGTAACCAATGTGCTGACCTCGTTGGTGGGCAACGTTTTTGGCTTCAAGGCGCTCAAGCATCTGCGCCTGGAAGATATCCACTTCCCGCTGGCCTACATCAAGACCTGCAATGGTCCGCCCGCCGGCATCCAGGTCGAGCGCGACCGCCTGAACAAATACGGTCGTCCGATGTTGGGCTGCACCATTAAACCCAAGCTTGGGCTGTCCGGGAAGAACTATGGCCGGGCTGTGTACGAAAGCCTACGTGGCGGGCTGGACTTTACCAAAGACGACGAGAACGTCAACTCCCAGCCCTTCATGCGCTGGCAGGATCGTTTCGAGTTTGTCGCCGAGGCCGTGATGACGGCCCAGCAGGAAACCGGCGAGCGCAAGGGGCATTACCTCAACGTCACCGCCCCCGACCCCGAGCAGATGTATGAGCGGGCCGAGTTCGCCAAGGCTTTGGGCATACCCATTATCATGCATGACTTCCTCACCGGCGGCTTCACGGCCAATACTGGCCTGGCCAAATGGTGCCGGCGCAACAACATGCTGTTGCACATCCACCGCGCCATGCACGCCGTCGTCGACCGCCATCCCAAGCACGGCATCCATTTCCGCGTGCTGGCCAAATGCCTGCGGCTGTCCGGCGGTGACCACCTGCATACCGGCACCGTGGTCGGCAAGCTGGAAGGCGACCGCCAGTCCACCCTCGGCTTCGTCGATCAGCTGCGCGAATCCTTCGTCCCCGAGGACCGCGCGCGCGGCGTGTTCTTCGATCAGGATTGGGGCTCCATGCCGGGCCTGTTCGCCGTGGCTTCCGGCGGCATTCACGTCTGGCACATGCCGGCCCTGGTGACCATCTTCGGTGATGACTCGGTGCTGCAGTTCGGCGGCGGTACGCAAGGCCACCCCTGGGGCAACGCCGCTGGCGCCGCGGCTAACCGGGTCGCCCTGGAAGCCTGTGTCAAGGCGCGCAACCAGGGCCGCGAGATCGAGAAAGAAGCCCGCGACGTCCTCAGTGAAGCGGCCGCCAGCAGCCCCGAGCTCGCCATCGCCATGGAAACCTGGAAGGAAATCAAGTTCGAGTTCGAGACCGTGGATAAGCTGGATACCGCCTAAGACACTGTTCACCGGTAACCCTAACCAGAGGAAGTCAGACAATGCCAATGCCAATGCAAAACACCATGGGCGACTATCAAACCCGCGAGACCCTCGAAACCTTCGGGTTTTTACCGCCGCTCACCCAGGAAGAAATCTTCGATCAGATCGCCTACGTCATCGCTCAGGGTTGGACCCCGTCGATCGAGCATATCCATCCCAGTGAGGCCATGCGCCATTACTGGACCATGTGGAAGCTGCCATTTTTCGGCCAGGACAATCTCGACGAGGTCGTCAGCGAGCTCGAGGCCTGTCATCGCGCCTATCCCGATCACCATGTGCGGCTGCTCGGGTATGACAACTACACCCAGGGCCAGGGAACCGCGTTCGTGGTCTTCGAGGGCCGGGGTTAAGCCGCGGCCTGTTTACCGACCTCGCAATATCCACTAACGGGGAACACGATGGCAACGACAGCGAGCAATCAAAAGAGCGGCCGGGCGGTCGCTCAAGCTCGGCGCCAGGCCTTGGCGAGCCAAGGCAAGCAGGCGCTGCAGCAAAGCGCGTCGAGCCCGGCCCGCGCAGCCACTCAGGCGGCCCCGGCCAAGCCAGCACCGGCGGCCCGGCCGGCAGCGCCCGCCCCAGGGCGGGCCGCCGCGCAGGCCAACTCCGGCCGGGCACTGGCGCAGGCCCGGCGCAGCGCCATGGCCCAAGCCGGCAAGCCGGCCGTCAACAATGGCATGCGCACGCGCAGCAGTACGCAAGCGAAACAAGCAGCGGCCCGTCCAGGCCAGAATGGCACCTGCCAATGCGGCAAGCATAACGAGCCACAGTCTCAAGAGGCTGCTACGCCCGCACAAGCCCAACCGGCAACCCAGCCGCGCGGGACCCTACGGCGCAACGGTGCCAGCGGCCCGGCCCGCAACGACAAGCAGCGTCTGCGCGAGCGGCGGGTCGCAGCCAAGCGGGATGGCAAGATGGAAAAACCGGCCGGGCGCATGATCGCCCATGCCCGGCGCTCAGCCCTGGCCAGCCGCGGTAAGGCCGCGGCCAATGCAGCCAATCCGTCCACGGCGACGCTGGCCCGCCAGGCTAATCCCAAGCTGACCAGCCGGGAGCTGGCCCAGCAAGTGCGTTCCATGCGCAGCCGCAACGGCGGCAATGGCAACCCGAAGAAGCAGCCGAGTGGCCGGGTGCGGCCCGGCCGTGACGGCGGCAATCAGCAGGGCGGCGCCAGCGACGCGACCTGGAAAGTGGGCGTCAGCGCCACGGCGCACGGCGGTTCAGTGACCGGTACCCAGGTCGGGCGCACCGCGACCACTACCGGTAGTGAGAGCGGCACCTGCCATGCGGTTACCGGCACGGAGTATTTCGGTGCCGAGATCTTCCAGACCTTCTGCCAGCGCGAGCCCAGCCCCAATCCGCCCAAGGTCAGTCAAAGCCATACCGGCCAGGGGCATACAGTCACCGGCTCCCGGGTCGGCCGCAGCCAGCGGGTGACTGGGGATGAGCCCGGTACCTGTCAGAGCGTCACCGGCACCGAGTATCTAGCTGTCGACGATCAGCAAACCTATTGCCCGACGCCGACGGGGGGGCAGCCGCAGGCGCAGCCGCAGCCGGCCCCGGCAGCGCCGGCACCTGCTGCCTCTCGGGTCACCTCGGGCCAGCAGCCGCGCAATCTGCCGGTCATGGGACCGCGCAAGGTAGGCGAATCCACCACCCTGCGTGGCGGTCAGGTCACCGGCTCCCGGGTCGGCCGCAGTGAGCGCGTTACCGGCGATGAATCCGGTAGCTGCTATCCGGTCAGTGGCGACGAGTATGTCGACCAGGGGCAATACCAAGCCTTCTGCGGCTATAACGTCGCCCCGGAGCCCAGCAAGGTGGGCGAGTCGCGGACCCTGCGGCAGCAGTGGGTCTCGGGGACGCAAACTGGCCGCTCGACCCGGGTGACCGGCGACGAACCCGGTACCTGTAAAGCGGTGACCGGCACCCCCTATGCCGGCCTGGAGCAATACCAAAACTATTGCGAGCCGCCTGCGGCCCAGGCCATGCAGCAGCGTCAACGGGCCATGGGCGCACCGCCGCTGACCGGGCAGCAGCCGGGGATTAACGGCGTCATGACCGGGGCCGAGCGGGGCGCTTGTGAACCGGTCTCCGGGACCCCGTATGTTGGCAACGATCAGGCCGCCGCGGCCTGTGGGACCCGGGCGGCCATGCCCGGCGAAAGCGATTTTCCCCAGGCCCTGGATGCCGATGCCGGCAGTGCCGCGCCCGGGCAGCGTTTCAGTGTGATGTCCCCGGCCCAACAGGCTCAGCAGGCCCACCAAGCTCACCAAGCGGGGAGCGCGGTCACCGGCAGTCGCTACGAGCAGGGGCGTATCACCGGCCCGTTCGGCATGGCTACCGATAAGGTAACCGGCACCGAACAGTTCCGCTTCGACCAGAAGTATGCCCAGGCCGAAGTCGTCGATTTGCCGCCCCCGGAAGCGGCCGATGCAGTCGAGACCGACTCGGTCAAGCCGCGCATTACCGGCGAGGGCCAAGCTATCGGCCAGCGGATCACCGGCGATGACTGGGAGCGTGGCGAGCGGGTGACCGGCACGGAAGGGGCCTCGGCAATGCGTCGCAATCCCACCCGGCCGGGCCCCATGAGCGCTATGCCGGCGGTGCCGCGCAAACGTAACGAGGACGTCGACCCGCCGACCAACCGGGTGACCGGCAGTAGCGGCTCGACCGAACGCGGTGCCATGGTGACCTACTCGGGCGGGGCGCGCGGGTAACGCCCACGGCAAGGATCGAAGGAGCCAGCAAGCATGTCGCCAAGAATCCCCAATCGCTCACGTACCCCCCGGTGGCTGCCGCCCACCCCGGCCGCGGCCAAGCCCGCCGGCCGGGCTCCGCGGCAGTGGCCCACGACGGCTGCAGCCGGCACGGCCAGTGCGCCGCGCTCGGCCCCGGCCCGGGCCACCGCGGGCCATCCGTTGACCGATACGGCCGGGAATGCGCGCCTGCAGGCCTACGAGGCGCGGGTTAAGCAGGCGTTTGACAACATCGTCCCCGTGCTGCGCCGGATCTCCGGTCTCCAGCACGAGCCGGACTTTGTCTCCCAAGCGCAGGCGATCGCCCAAACGGAGCTGGGTCTGAGCTTGCCGACGCGCTTGCTGGAGGACGCCTGGGTGACCCAGTTGGATATGCGGGGCCTGTACGCCTGGTGTGTGTTCGTGACCTATCTGCAGCTGTGTGACGAGTTTTATCGCGCCGACCCCCTGCAGGGGCATGCCGGGGCTGCTTTCCAGGCCTATCTGGAGGGCTGCGGGTTCCATCTCATGGATATCACTCCCTGTGCCGACGGCCGCCTAGCCCATGCCATCAGCTATGTGCTGCGCCTGCCGCATGGTGAAGTGCGGCGGCGTTCCTACGCCGGTGCCCTGTTCGATGTCGAGGACAGCGTCGCCAAATGGACCGAGACCGAATTGCGGCGCTTTCGCGAGGGCCAGCCGAACACCGCGGATGCCGGTACCCGCTATCTGAAAGTGGTGGTATATCACTACAGCAGCCGCGATCCGGACCATGCCGGCTGTGCCGCGCATGGCTCGGACACGGCCCGGGCCGCCCAGGCCGGGCTGGCACGACTGAACGCCTTTCAGCAAGCCGTGCAGAACAGCTTTTGCTGCGGGGCCTCGGTGGATTTACTGCTGCTCGGTATGGATACCGATACCGATGCGATCTGTGTGCATCTGCCGGATGCCGACGGGCAGATCGACCTGGATGACCAGCCCATCGAGGCCGCCGAGCTTTACACCGCCACCGAGCGGCTGCCGGTGAGCGAAGCGCGGGCCTATCTGGAGGCGCGCGTGGCCGAGGCGGCGCCAGCCGGGGCAACTGATACCGGCATGATCAAGCTGGCGGCGCAATTACTGGAGAATAATTTCTCCCAGATCGATTACGTCCGCCAATTCCATGCCGGGGCGTATGCCGACAGCGGCCATGCCGAGCGGTTTATCGGCGCGGGCATTGGCTTTGAGGAAGTGCAGCTGCGCAACCTGACTTATTTCGCCTATCTCGCCACGGTCGAGGAAGGTGCTCCGGACCTGGATGTCGGCATCAAGATCTTCCGTAAGCTGTATGTCGATCGCGGCCTGCCGGCGCCTGTGATAGTGCGTTTCGATTATCACGGTGGCGTGCCGGGCGCACGGGAGCGGGCGATCGGCCATGCCGAGCGGGTCAACCAGGCCCTGCACGAGCGTTACCCCGAGCTCACTCGGGCCGGCTTGCTGCATACCCTGGTGGCGATCCGGGATTGCGATGACAACTCAGCTGTGGAAGTGGTGGGCAGCTCGCTGCTGCCAGCCGCCGGGGTATTACCGCAGTCCGGCGAGCCACGCGCGCCGGCAAGCCCGCGGCGCCTGCGGCGGGAGGTGCGGCGATGAAGATTTGTCAGGTGGTCAAGCCCCTGGTCGCAACCCAGCGCATTGCCGAGCTGGAGCATAAATACTTGCAGGTAGTGCGCGATGGCAGCAGCCAGGTGGTGGCCGTCGATGCCGTGGGCAGCATGCCAGGCGACTGGGTGATCTGCGTGGGCAGCTCGGCAGCCCGGGAAGCCGCAGGCAGCAAGGAATACCCCAGCGATCTGACCATCGTCGGCATTATCGACCGCTGGGAGGACGACAGCTGATGGACATCATGCAAGTAGTTGACTCTCTGGTCTGTACGCGGCGGGTACCCGGCCTGCAGCAAGTCAGCTTACGCATCCTGCGGGATGCCAAGGGCAAGCGCGTGGTGGCCACCGATCCGGTCGGGGTTCGCCCCGGCAATTGGGTGTTCGCCACCGCCGGCTCGGCGGCCCGCTATGCCATGGGCAACACCAAGATTCTGACGGATCTGACGATCTGCGGGATTATCGACGACTGGGCGACCGATGCCTGAGACGGTGCCCGGTATGACGAATTGATTGATATTGAAAGCAGCATGTTTTGAGGCAGTGGGCCTCGTTGACTGATCCAACTACAGGAGATCGAGAAGATGGCCAGCGATAACTACGGTATTGCTCTAGGCATGATTGAAACCCGCGGGCTGGTGCCGGCGATTGAGGCGGCGGACGCCATGACCAAGGCGGCGGAAGTGCGCATGATTGGCCGCGAGTTCGTCGGTGGCGGTTATGTGACCGTGCTGGTACGCGGCGAGACCGGGGCAGTAAACGCGGCGGTGCGCGCCGGTGCCGATGCCTGTGAGCGTGTCGGTGACGGCCTGGTGGCCGCGCATATCATCGCCCGCCCGCACCGCGAGGTGGAATCGGTATTGCCGACCCGGCAGTCGGATTGATTCATCCGGCCGGCTCGTTAGCCTCTCCCCTGGGAGAGGCTGGCCAGCCAAGCACAGCAACTGCAACTTGTTAACCTAAATCAACTGACAACCCAACGAGCGGAGAACTGAGCGATGGCTAACGAAACCATGGGGATTGCTCTAGGCATGATCGAAACCCGCGGGCTGGTGCCGGCGATTGAGGCGGCGGACGCCATGACCAAGGCGGCGGAAGTACGCATGGTCGGCCGCGAGTTCGTCGGCGGCGGTTATGTGACCGTGCTGGTGCGCGGCGAGACCGGGGCGGTGAACGCGGCGGTACGTGCCGGCGCCGATGCCTGTGAGCGCGTCGGCGATGGCCTGGTGGCTGCCCATATCATTGCCCGCCCGCACCGCGAGGTCGAGCCGGTACTCGGCAGCAACGGTACCGCGCTGATCGAAGGTAAGTCTTAAGGCGCTGGACCGGAACACGAACCAAGGGCGGACGATCATTATGCGACGTGCCCCCAGCCATCCCCGTGTCCTCGGTTTCCTGGGCCGGGCCCTGAGCATGGAGCTCTCGGCGGTGCAGCAATACCTGACTCAGGCCTCGTTCGCCGAGGCCTGGGGGTTGCCCGAGGCGAGCCAGCGTTTTCGTCAGGAAACGGTGGAGGAAATGCAGCATGCCGAACGGCTCGTGCAGCGCATGCTGGCGCTCGGCGCAGCGCCGAACGCCTCGCAGATTCGCCCGGCCGGGTGCGGCCGCAATCTGGTCGAACTGCTGCAGGCCGACCAGCGTCTGGAAGCGGACATTGTCGCCTTGTACGCCGAGGCCACGGCGTTTTGCCGCCAGCTCGGCGATCAGACCAATGCCGAGTTCTTCGCGGCCTTGCTTGCCGAAGAGCAGCACCATGCCCAGGAAATTGACGCCTGGCTCGCCGCGCTGCAACAGCCGGCCCAACCTTCCCGACAAGCCGTTTAAGGAGCCTCATGATGCACCATACCTGGACCGTGCGCCGCCGCCCCGATCGCCTGGAGCGGCGCTATGAATTCGCCGATTATGCCAGCACTCGCGATTTTCTTGACCGGGTTGCCGAGGTCTGTGAACAGGCCGGGCAATATCCCGATATCAGCTTCGGGCGCACCTATGTCAACGCTACTTTACCCCTGGCAGCCGGCGAGGCTACTGCCGACCAGGTGAGCGACGATCCTGAGGCGCATCGTCTGGCTGCAGCCCTGGATGCCCTGGCCCCTGTTGACACCCTGACCGCGGAGACTTCGTCATGAGCCCGAGCAGTCAAGACAACAATCCAAGCAAGCCGGCCACGGCCCCGAAAACCCCGGCACAAACTGACACGAGCCAATCCGGTCAGGCCGCTGACAACAACAAGCCGGCGGGCAACAAGACATCGGGTGCCACGAATACGGCTGCATCTGCCGCAAAATCAGCCGCTGCGGCACGCAGCAAAAGCGCAAACACAAACCCGAAAGCGAGCACCCCAGCAACGGCCACCCCAGCCAAATCCCAGGAGCAGGCCAAGCAGCAGCCCGCCGAACCCGCAGACAAGCCGGTGCGTATCCCCCGACGGCGGGTCTGGCCGGATTGATCGCTTGCTGCCGCGTGGCGGGCTTCAGCCCGCCACGCGACAGCACATTGACCGGGAGTGATTTCTTGGCGAAGGTAGTAACAACGCTTGCCCGCGAGCTGCCAGGGGGCCATGGCGATGGAAGAGGAATTTGACATACTCACTCGGGTGGATCGCTCAGATTATCTAATTCGGCACACCACCCTCCGGCAGCTGCAAATCCTGGAAGCCATTGTGCGCCACGGCAGCTTTACCCGGGCCGCCGAAGAGTTGTTCCTGACCCAGCCGACCGTTTCCATGCAGGTCAAAAAACTGGCCGAGACCGTGGGCATGCCGCTATTCCAGCAAGTCGGGCGGCGGGTGGAAACCACTGATGTTGGCCGCGAGGTCCATGCCGCTGCACGCGCCATTCTGCGCAGCCTCTCGGATTTGGATATCCGTCTGGCCGACGTGAAAGGCCTGCGGCATGGCCGACTGCGCCTGTGCGTGATTACCACCGCCAAATACTTCGCCCCAGAAATCCTCGGTGCCTTCTGCGAGCAGCATCCCGGCATCGACGTCTCGCTGAAGGTGACCAACCGCGAACGTATTCTGGAGCGCCTGGCCGGCAGCGATGACGACCTATATGTCATGGGTCAGGCGGAAGGCTCCAGCGTTGAGGTCGAGATGGTCCCGCTCGCCCCCAATCCGCTGGTCATCGTCGCCCGCACTGACCATCCCCTGGCCAGCCATCAGGGCGTGACCCTGGAACGCCTGGCACAGGAGCGCTTCCTGCTGCGCGAGCCCGGCTCCGGCATTCGGGACTCGGTGCTCAAGGCCTTCCACGAAGCCGGCCTGCGGCCCAACGTGCGCATCGAGCTTGGCAGCAACGAAGCCATCAAGCATGCCGTTATCGGCGGCCTCGGCATCGCCGCCCTGTCACTGCACTCCCTGGCCCTCGATGCTGACAGCGGCGTGCTCGTCATCCTCGACGTGGTCGGCTTCCCCGTGCAGCGCCATTGGTTTCTCGTCTACCCCCGCGGCCGCGAGCTGTCGCTCGCCGCCAACGCCTTCCTAACCTTTGCCACGGAGAATACCAGTGCCATCCGGGCGCGGCTGGACAATGCGTACAAGGCGATGCAGCCGAATTTCGTAGGAGCGGATCAGATTAGGTGATGGCCTAATGGTTATTGGACGGACTGCTGACTTTGCGGCCAAGCTCTTGCATCGACTGCAGCCTTACCACCACCAGAGCACTATTGCCGCCGTCAGCAACAATAGCCCTAAACTCAGCTAGCGATAGTCCGTGTACCAAGGCGTATTCGGTGTACCGATTATTGCCGCGGGGCCAGAATATGCCCAGCAGGAATACGGCTACCACCGGTGGCGTGACGTAGGCCAGGATCGCTTGCAGATGTTGCCGCAAGCTCGGGAATCGGGTCATTTGCGGGACCCAGGCGGCGGCTAATGCCATAACCGCCAAGGTTGCAAAAGGACCCGGTCGCGTGCGGCACATGCCAGCAGCTGCTGTTAAATCTTGGGCTTGTAGGCTACCTGCTGAATGAAGTCGACTTCATCACGGTTATACGGCTTGGTGAAATCGCCATAGCGGTCCACATTGATAAAGCCGGCGTCCTCGAGCAGATGCGACAGGTAGTCCTGGCGCAGCGGATACATATTGAGCTGAAATACCGCGCCGTCGGGGAATTTATACTCGAAACGAGCCAGGTAGCGGTTCAGCTCGGCCGGATAGGCATCCACGCCCTTGCCGGTGTAGTAATGCTGATGCTTGGAGCTGTAGCCGTTATCCAGCATGGAATCGTAATTGCGATGATCGATAATGACCATGCCGCCCGGCCGCAGGGCGTTGAAAAAGGCTTCCATGGCGTCGCGCCGAGCCTCATGCTCGAACAGGTGGGTAAAGGAGTTGCCGAGGCAGATCAGCGCATCGAATTGTTCCTTGCCAACCTGCTTATCGTATTTGACCCAGTCGGCCACCTGGGTATGGCCAAAGCTCACTCCCATCTGCTTGGCATTCTCGCGAGTCTTCGCCAGCATGTTCTCCGAGCCGTCCGTAGCGGTCACGACCAGCCCAGACTGGGCGAGATTGATGGCGTTAAAGCCGGTTCCGCTGGCCACATCGGCCACTTCCCGACAGCCAGCCGTCTTCAGTAGGCGCTCGTAGAAGCCGCCTTCGGAAGCCGCTCGGCCTTCCCAACCGACCAAATCATCCCAGTAATCGACAAAATCTCGGGTATACTGGCCGTATTGATTACCCGTATTGAGATTGCGAATCGTCATAAGCTTTTCTCCATTGTTTGCTCTGATTGCGACGTGTGTCGCCGACTTGGGAAAGCTTAATCAAAACGGGCTAAGCATGACAGATCCAGATACCCAAAATTTAACCAGTACAGTTTATCGAAAACAGCATCTGTATCGATCAATAAACCCCTAAACTGTATTGATTAACATGCGTGCAAACATTGGGGCAGCTTTTGCTCAATGG
>CAYFSA010000083.1:0-4060 GCA_964345605.1 uncultured Ectothiorhodospiraceae bacterium
CTATATACTTTTCTTAGCACTTGCAGCCATTTTGTTCAAGTTATTTCTGGACAACCCCTAAGTTGCCCTTATCCCCCTCATCCACGGCAGGAGGGCCCCAGCCATGCCCGACTCCGAAACAGTCCTGAACTCCCCGCCGCCTGAACCGGCCACCGCAGCCGGCCGGTTGGTCAGCGAGGCCGACTACTGGGCCCATTACTACGACCATGAGATCGCTTACGAATGGAACAATGGCCGGCTGGAGGTCAAGCCCTGGACACCTGCCCGTTGATAGGGCTTTGTGAGCGTAGAGGCGAAAATGTTTCCCCTCTCCCACATCCCGCCCTTTAAAATCCCTTTCCTTCCAGCGTTAATCTATTGCAGCCATCGTTGTTATCATCGCGCATCTGGCTGCTACCGTTTCAAAATTTGTTGCCTGCAAGCGTTCACTGAATGAATGCCATTTCTGCCAAAGACATGCGCATTCATCCCTGCAAACACATGGGTGATGCCATGCCGGTGCTGATTATTATTATTTATTTTATTGAATTGGCATTTAATTTAACCAGGTCTTGAGTCGTCGGCAGGCATCGCGTGATGGTAACCGCCAAGATGGATTGGTGATTGCCCGCGCGGCTCCCTGAGGTGATGACTTCATCGAGTTTTGACCTGATCCTGAAATGGGTTGAACCTGCGTGCGATGGCGTTCACATTAGTGATCGCAAGACAAGGGGCAAGCAATCAATCTGTTGAGCAAGCGATGTCATTACCGGGATATCACAAAAAATAAATCAGTTGATTTGTGTCACTATAGCTTATAGGGTTACGATGATAGAGTCATAAATGGTCGTTATAATTTAAACCATAATAATTAAAATTGCTAATAACATTAACGTATAAATAATATATCGAGGCTTGCAATATAATGCTCGACACTTCCGCTTCCCCGAATTGGCCGAAGCTCATTGCGGCCTGGCTGGATTCCGCCGAGCAGGGCCAGCGCGTTAATCGGCTGGGCCGGTTGGAATCAGCTCTGGATACCCAGGCGCATGCCGCGCTCATCGGCTGGAGGCCGACGCAAGAGGACGGCAACCGCCTCAAAAAGCTGCAGCGGGCGGTCAATCTCCTGCAAAATCCGGATGCGCATTCACGCCATGCTGAAGCATCGGCTGTCTTGAACCAATTGCGCCAGGTGCTCGATTCCCCCTGGCAGCCGTTGACTGCGGCCCTGTCAGCCTGGCTGCAGATCGACTCGCCTGTGTGGTTGGCCGTAGGTGACGAAACCGGCCAATGGGATCGCATTCTTCCCAGCGAAGTCCTTGGGGTGGCCGTGGTGATGGCGCGGCTTGAGGATTGGCATGAAGCGCTGAACGAGACCATCGGCGGGCGCTCCGTGGCTAAGCGCATGCGCCGTCCTCTGCAAGCCTTGCCAGCCGATGCACCGCATCGCAGCGAGCAGCACCATGTGCTCGATGTGATCCGCTACGCCAGAGACCGGAATGGCGGGGTACTCGGCGGTCGCCTGGACGAGGCAAGCGGGCCGCCGTTACGGCAGGAGCTGTATGCCAATCTGGCCTGGCTGGCCCACCATCCGCGCCTGCTTACCCTCGGTTGTTACGGGTCGGGGCGTGACATTCGAGCGAGGCTGCCCTACGGCGGCGACCCCGCCAGTGCACTGGCGCAATGCTATGGCTTGTTGATGGCCCAAATCCTGCCGTTTGTCGAGGACACTGCGCAGATCTACTGCCTGCCGGGGTTTCGCAGTGAAAGCCCCGACTTGCCGGCAATACAGCAGTCGAAAGTCAAGTACCGGCCGCCAGCAGCTAAGCAAAATGAGCGGGCCGATATGAACATTCGGCTGATGAACTCGACCGCCGCCGCGCACAGCCAGGCCATGCTGGAAGGCTGGCAGGGCACCGAGAAGCCCGCGGCCCTCAATAACCGACTGACCTTCGCCACCACCGATTATGTCGTCGGCCAGATACCGGCCCACCGCAACTTGCTCTGGCACTTTCGGCGCCATCTTGTGGTGGTCAATGCCATTGCCGACATGGGCGCCGGCTTAATGGCCTTGATCAGGCAGGGCCACCTCCATGACGACTCGGCAGACTGGCCGAATACGGCGTTCAATCCCATTCAGGATCTGCAGCCATGATCCGGCAACAATGGCAGGTTTCGCGGACTTTACAGGCCCCCGTGGCCGGTGCGCCCAAGACCACGACGGCTTATCCGGTCACGCTTGTAGTTAGCCTGCAATGCGGCCTCGGCGCTGCGTCAGCCACCCCGACAGCGACCCCGGACCTGACACGTGTCTTGCGCCAGGCTTTGCAGTTGCCTGAATTGACCCTGCAGGCCGAAATCGCGGCCGACCCCGCGAGCTTACCGCCGCGCCCCTGGGCCGCTCTGCCGCTGGAGCCGGCGCCGGACGAGTCGCGGCGGGCCTTGCTGGCCAGCCTGCGCCGGGCCTGGAAGCTTGATCTTGAGCCGGTTAACCGGCAGCTACCGCCGCTCAATGCCCTGTTGGAACAGTCATCGGATACCCTGCGGGAGGCTTTTGGTTTTGCCCTGCTGAATAACGCGCAGGGATTCGACCGGCACAACCCGCTTTGGCAGGATTGGTTTCGCGCCGTTGAACGGGTGCTATGGCAGCGCGAATTGCTCCACACTGTGCCCGAGACCGATGTGCTGCCCGTCAGGGCTGGCTATGCGTTGCTGACAGCCATCAGTAAACTGCGTGCCGCGACGCCCGATCTGCGCACTCTCGAGGCGAGCTGGGAGGCCTTGGCACAGGCTGACTGGCAGCCCTGGCCGCAGGCCTTCGCGATTGCGTATTGGGGGATGGCCACCCTGCGCCTGACTGAAACCCGCCAGCATGACGCGGCCGCGACGACACTGGCGCGCCAGCAAGCGGCGGTTACGGCGCTGACCGCGCAGGTGCCCGGTTTGGCCGAGCCCCTGCGCGGCGGCTTATGGCTGCATCAGGTCGGGCGGCAGGCCTATTATGCCGGTGATTTCGCCACGGCGCTGACCCGCTTTACCGAGGAATGGCGGGTACGGCGCCAGCATCCGGCCGAGCAGAGCATCGAGGCCGAGCTGCGGCGCAGCTTTGCCAATTGCTTTAGTGACTTAGGCGTATTGGATGCCGCCGAGCGGATGGCCGCCGCAAGCGAGCAGCAGCTCAAGCTCGGCGGCAATCAGCAGACCCGCTATCGCACCCTGGGCCGGCTCGGGGAAATCGCACTGCGCCAGGGAAAGTACGATTTGGCTGAGGGCTATCTCATGGAGTCGCAGGCCATCCAGGATCAGCTCAGTACGACAACCGGCCGGGTGATCGACGGGCAAACATCGGTTTATTTGGGCCATGCGGCGCTGCTGCGCGGCAATGACGATAATGCCGAGATCTGGTACAGCCAATCACGCCAGGATGACCTGGGCGCCTATGGCGACGACCCCACGCGTGCCGAACGCAATCCTTACCGTGTCATGGGCGAACTGGCCCTGGCGAGCCGTCGGGGTTATCGCCAGGCCGTGCGCCAGCTCTGGCAAACCCATGCCCACTGGCTGCAGCAATTGCGCGGGGTGGCGGTTCTGCCGCGCGCGGTAGCCGCCCTGGCCGCGCATCTGGCCAATGCCCAGGACCCCCTGCCAGACCTTGCCGGCGAGGCAGAACGGCTGCTTGGCGCATATTACTATCTTGAAGCCCTGCCGCTGCTGCGGGTGCTGCATGCAGCACCTGCCGATGCTGAGGCCTCGCTGCTGCGCCTCCGCGCCGGCCTGCAAGGTTGGCAGACGGTACTGACCGAGATTGCTGCCGATCTCGACGGCCTTCTCGATCTGGACAACGAACCCATGAGTCCGGGGCGGGTGAGCGAAGTCATCGATCAGGCACTGGCCGAGAATGACTGGGCCGCCCTGGCTGATTGGACAGGGCATATTTATCCGGTAAATTTAGTTGATACGGGGCAGGCAGCAACAGCGGCCGCGACGACATCCAATGATGCCTGACCAGGTCCCTGTCAGAGGCCCGAGCTCATTGAGATTCACCCGCTGTCGAGCCCGCTAAATGACGATATCCAGCAAG
>CAYFSA010000083.1:4160-13081 GCA_964345605.1 uncultured Ectothiorhodospiraceae bacterium
GAGCTCATTGAGATTCACCCGCTGTCGAGCCCGCTAAATGACGATATCCAGCAAGATTCAACACCATCTGGTGCATTTATGAGCATATTGGCCGCCATCCGTCGCCCCGCAGCCTCGGGCGTCACCGTTCCCTTACAAACCCTCACGCCCTTGTATACCGGCGGCATCGGCCAGACCGGCGAACGGGTTTATCCCAGTGGCATCCTCGGCGGGCTTAGGCGGTGGTCGAGCTGGCTGGCGGTGGCCCTGGGCGATGCCAACTTCGAGACCCGGGTCTGGGGGGAGACCGGCTCGGCCAAGCAGGTAGGGCTCAGCCTCGATAGCAAAGACCTGAAAGTGGAAGACCTGCCTAATATCGAGGTCCCACGTGCAGACGGTGCCCACCACAACGGTTGGTTTTTCGGGCAAGCGTTACATGGCCAATGGCAATTGACGTTGACCCGCCGGGGGATTGCCGAAACCGATTGGCAGCGCCTGCTGCTGGCCTTGAGGATTCAAATTCGCCACGGGACCTTCGGCGCCAAAGATCAATTCGGGTTGGGCGTTATGACAAGCGAAACGCCTCCCAAGGTGACGGCACTGACAGCGGCGGCAGAACCGGTGTATGGTTGGGTGGGGCTGCATCGGGCCTTTTTCGCGACTGTCTACTTCGCGCAAGCACCGGGAAACATGCGTCAGCGCCTGCTCCGGGGCCTGACCTGGCGGGCGCATCTGCGCGGTAGCCTGCGACCGGATCCGGTCGATCAGTGGCGACCACTGCGTCATTACACCTTCGGTCATCTCAACGAGACCGGCAGCGCCGTCAATGTCTCGGCAAGCTATGCGGTGCAAGATGACCATCCAGACCACAGCGCCATTAGGATCTGGGGCATTTTTCCGCACACCGAGCCAGCCCAACATCAGGCCTCGCGAGGGCAAGTGTTGGCATGTATACGCACGGCCTTGGACCAGGGTCCAGAGCCAACCGCCGGCATCGAGTTTGTCGATCTGGCGACTCCGCGACCCAATCTGATTGACCAACTCAATAAACTGGCAGGATTGAACTGATGAGCTTCGATTTTCTCGCCGAATGGAAAAATTGCCGACGGCCCCGCAATGCTTGGATGCTAGATGCCCATCTAGATCGCGCCCACATCGATCGGGGCGCTCCGGCTGATCCCAATGCGCTCAACCGGGCCTTGACCGATGTTCGAACCGATTTCCTGCGCCACCACGGGGTGGCCCATCAGGGTCGGCCAGCGGACCCGCCAAAGAGGGAGGCCAAGACCCTTGCGGCCCAACGGGTCGATGAGGTCTTTCGCGTCGAAAAGAACCCGGCGACGGTCTTGCAGGTTTTTCCCAGCTATAGTGCTCGGCTATTATTGAGATTCCGCCTCAAAACGCCGCTCTTGACCCGCGACGACGATCCTTTCTCTCTCTTCGATAACCCCGTGCGCAAGGACCATATCCTGGGGGCGCCCTATCTGGCCGCTGCCACTCTCTCGGGCCTGGCGGTGGATGCCTATCAACGGGCGTTCTTCGACCCGGAATACCTGCCCGAATGGCCGGGTCGCCTGACCTTTCGGCGTGAGGATGGCCATGCCGAGCGGTTGTTTGGCATCGTGCCCAATGCCGGCACGGGCGAAGAAATGGTCATCGACGACGCCCGCCAAGGGCGCTTGTATTTCGCCCCGGTCTGGTTTCAGCAGGTGCAATACCTGGTCATCAATCCCGGTGATCGGGCCAACGCCATTGGTACCTTACCTATCCACTTCGAGGCCATCGCTGCCGGGCAACTCGGCGCCCTGGAGCTGCGCTATTTCAACCCCCATGGGACAGCGCACAGCCAGGAGCGGCTGGTGCGTGCCGACCTCGCTCGCCTGCTCGCCGCCCTGGCCTTGTGGTGGCCACGTTTGGGGCTCGGGGCCAAGCGCTTGGCGGGTTATGGGCAGATTGAACCGGAGGACATCGTCTTGCAGGCCAAGGGTTGGCGTGGGATGCCCGAGGATGACACGAGATCCAGCGAGCCGGTCGATACTGGACCTGAGGCGCCGGTGTATTACGCCGAGTATCTCGATGCCGCTGGCATCCCTATTGACGAATCGGTTTTTACACAGCGGCTACAAGATCGCCTGAATGACAAGCAGCAAGACATAGCCAAGCTCAAAGCGAAACTCGAACAGACGGATAAAAAGGATAAGAAGGAGCGGAAGAAGCTAAACAAGCGCATCGATAGGGCAGAACGGGCATTGGACAATATCGAAAAAGAAGAGCGTGACAAACTCGAAAAGGTGCGCCAACACCATGCCGCCTGGCAGGCCTGGCAGGCGGAACGGGGGGGCAGCGCTGTCGGATCGGCCACCGCCGACGTCCCCATCGACGAGCATCGCTTGCAAGGTGGCGATAGCTGGTGGGCCATGGCAGAGTTTATCGCCGGGGAGCAAGCCTAAATGAGCGACAGAATCTTGCTGAACGAGGCCGAACGAGATCGCATCCTGGCGGCCGAATTGACCGGCCTGTTGCACGACTTGGGGAAATTGCGGCCGGAGTTTGCGCGGGAGAAGTTAGCGCAGGTTGGCAATGATAAATATCCTTCTAATACACAGCGCCGGGAGTTTGAGCGTTCAGCCAGGATTTCGGAACCACATGGCGGCATTCTCGAGCCTGCCAGAGTGTACCCGGCACCTGCTACGGAGGACTGGCTGGCTCGAATCCTCAACCATGCCCAATGGGCTAAGGTATTGGCATTGCCCGCCGATTGGTTTCCCACGCCACCGGTTCAGGCCCAGGGGCTTGGTGATCCGCTCCGCCAGCACCATGCAAAAGATAAATTCCCGCAATTGAGTTTTCTCGGTGACTTATATACCTATGCCGCCGATATCCGCGATTCGGCCCTGGATAAGGGGGCCGGCCAAACCAAGACCGGCAAGCAGCACCCCGAACGGGCACACATCGCTGATAGCCTGGGCCGAGATCGCGAGGCTTATAACGAAGCGAGACTTGAGGCGGCCTGGGAGCAGATCAGCGAATTACTAGCCGCGTCATTGCTCGATTTTGATGGCAGCCAGTCCGTTCCTTCCCTGCGGCAAACGCACCTGGAGCGCATCGCAGCGCAGTTTCGCCAAGCACTGGGCGAGACCCGCCGCCCCACCAATGATGTGACCCTCTGGCACCACAGCTATGCCGCCGCCAGTCTCTTCAAGGCCGCTGTCGCTGAACTCACGCTACGCAAACGGGAGTTGGGCGAGCAGCTGCAGGAAGCGGGCGAATCGGCATTGTTCGAGCTTGACAAAATGGGTCTGTTGCGTTTTCGCCTATTGGGTATTCGTTGGGATTGGCAGGGTCTGACCGAGGCCGCCTTGCAGCCGGTGGTGTGGACGGCCCTGGCCGAGCGGCGGCAACAGGCCGTGCTCGACCTCAAACACCTGTTGGAGGTCGAGCAGCCCATCGGCAATGTCCTGTATGAAGACGACGACGGGGTGGTGTTGGCCGTACCGAGCCTGGATGCCGTGACCGGTCCAGGCCTGGCCGAATCGCGGCGCTTCGCGGCGGAATTGCTCGACCCCTTGCTGCCGGCCCTTGAGCAGGCCCTCACCCCACTCGGCGTCGGCACCTCGGTCCATCTGCTGTGGAGTGTGCCCCGACTTTATCTCACCGATTATCGGGCCGTCCTGGCGCCGAACTCCGGGGCTGCCGGCCATCGCTTGTTACAAATCGGCGCCGCGACCCTGGCCGATCTATGGCGCAAGGCCGCTCAGGATGGGGGGCTCGTCCAGGTCTGCCCGCAATGCGGTCTGCGGCCGGGGCGGGCCCGTGAGTTCGCCCTCACCGAGAGTACGCTGCGTCAAGGCAAGACCGATCTGGCCGCGACCAAGAGTTATTGCTCCACCTGCACTGAGATGAGCAGCTTGCCGGCCCGACGCGAGCGCCGCCGAAAGACCGAGGCCTGGTTTGGGGTTCAGCCACGGGGTTGGGATCTGGCAAAGATGACCGAGGCCCGTAATGCCGGGGGCAATGCCCGGGTCGCATTGATCTCGGTGTTCATCGACGGGGCCTCGGTATTGGATGGCCAGGCCTTTATCACCCAGGTCGCTCGGCCCTTTGATGATCTCAGTTTTACCGATGCCGCGCCGGTACCGGAGTCCATCGCCGCCGCGGGTGATTGGTTGCAGCAATTGTTAACGCGTCTTAAGCAAGCCGACTTCACGCCGGATAAGGCAGAGACCCAAGTGGCCCAGATTCTGGCCGGTGATGGCTTTTGGCTGTATGTCGGTAAACAAGGTCAGCCCAAAGACGGTCGCGCCACCGCCCCCCTCGCCGAACGCCCCCGCCACGTCGCCGAGGACTTCTTCTTTCGCGAGGCCGTTCCCGAGGGCCTTAGCCTGGTCCGTCACGACGGCGACCGCTTGGCCCTGTTCGGCCAGCGCAAGCACGCCTCGCCGGGCCGCCTGACGCGATTGTGGGACGATCTGCGCGAACTTTGGCGGGCATGTATGGCCAAGATGGGCGAGCGCACCGACAATTGGCTCATGCCCATCTCCCTGGACGCCCGCGGCTTTCGGGCCATCGTCGCGGCGGGCGATGCCCAGGCCGTCTTGACCACTCTGCAAGACGAATTGCAGCAGCGCTTCGCCAAGCTGCGTGGCGGTCTGGCCCCGCATATCAGCGCCGTGGCGTTTCGGCATAAATTCCCGCTGTATGTTGCCATGGACGCCTTGCGCCGCCTAGAGGCCCGCATCCCCGAACAATCCTGGCAGGATTGGACCGTCACCGCCAGCGAGATGGACAAGGCCGAACCGTTGCTGCAACTCGCCTTCGCCACCCCGCAAGGTTCCGTGCAATGGCCGGTGGATCTTAGCACCGGCGATCCAGAGCAGCCCGACCTCTGGCACCCTCATGCGATTTGCACCAGTCGCCCCGCGGGACCTGGACGCATCGTGCATTTCAAGGATTTGCAGGTTGGCGAGACCATCCGCCTGCGCCCGGCCACCTTTGACTTTGCCATCCTCGATGGTACCGCCGAGCGCTATCGTCTGATCTACGACGAACAGGGTTTCCGCCCACATTTTATCTTCGGCCATCCCGGCCGCCGCGCCTATCTCCTGGAACAACTGCCCCGGTTCTTCGACTTGACCGAAACGGTGCGCCGGGCGTGGACCGAGAGCCAGGCCAAGACCTTGAGCGGGCAAATGATCGAGTGTTACGAGACCTGGGTGCGCGATGTCCCGCCGGCCCTGCGCGAGGCCGGACGCGAGGCCTGGCTGGCACATTGCGAGGCCATTTTGCGCCGCTACTTGCTCGTCGAACCGCGCCGCCGGGCTCTGCGCCAAGGTTACGCACTGAGTGATTGGCAAGACCTGCTCGGTGACATCCGCGCCCATCTGGAAAATGGCCTATTTTTCGATGCCATGGATTGGCTGAGTCTGCTTGAAAAAACGGCCGCACCCGACGTTAAGTCGACAAGTCCTACGCCATCCGCTTAAACGCCAATGACAACAAGGTAGCCTCTATGCAATGCCTACCGCTGTATCTCTTTGCCATCGATCCAGTGCATATCGGCGCCGGCGGTTACCGCCTGGGCCGCGTGGACAACACCATCCTGCGCGATGCCGCCACCGGCCTGCCCAAGATTCCCGGCAGCTCCCTCAATGGCGCCGCCCGGGCGGCGGCCATCTATAGCCTACCCGAGGCCGAACGGGAACAGGCCGTGGCCTATGCCCGGCACACCCTGGATTCGCCCACCAAGGCCCGCGTGCACCGTGGCGATGATGATCCGGTGGCCTGCATCTTCGGCTATGCGGAAGGCGATGAACAAGGCACCTCGCGCATCGGCATTGTCTCGTTTCGCGATGCCGAGATCCTGGCCTTCCCCGTGCCGACCATGGCCGGTCCCCGTTGGGTGACCACCCCGGCCCTGCTGGCCGCCGCCGGCTGTTCCGAGATTCCTGAGGTGCCAGATGCCACCCGTATTCTGGTCCAGCATCGCGGCAATCGGCCCGAGCGCCTCAATCTTGGCTGGCTGTTGCTCCATGCCCAGTCGGCCTCGATCCCGATCCCCGCGATCATTGCCGACAACACCGAATTGCAGGTCGTGCAGCAAAACCTGGTGCTTGTCCATGAAGATCTGCTGCCGGCCTTAGTCAATGCCAATCTGGAAACGCGCACATCGGTGTCGATTGACTTCGAGACCGGGGCCGCCGCCGAGGGGCTGTTGTTTACCTACGAAGCGGTACCACGGGGCACATTATTTCGCGGCCAAGTGGATATCGACGATCAACGTCTGCCCGATTTGGCCACCGCGGCCCGTGACACTGTGCAACGCGGCCTAACGCTTGCCTGTCAACTCGGTATCGGCGGCATGACCACCCGCGGCTTCGGTCGCATGTTGCCGCTGCTTGCAAAGGAGGCGAGCCATGCTTAATCTCGAACCCTTGGCCGCTCGCGCCGCTGCGCAGATGGTCGCCCGCGACCCCGCGGCGGCTTTGAACCTGATCAACAAGGCCTTGCTGGTGGTCGCGGAACAAGGCCTGTATGCCTTCGGTCTGTTTCTCGCTACCCGGCGCCGCGAGCAGGAAATCCCTGCCGCCGAGGACATCCACGAGGGAATCGTCGGTCTTTTGCGCCATGCCGAGTTGACCGATCTCGATGCCCTGCCCATGCCGGCCTTCTATCGCGGCCTGACCACCACCGGCGCGCAAGAGAGCGAACTGGCGGCCCTGCAACGCATCCTGCTCACCAAGCAATTGGTGGAGACCGCGCTTACCTATGGGCGCTATCATGCCCGTGCCGGGCAGGCGGGATAAGTCATGCGCTTTGCTGCGTATCGCCTTGCCCTGCGCTCGCCGCTGCACATCGGCGCCGGCCGCGCCGGGATGCTGGACCGGACCCTGCGTTATGTTCCCGGCGGCGTGATTGCCCAGTCTTTGGCGGCCACCCTGGGGCTGGCCGACGGCGGCCAGCCCGCGCATTTTCAGGCTGCCCTGCAATGGGTGCAGGGGCATCTGCGCTGCGGCCCGGCCTGGGTCAGCGTGGACGAGCGGATTTTGCTGCCAGGGCGTGACGAGCCGCGCATTGAGCGCGAGGTCATTGGTGCGCAAAACCACGTCACGTTGGACCCTGGCAACGCCAGTGCCGTTGACGGAGGTCTGTTCGAGACCGAGATGATCCTGCCGCAAGCGGTTGATGGCGCCTCCAAGGCGGCGGTCACACACTTGGCGGGTGGTTTATGGTGCACCGCCACCGAGTATGCGGGCCAGGACTGGGCGGCCTGGCTGGATCGCTGCCTGCTCGGCGGCGAGCTGAAGATTGGCCTGGGACGGATTCGCCTGGTTGAGTTTACCTTCGATGCCGCTGCCTATCCCGGCATTGAGGGGAGCGCCGATGCCGCCGGTCTGGCATGCCAGGCGGGAACCCTGCTGCCCGGTCCGGCCCTGGACGGCGTGGATCAGGTGGCGTTATCCCCGTGGACCCGCCGGGTGTTTGACGTGGAGAAGGGCTTCGGGCGGCGGTTTACCGCCCCGCGCCTGGTTTATTTGCACGGCACAGTAAGCCAGGCAGCGCGCTTTTTGCCTACTGCCGATTTCGATACCCTCGGCTGCTGGCAAAAAGCCGGGTGACCGATGCCGGACGATGCCCTTGCGCACTATGGCCTGACGGTCATCGGCCTGCGGTTCCGGGGCCGGACCTTCGTGCCTGTACGTCAGCGGGGCTATGCAGGCGGCTGGCTGCGGGGAATTCTCGGTTGGTGTCTGAGCCGGGAGGTCTGTCTGTACGAGCGGGTCGCCTGCGAGCGTTGTGCTATACGGCATGACTGCGCCTATCCGCAATGCTTCAAGCCCGCCGAGATCGACAAACAGGCTCCCCTGGCGCCGTGGGTACTGCACCACTGGCGGGTACGATCCGACGAACGTGCGGTACAGTTCACGGTGCTGTTGCTCGGCAAGGGCATCCTGTTTGCTGAAACCCTCCTGAACGCCCTGGCCCGGCATTGGCCGCAGCAAGTCGAGCATGCCGGTGAGCTTGAGCGTGTTGACGATGTTGCTAGCAGTCAGCCGCTCTGGGTGCAGGGGCGTTTCCAGGGCAGCCATGCGCCCCGTGCGCTTAGTCTACCGTGTAAAAGCACTACCGCCGCTCGGGTCCTGCTGCAAACCCCGCTGGCCAGCAAACATCAGGATGACGGCACCGATCCCCTCTACAAACCCCTAAAAACGCGGTTACAACGCCTAATCCAACAGTTCGGGACGGGCCAGCCCCTGGTTCTGCCAACCTTACCCTGGCATTGCCAAAATCAGGATCTTACCCACGTGCGGATCCCGCTCGGATCCAAACAACGCTGTATTCAAGGCTGGCGGGGAGAACTCCATCTCGCCGAGATCACCCCCGTTGGCCAGGCTTTGCTGCATCTGGGCGAGCTTTTGCACGCGGGCGGCTCGGTCAGTTGTGGCTGCGGGCGCTACGCACTCGTCTTAAAAGATGATTAACTCATTGCGAGGCAGATTATGACTCTATTAACGGTTTTGAGCCCCGAGGCCGAGGCAGCCGCCAACAACCATGGCCGCGCTGACAGCCTGAAGAAATTGCTGTCCAAGATCGAGGATGAGCAAAGCCTGGTATTATTGTCGCCCTTTTCCGACCGACGCTTTTTTAATAAACGATTGGGCCGGGATTTTCGCGTCTTGTTTTCGCGGCATGTGCAAGGCGACTATACCCCAGCGTTGCAAAAAACTGCTGCGGCCTCGCGGTTATATGTCTATAAAACAATAGGTTGCCAAGCTTTGATGGCGTGACGCTAAAATCACTTTTGGTGAGGTTAACGAATAAAGAAAAAATTTATTTGACAATTATAATTGAGACGGTCGACCCAGGCTTGTAAAATATAAGGCTAACCATTTCCACTATTAACAAGCGCAAGGCGACCGTCCGTTATGAAGTCTAGCAAAGCC
>CAYFSA010000084.1:0-12920 GCA_964345605.1 uncultured Ectothiorhodospiraceae bacterium
CCGCCTTGGAGAAGAAGGCGAAGCGCAGGGGATCGTCGGGCGAGCCGTAGTAACCGCCCCGCTCGAAGAAGCGCTCCCCGGAATGGGGCTCGATGAAAAAGCATTTGCGGCCATGGACAAAGCCGAACCAGACCGAGCAGTGGATCGCGCCCCCGTACCAGGGCACCCAAAGATCCTCATAGGCGACCTGCAGGCCCCAGATATGGTCGTAGCGCATGCAATCGTATTTGGGCAGAATGATCTCGACGGCATTGCCCCGGATCTCGAGCTCCCGGCTCAGGCCGAACACGACATCGGCCAGGCCGCCGACCTTGGCAACAGGGGCACATTCCGAGGCCACCATAATAATGAACATGTGCAATCTCCAATGGTCTTGGGTGCCGGTAGCCGCCCGCAACGGTACCGACGCTTGTGGATGGACACAACCGACCCTTGCAGGGCGCAAACTGCCCGGTCGTTCAGGTTCTCGCGCCGCAGCCGTTGTCGTTATGACCTTGTCGCTACGCCGTCAGGCGCAAAGCTTAGAGATTGTCCATGCGTTGCGCAAATCCTTTAGCAAGCAAGCGCCTGCCGGAGCCGCGCAACCGTACCGGCTTGGTGCCGGCTGCAGTCCAGCCGGCCGCGGCCTCGCTAGGGGTAGGCGGATAACCCGAGAGTTCTCGGGCGGCCTGGCCGAGCAACGATTTGAATACAATAGGATAGGTAAAAATGCGTTTGTCTTGTCAGCTAATGACCGCTATAGCAGCTCCAGCAATAAGGCCATGCCGGCTACTGACGGACGCGCGGCATAAGCTGACATTCAGTCTGACATTCAGATAGCCAGCGAGACGGGCAGATAGCCAGCGAGACAGGCCTCGACAACGGCGCCAATTGCAAGGTGTCACGCTAAAAATGAAAAAACACCGTTGCGAAGGGCCCGCCGATTTCAACATCCAGTTCCAGATCGCTGAGTACATCATTCAAACGCAGCACCTGATGCTTCCAGCCGGCGGCGACGCCGAGTCCCAGGTCGGATTCATAACCGACGATGCCATGGCCATCAAAGAGGGTGTTGCCCGAGATGGATAGGCCTGCGGCCTGGGCCTCGATAAATAGGTTGGTCAGCGGCAGCTCGAAGCGCCCGCGGGCGTACCCCATGGGAATGGGTAAATTAAAGGTTTGCGCGTATTGCCCCGTTTGAGTTTCGGCCTCATCGCGCACATTGATGCGTCCGTCGACATAACGGCCCTGCAAGCCAAGATCGATGTCAATCAGCGGTATGGGTAAGGTATAGAACAGGATCAGATCGAAATGATCGAGTTCCAGGGTCGAGGCGACTTGGTCGCCCGCGTCCAAGTCTTCGCCAAAATCGGCCGTCAGCTGCTCACCGTCGCCATCCAGACTTAAGCTCGTGTACTGCACCCGAATATCCGGGATGACCGGGATCGGATGCTGAAACTCGCCATAAACATGGTTCTCGAAATCGGCATCGAGGTTCAGGGCGTCATCGATATCGTTGGCCCCGCCGAGCAGGCTGGCTTCGCCGGCAGGATTGGCATACCAAACCGCATAGCCGGCGGTGAGATCGAATAAAAAGGCGGTGTGACCGAGGGGGGCCGCGAGCAGCAGGGCCAGCAAAAGCCAAAAGCGATGCATTTGAGTCGATTACTCCGTTTTGGTATGAATCGTGAGCACAGCGTACTGTCTCATGCGGGACACAGGTGCAGCGAGTGTAGCAGGCTGTGAGGTGTTCGTTTCCAGCCAATTTTCCAACCAATCAAGTGCAAGGAGTATAAAATGGCAGCAACCCCTTCGACTATGCCGGAGCTCGGTACGCCGGCCCCTGATTTTCGGTTGCCCGAGCCGGCCAGCGGCCAGATGGTCGGCCGTGAAGATTTTGCCGGCAAACCCTTGCTGGTGGCCTTTATTTGTAATCACTGCCCGTACGTCAAACTGATCCGCGCGGGCCTGGCGCAATTTGCCCGCGATTATCAGGCCAAGGGGCTGGCGATCGTCGCCATCAGTGCCAACGACGTGGCCAACTACCCGGACGACAGCCCCGAGAAGATGATCGAGGAAGTCAAGGCGGCCGGCTATGTCTTCCCCTACTTGTATGACGAAACCCAGGCGGTTGCCAAGGCCTATCGCGCCGCCTGTACCCCCGACTTTTTCTTGTACGATGCCGATCACAAGCTGTTTTATCGGGGCCAATTCGATGACGCCCGGCCCAGTGGGCAGGTCCCGGTAACCGGCAAGGACCTGCGCGCCGCCGTCGACGCCTTGCTGGCGGGGCAGCCCGCCCCGGCTGAACAGCGCCCGAGCATGGGCTGCAATATCAAATGGAAACCGGGCAACGAGCCTGCCTGATCAATCCAGCCACACCTTTACTTCGGCTACCTCGTCCGGGTGGATAGGGTAGCCGACCACCCCGCCCATCTGCCGTTGTTCAAGGCGTATCTCATCGGCGTCGATCGCCAGCAGCTCGCCGCGGCGGGTTTTGCCATTGGTCAGGGTTACCAGGACTTCGTGGCCTTGGTATTGATCGAGCTCCGCCACCGTTACCTGCCGGCTGGGCCGTGGTTTTGCCGGCTCTGTGGGTTGGTCGGCGGGAGGCGCGGCCTGCTCGCTGGCCTCGGGTTTGTTAAGGCGTGTATCAAGATCGGCGCTCAGGCGTTCTCCCAGATTGCCGAGCTGCCGGAGCCAGGGTTGCTGTCCGGTGACCGACTCCGGTTTGTCCTGGGTTGGTTGATCCATAGGCTGTTGAGCCAGGGCCTGCGGTTGGTTCGCCGTCCTGTCCGGACCGACGAGCTGGATATCACCGGCTGGAATCAACTGGTCATTGAAGCGGACCTGCAAATCGACTTGCTTGAGTAAGGCATTGGGGGCGCTACTGGCCAGGCGGGCTACCTCGAGTGGCTCCGCTGGATCCAGGGCGAGGGCGAGCTCCCCTCCCTCGGTCAGCCAGTTGATCATGGCCCGGCGGAAAGCGGGGTTGGGGGTCAGGCCGAAATGTCGCTGAAAATAGCTGCTGGGGACTTGGTCCATTTGGGTCAGTAAGTCGCTGACAGGCACGTCTTGCGGGTCGCTGCAAGCTTGCCAAAACCGCTCGAGATAAGCCGGTTCCAGGGTCATGACGAGACGCGTTTGGTCGAGCTGGGGATCGCGCAAAGCCTGCCTGAAGGAGGAGGCCGAGACATTTTTCAGGGTGGTGAACAGCAGGCTTTCGCCGACACCGGTTTGCTGAAGCCGCAGGCGCCAACGAAGCTGGCCGATGTTCTCCTGGAATTGATAGCCTGACGTGAAATTCCAGGCCCGGCCGTCATCACCGGTTAGGCGCTGGGCTGCCGCGGACAGGGGCGAGATGTCATTGCAGGGCGCCTCGGGCGCGTTATTGTCGGCAGCCGGCGGGCCGGACAGGTCTGCCATGGCGAACAGCGGATGGTCGAGGTTAAAGCGCAATGCCTGAATCTGGAATTTGGCCCGCTCGGGTAACGGCTTGGTACGCCAGTCCGCGGCCGAGCGCAGCAAATATCCGGCATGCGGCAATTCGACTCGGGCTTGACGGATGCGCAGGATAAACTCGCCCTCGGGCGGGGCGAGGCGAATGCCTTCCAGAACGATATGGCCGAGCGGGCTGACCTGCAGATTGTCATAATCCACTGTCATGACAGACGGCAATTGCCCGAGCGTTCGGTCGATGCGGCTGGCATAGCGCTCGGTTAGAAAATACTGGGCACCGAAATAGGCCAGGGCAGCCACAGTCGCCATGACGAGCATGGGCAGGATAACGCGCTGGGAGAATGTTCCGTTGGCAGGCATGAAACGAGCTCCGGGGTTAGGCACACGTAATGATCCCCGACAGTTTACGTCATCTTGCGCCGGAACAGGCAGGCTTGCTCACACGGCAAGATCGACATGCTGGACGGTGCCGACCTTGCCCGTTTGCTGCAGATAAATGCCGGTGCGGGCGATGCGCCCATGCTGCTGGTTGTCGCTGTCGGTAAGCGCAAACGGGGTGTCGGCATGGCCCAGGAAAATGGCGCCGATGTCGCGGTCTTGCAGGCGCGTCAGGGTTTGTCGGCCCTGACTGTCCGGCTCGAACAGCCGTAGCTCGGTATAAATGGGGTCGCCCGCGTCAATGAAGCCGTTGCCGTCCTGGTCGTGGCGGGCGAGTTCGGCAAAGCCATTGCCGGTAGCGGCGCCGAACAGCTCGCCGCCGTTATCGATCCGGCCATTGTGATCGCGGTCATGGGCGAGGAAGGCGCTGCCGCGGGTTAGTGTCGATATCGACTCGTTGCTGCCATCGCCGGTCAGGTCGAAAGCGAATTTGTCTTGCGTTAATTCGGCGGCCTGGCCCGCGTAGTTGATGACCAGCGGATCACGCAACGCGCCGGCCGTGAGGGTCAGGTTGGTTTCATGGACGTGCTCACGCTGCATGGCGAGATCGAGGGTAAAGTTGAGCTGTCGGCCATCGCGGGTGTGGACCGTGCCGCGGGCGGAGAAGGACGTGCGTTCCTGCTCCTGCCACTGCTGCTGCAGACTCAGGCGCAGGCCGAATGGCGGTGGCGCTGGCTCGCCAGCGGGCGACGGTGGGGGATCGGCGGCGGGCGCCGAATCCGGACTGCCCGGCTGAAAGCCGGCACTGAGTTGAATCTCGCGCCCGGTCAGTTGCTCGACAATGGTTTTAAGTAGCTGTAACCGCGGACTGGCTGGTGCCTCATTGTCGGCTACCGGCATCTGAGCGGTTTTGGCAGGGGCGGCCGGCGCTGGCGTTGCCGGTGGCGGTGTGACGTTGACCTGCCCCGTCGGTGCCGAGCTTGCAGCCGCGGCGGGGGCTGCAGGGCGGTCATCACGCAAGTCCACAGAGAGTGTCTGCTGCCTGTGGGTCAGGTGGAAATGCTCGCTGGCAAACTGGATATTGGCGCTGGCAATTTGCATGGCTTGACTCTGCAGTAAACGCGAAGCTCAGTAGTCTTAACAGCGGCTGTCGGCCGGATTACTTGAGGTGTCTGCCGCTCAACCCGGCCGCTCGCCCGGATCATGCGGCACCTGGGGCTATGGGGTCGGGGTCTGCAGGGCAAGGGGGCGCTAACTGAAATATAATCAATTAATCAATATATATATAAAATAATTGATGACGGACCTGGGGAGGTCTGCTTTTCATAGTGTAAGCAGAATCTGCCAACGGCTGACTGTGTTATTGCATAAAATCAGTGGCATGCATACAAGTTATTAACAATTGTCATAAAAATATCATGTTTGTCTTGACGGGTCCAGTGGCTTTGCAGCCAGCCTGAGTGCATCAGCAGACTCGGATGGTATTCATGTCACTACGACCATACAGAACAAGACTGCCCATATGTTCCCTGGTGCTCATCCCATGCGGCGGGTTTTGACGCGGGTGGTGGTCGCCGATGAAACGGGGGAGCACGTGTCATTCATAACTGCAACAGGCTTGTCAACATTCAGTGACATTGAAAATACAGTGGTTAGCGGGCAGAGTGAAGAGGCTATTGATGCAACCGGTAAAGCTGTCGTGACAGTTGGTTATGACGAGAATCGTACTATTGATTTCCCAGGGCAAACACCGGATCTTGATGGTTCAGCTGTCGTCTCGCAGAAATTTAGCGGCAATTCAATTACCGTTACCGCACCAGACGGTACCGTTAAGCATCAATCTGTCGACCAAAACGGTAAGATTGTCGGTACAGTACGAAACGCGGCCATTGTTGAGAGCAGCGATACGCAGCTATTCACCCGAATCTATGGTCATGAAACCGGTAAGCTAATCGATGGTGAATTTGTCGTGCGGCCTGATCAATTGCGCAAATCCTAGTAATTAACTAGGCTATGTTCCTATGTGCAGTCATCTGAAATCTTGTTGAGTTGGCGAATAGCAGCTCACATGATGGCCTCATTGAAGTCATTGAAGCGTAGCAACTAGGAGCCTAAATGCGATTTCTCCGTGATAAAGCAATGATCGCGCTCGTTATATTATTACTCGGTGCGTGCGACGAAGGCACTGAAGGCACCGCAGGTGAGGACGAACGCAATACGGATTCAGGCCTACCAGCGTTCACACTCGAAGTTGCTGATACGGGATCGGTGGGTCAGCCCGTTAACGTATCGGTTCAATTTGATGCTCAAGCCGATACCGAAGCGCTCAGCAGTCGTTGGTACCTCAGTGAGCGACCAACCGGCAGCGAGGCGCAGATTGCTGACCCGCAGGCGATGACGACCGAGTTCACTCCGGATCGACCGGGAACGTACCAGGCGACCTTTGAGCTTTCTGCTGCTGAACAGAGCGAGCAAGCCTCTCGAGTTGTGGTGGTCGAGGCCGCGACAGCCATCAACATGAATATTGAAATGGCTTCGCTCGGGGCTGATCGTGTTGTAGCCATCGGTGAGTCCGATACCGTAACTTTGCTCGGTGCTGACGATGCACCTATCGAGGCGCTGCCCGAAGGGCTGTCGCTTGGTTGGGAATTCTGCCACCGCCCGGCCGGCAGCAATGTCGAGCTACGCGAGGCAGAAGGTACGAGCGCCGGCCAGGCGGTTCGTTTTAGTCCGGATACGGGTGGCCGTTATTGCATCGAGGCTGCCGTGCGGCGAGCTGGCATAGATAACGGGGATGCGGTGGGAGTCGCCACATTTCGTAGTGAACGGGTTGCAGTAGAGGACGAAACCTCCCTGGGTACGGTCGGCATCGCCCTACCGGGGGCTGCCGGGACAGCGATTGGCGCTGCCACATTCGACTGGAGCCTTGAGCCGGATTACGACATCGAGCTGATCAGCGAGGAGCGTCTTGAGGAAGGGTTGACGCGCCGGGTACTGCGCACCGAGATCGTGCTTGAGTTCGCGCCTGAGACTACTGTGGCGGTGGTCAACCGCATTTTGGAGGAAATCGACGGTCGCATCGTCGCCATGCTCGGTAATACCGACTCGGTGGTTGCCCGTATTCCGGAGCCAGGCGACCTAGACACATTGTTTGCACTGCTCGAGGACCTCGAAAACGACCCGGCGGTGGTCGCTGCCGACGAGAGCGTGCTTGCCCGCAAACCGCCGATTGTCGATGAGCAGACAGACGATGTAGCGGCTGCGGATTTCGCTATCCAGGCGTTGCCGAACGCCATCGATCGCAGCGACAACACGCAGATGAACCGCGTGGATCACCACCTGGCCGTGCGCGGCCACAGCGCCTGGAATATGGAAGTCGCGCTCCCCGACCGGCTGAGCAATCGGCCCTGGCTTATCGTGACTGATTTCTTTGGTGACGGTCCGCCGAACAATGACTACGCCGCTGTCACCCGCAGCGGGGATTTCCGCAATTTCAATCCCAAGCCGAACCGCGATGATTGCGGCTGGCGCGAGCCCTGTCGTCATGGCTATCACGTGCTCGGTATCATCCTCGGCGACCATGACGCCGGGGCGGGTGACCGCGGCGATGTGACCGGCATATATCCACAGTCCTTGCGGGTGCGGGTTTACGATGCCTCGGGCATCAGCTCCATGCCGCGCATCAAGCGCAAGATCATCCAGCGCGCCAAGCAGATCCGCCGGGCCGACGGCAACGCCAATATCGTAGTGAACACCAGCATCGGCCTAACCGACCCTAAAGAGCGCAAGGTCAACCGGCAGGCACGACGTTATATAAAGGCCATCCAGCGCAACGGCCTCGAGAACCACTTGGTGCATGCCGTCTCGGCAGGTAACGTCGCCCGCGATGGCACCAGTTGGCCGGCGACCCGCAATAGCGGCTTTACCTATGCGGCTTTGGGAAATGTTACCAAGGCATTCGGCAACAGCATGGCAAACCTCGACAACATTCTGGTGGTGGAGAACCGCCGGCGCTGGCGTGAGAACAACAGTGCCAACCTCCGTCCGCTGCCGCGCTGCCTCAGCAATAGCTCGCTACGCTCGGGTAACGTGTCGGCCATCGGTTCGAACGTATTTTCCTTCGGCCGCCAGAATTCGCAACGCAGCGACGGCCAAGGGACATCCAGCATCAGCGGGACCTCCATGGCCTCGCCGCAGAGCGCCGGCCTCGCCGCCATGGTCTGGGCGCTCAACCCGAGGCTGTCCGGGCCGCAGGTGGTCAATCGTATGCTCGACAGCACCCGCGATGATTATCCGCAAAATGGTGGCAACTGTCATGCGCAAACCGCGCAGCCGGTGATCGACGCGCTGGATGCATTGCGTGGCGCCAATCGCACGGTCGCCGCCCGCGCCCTGATGGACGTGGCCGATGCCAGCGCCAACGCCGGAGCCAACGGGCGCTTTGATGAGCACGATATCACTCATTTGCTCGCGAGCCGCGGCGGCTCGCTGGCCTTCGACTATGCACCACGCGATCTCAATGGTGACGGGCTCACCGATCTGGCGGTTGGCTCGAGCAATACCGAGCCCGTCGATCTCGACGGCGATGGCAGCCGAGCACGGCTGACTGCTCAATTGATCGATCATGACGCAGTGTTTGACGAGTCTGCTGCGACTGACCTCGACCTGCTCTGTTACGACGCCTTTGTCGGTAACGCCTACCAGGGCGATGCTGCAGCGCGTAACCGACTGCTTGGCGAGGATTGTGGTATCGTTAATGTCGAGATTATCGAGCCCTCTGCGGGAGCGAGCATCGACGAAGGGGCTCTGGTTGAGGTGACCGCCCGTATTACGCTGAATGGCGGCAACGGTGGTGACATTACGCTTCATACGGACGGGCGCACGGTTGACACATACAGCGGTTTCCGACCCTTTTTCGATCCTGAGATCACTTTATCGACCCGGCGGGTGTGCCCGAGTGAGCCAACGGTCACCGTCCGCTTTGAGGATCCGCAAAGTGGGTTACAGGCCAGTGATTCGCTAGGCTTGAATGTCGTCGCTGCCTCGCCGAGAACCACAGAAGCACGCATACTCGGTTCGACGCCGAAGTGGGTAACCGTGCTGGAGGGGCCCAACTCCGGCATTCGTCTCGATCCGATTACGCTTACGGGACGGGGCATCGAACCGAGCTGCACCGACCCAAACAGCGAGCATGTCGATCCGGACGAGCAGCTGAGCTGGCATAACCAAGGCAGACGTCTTGCTACCGGTGAACAGATCACTCTCGGTGAGCCGTTTTTCGATGACGGCAGCGGTCAGTTCAGCGATCGACTCGTTCGCCTGGAATATGACAGTCGTGACGATGGCCTAAAGTCAGATACTGTCCTTATCCGAATCTGTTCAGCCGATACCACACTGGCGAGCCGCGTCCCGGGCTATCCTGAATGCCCCGATTCGGTTGTCTTAGAGCGCCTAGTGGAGTCGCTTGCCAATACCTTCGGCACCATCAATCCCGATGAAATTGAGGCCGAGGTTGGGCGTATCGTTCACGAGGATCCAATCCTGGCCGCGCCAGCCGAGCGGTTAGGCATCCCCGAAGGACCCTGTGATCCGCGCTTCTGCGATCCCATGAATCCCAACGCCATCGCCAGTGCCGAGGAGCTGCGCGAGCGCTTGATCGAGGCTGAACGCGATCCGCGTGTGGTCAACGCCCTCGTCAGCGATGATGGCATAATGGGGGCGCTTGAGGTTGCAAGCGTACCGCAGGCCGCGGATCGGCTCGCGAGCGTGGCCGAATGGTTTGGCTCGCTTGAGGAGGTGGCCGAGCAAGATCGCGAGTTGTTCGATGTGGCCTACAGCCTGGCGCTCGGGGCCCTCAGCCACTTCGGCGCGGCCGAGTCCGGCTACAGTGATGGTTGGCGTGCTGTACTGGATCCGCAAGCTCTCGCGGCATTCGATGAGCTCGATGGTGACCGCGTTGCGCCAGCCCGCGAGGCGACCTTGGGGTTCCTTACTGCCGTGAATGAAACCGGCCTTCGTGACGGCTATAAGGACAATGAATTTGCCTTGAATGCGGGGACACTCGGGGCGTTGTTCGGTGCCGCCGGTGCGCTGGTCGAGGTTCGTGATCGCAAAGCTGGGGAAGCGCTTTAGTCGACCCCGCTAGCAGCGGTGACCACCGGTGCCAGGGCGGCCCCGGGGTCGCCCTTCCCGGCCATGGGTTGCCAGCTTGACTTAACTCAGCTCGGCGTTTGCCGTGGGATTCCAGACCGGCGCGATGAGGGCGCCATTTGGGTCGGCATTGCAGTCTGGAATATGCTGTCCGGGGATGAATTCCAGGCTGTTGCTGGCCCGTGAACGGCTTTCGTCGACGACGTCGTGGGTGGGGGCGGCCGCTACGACTAGGCGAACCCGGTCTTGCACCAAGCTATGGAAGTTGAGCGTCTGGCCCGGAATTTTCACCAGTGCCTCCGCGTAACGGACAGGGTCGAGCGCCCGCAGCGCTTTCAGGCAGTTCGCCTTGTGGCTTTTATCGGGATGCGTGTGCTCATGGCGCCGGGTCCCGGTTTGCAGGCTGGTCAGAGCGATGCAATGGGCGGAGAAGCGATAGGATGTTGCGCCCTGGGTGCCTTCCCACGCCTGGAAGCCGGCCATATTGGTGATGGTAATCGCGCCCTGGGCACCCACTGAATAGTACTGGCGCGGAATCACGCGTAGCGGGGGCGGCGATAGCAGATAGGCCTTGTCCTGGGCCTGCGCGAAGGTGCTGGCGGCGTTGGTGAGATGCGTGTTGATCTTAGGCGTAGAGGTGAAGGGCGCGCTGGCATTGCTGAGGAATTGACAGCCCTTGTTTGGGCCTGACGTCACGTTGGTTGGCGCGCCGATGCTGCCCTGACCCGCTGTCCAGATATGTTCACCGAGGTCGGCGAAACTTGCGATTTGGCGGGTAAATGATTGCTCGCTGTGCTCGGTCAGGTTGGCTTCCCATGCCGTGCCGGTTCGCGCTGCCACCGTGACCGCGAGACTGGTTTCGACAGGGTCCTTGGCCTCGACCGTCGCCGCAATCGCGGTTGCCCCCGAAGCACGCAGTGACACGCCGACGACGAACTTCGCCTTGGCTGTGCCCGATGCGCACAGGATGCCCTCCCAGCGCTGCGCAAAAGTGCTGGGGTTTTCACTGGCCGGCCGCGTGACCGTTGCGGTTAAAGCTGTAGCGCTGTCGGGATTGCTGTGAGCGATTTCGTACTGCCATTCGGTTATCTTGAGTCCGACGGTGGCTGCCGGTGCATGGGGGGCAATGGCAGCCTGGGCGCCCCGGGTGATCGAAGTGGGATTGACGCCAAGCGTTACCTGAGGATCGGCAGAGCCGCTGGATTTGAGCAGTTTAGTGTCGCTGCGCAGGGTGACTGCGCCAGCGGTCCGGGTATTTGACCAGACGACTCCGGAGCGAGTGGACGTTACAGCGCTGGTTCGGGTCCCAATCGTCAACTCACATGGTAAACCCGCCAGTGCGCTTCCCCCGCTGCGGTTTATCTGGACGCGGATATGCGGTGCTATGGTGATCGCGCGATTCCTGATGCGCACGGTCGCGCCCTGCGCCGCTGTGGGTGCGGGCGTTAAGGCATCCGGGGCGGCCACTACATGGTAATCACGGCTATCGTCCAGGGTGACCGATCCGCTGCCCGTGGCCGGCATAAGCGTACCCTGTGCATTGGTTCGATAATGCGTCATGCTGCCCGGCGTGCTGTCGAGATAGACGTGCTGGTTGCCGGCAGGGATGGTCTCGGCGTGCCCGAGTTGGAACTGCAGACTCACATTTTGGACCGTGGCCATGGCTCTCCTCCTTTACTAATTCGTTGTCTCTTTTGCTGTTAATGGTTGTGATTGAATCAGCGATTTGAATGGCGCTGCTCGCGAGGGAATTTGGCTGTTACAAATTAGTATAGATGATGCTCAAAGGCCCGAGCATTGCCCCAATCACTAGCCGCGGAAGACGCTGCGCGGGTAAGCTAATTTCTGTCAATAAATCCTGAGTAAAATGCCCCTGAGTAAAATGCCCCTGAGTAAAATGCCTATGTCTGACGCCATACTCATTTGTTCCGATCTTGACCGTACATTACTGCCAAACGGTACATTGCCGGAATCCGCCGCCGCCCGGCCGCTGCTGCGGCAGCTGCCGAGTCTGGAAGCCGTGACGCTCGCCTATGTCAGTGGGCGTAATCAGTCATTATTACAAGCGGCCATTGATACGTATCAGCTGCCGATGCCGGCTTTCGCCGTGGGCGATGTCGGCACCAGTATTTTTTACATTTCAGACCAACAATGGCTCCCGGACGAGGATTGGCAACAGGAAATCGCCCCTGATTTCAATGGCCACGATAGCACCGGCATTCACTCCTTGCTCACCCAGGCCGCTAGCCATGACGCCGACAACCTATTCGAGCATTTGCAATTACAGGCGCCCGAGCAGCAAAACCGCTTCAAACTCAGCTATTACGCCCCGCCGGACATGGACGAGCAGCGTTTGCGGCAAGTGATTACCGCGCATCTGGCGCCCCATGGCATAGCAGCCAGCATTATTTTCAGTATAGATGAAGCGACGCACACCGGTTTAGTCGATATCCTGCCGCGGCAGGCGACGAAACGGCATGCCGTCGAATATTTGATGCGGCGTCTCGGCTTTCCTGCATCCCGCACAGCCTTTGCGGGTGACAGCGGCAACGACTTACCGGTTTTGCTCAGTGGGTTGCAGGCGATCCTGGTCGGCAATGCCGATGAGGCGCTACGCCAACGTGTGCGTCATCAGGCGCAAGAGCAAGGTATCGAGTCCAGTGTCTATTACGCTAAAGGGGATTTTCTCGGTATGAACGGCCATTATGCCGCCGGTGTCTTGGAAGGGGTCTGCCATTTTTTTCCTGAATACCGAGCCAAGCTCGAAGCAGCCCATGCGGCCCTACCGCTCGACTAGGTGTCAGGGCCGCCATGACAAGCGCCACATCTTTGGCTGGTTGGCTGGTTTGGCTGGTTCCCAAGCTCCAGCTTGGGAACCCGGGACTTGGAAGCTCTAGCTTCCAGCATTTTCACCACTGCGTCACGACTTCAATCAACCCCGCTTGTCCAAGATA
>CAYFSA010000085.1:0-12628 GCA_964345605.1 uncultured Ectothiorhodospiraceae bacterium
ATTGCCGGTCAGGGTGTTTTGGTAGATGTAGGTATAACCGGCTTCGGTCTGAAACCAGGCGCTAGAGAGGGTCAGAAAGGCAACGAGGATGACGGCCAGGGTTGCCCCTAGCTTAACCAGCGCGGTTTTATTGGCTGCTAACGGCGAATGATTACCTTGACTATGTTCGGCTGACATCGAAGGGGCTCCTTAGAGAAGAAACGGGTGAGGCTTCAAGCATAGTACGGTGAGCCGGCGGGGGAGGGAACGCCTGCGATAAAAAATTCATACATTGTGGGTCGGTCAAAACCGACCTTAAAGGTTTGGCGCAGGTTGGGTGTAGGGCGGGCTTTAGCCCGCCACGCCACGTAGGATCACGGCGCGCAGGGTCGGTTAAAACCGACCCTACAGGTCGATGTAGAACGGGCTTTAGCCCGCCCTATCAATGCCAAATCTTGGACCGGATCGATTTCAGCCGGTTACTCCTGCTCGGCCTGGGCGACTTGGCGCTCGACGGTAGCGCGGACCTTGAACTCACCACCCGAATAGCCATAGATGCCGATATAGACCGGTTCCTGTGTGTCAACCGGCAGCTTGCAGACTTCCAGACGCTTGCCGAATACCGCCTGGCGGCAATCATAATGGATGCGATCGGGCTGCTCGCCTTGTTTCAGGAATAAATCCACGTCATCGGCAATCTGATACAGCTCGACGGTCAACAGCTCGGCATCGGCGCCGGGCGTGATCGTGTAGTACTGCCATTCGCCCTTAGCGACGCTGGCTTTGATCGGCTCACCCGGCTGGATCGTTTGCTCGGCCCCAACGGTATTCAGCGTCAAACAAGCAAGGACGCATCCCGCCATGATTACGGTTCTTGTCATAAATAATCTCCACGTCAGATTGGCTGCGAATTGGAACGCGCATCAGGCCCGCTTATAGCCATCGGTCTGGCAGGCGATCGATGGGAGCTGGCCCGATGCGCGGTGCCCGGCAGGCATGGTACAACAGAACGCCGAGCGGGACGATGGCAGCGCACCCTGGTGCGTACCTTGTGGGCTCGTGGTGGCGCTAGCTGGCGGGTAACGCTACGTCTAGAGCCGTCAGCAGACGGTCGATGTCGGCTTCGCTGTGACTCGCGTTGAAGGTGATGCGCAGGCGGGCCGTGCCCGGCGGCACCGTGGGCGGGCGTATCGCCGTAACCAGAATGCCTTGTTGTTCCAGGGCTTGGCTTAAGTTTAACGCGGCCTGGCTGTCACCGATCAACAGCGGCTGGATGGGGGTGGCCGAGGGCATCAGCGGCAAATCGAGTTCGGCGCTAGCCTGCCGAAAACGGGCGATCAAGGCCTGCAGATGCGCGCGCCGCCAGGTTTCGCTGCGGGCGATCTGCAGGGCCGTGTGGGTGGCCGCGGCCAGGGCAGGCGGCAGGGCGGTCGTGTAGATATAGCTGCGGGCGAACTGAATCAGGTATTCGATCAGGTCGTTGGAGCCGGCGACAAAGGCGCCGAAGCAGCCCAGCGCCTTGCCCAAAGTCCCCATCAGGATGGGCACCTGCTCGGCATCCAGGCCGAAATGCGCCAGGCAACCACCGCCGGACTCGCCGAGCACCCCTAGGCCATGCGCATCATCGACCAGCAGCCAGGCATCCTGTCGGCGGGCCAGCTCAGCGATAGCCGGCAGGGGGGCGAGATCGCCATCCATACTGAAAACGCCATCGGTGGCGAGCAGTTTTTCCTGGCTCTCCAGGCGCGCCAAACGTCGGGTGAGGTCATCGACATCGCCGTGGGCATAGCGGGTCAGCCGCGCTCCCGCCAGGCGCCCGGCATCCAGCAGCGAGGCATGGTTCAGCCGGTCCTGCAGCACTGCATCACCGCGTCCGACGAGTGCCGAGACGGTGCCCAGGTTGGCCATGTATCCGGTGGAAAAGAGTAACGCTCGGTCGCGGCCGGTGAATTCGGCCAGGGCTTCTTCCAGCCGGGCATGGGCGCGGCTGTGGCCGGTGACCAGATGGGATGCGCCGCTGCCGACGCCGAATGCCTCGATTCCCCGGTGCAGGGCCGCGGCCAGTGCCGGATGATTGGCCAGTCCCAGGTAATCGTTGCTGCAAAAATTCAGTACGTTTTGACCAGCGAGCTGGAGCCGGGGGGTTTGGGGGCCTTCATTCAGCCGCCGCTGTCGGTATAGCCCCTCGGCCCGGCGCTGGTCGAGAGCTGCCTGCAGATCACGCATGTTAAAGATGGCTTGGTTTGGGCCCTTCGACCGCCGGCACTGGCACCTTGACTTCCTTCAGGCTCAGCCGACGCTCGCTTTCCAGGCAATAGCCAGTTGTGATAAGGCCTGGTAACAAAGTCTGCATGGCCCACCTCAGCTAAAAATAAGGAGCAGTTTATGGCCTGGCTGATGGCTGTCAACCGGGGTAAGGTTTGATCTTGCTATTGCAGCATCTTTGTCAAAGATAGCTTACCGTTAATGCAGTGGGACGAACAAAAGCGTCGGCAAAATTTGCGTAAGCAGGGTCTCGATTTCACAGCAGCGACACGGTGAATTAAGAACCCAGTCTTTCGCTTATGTCTATGGGTTCCTTGCCGTGCTTACCGTCTGCGTTGATTGCGAAAGCGTTGCCGTCGGGTTAGCGCAGCATAACCCGACTACAGCGGCTCAGCCTGCGTGGCAGCGGTTTCCCGGCAGGCCGCGGCCACCGGTTTTTCCTGGGTGACCGTCTCGGTATGCAGGCCCAGCCGAGCGAATAATTGCTGGTCGGCGTTTTCCTCCGGATTGGCGGTGGTCAGCAGTTTTTCGCCATAAAACACCGAATTGGCCCCGGCAAAAAAGCATAACGCCTGCGCCTCGTCATGTAGGGCCGTGCGCCCGGCCGACAGGCGGATATGCGTGGCCGGCATCATGATCCTTGCGGCGGCGATGGTGCGCACCAGCTCGAAGGGATCGAGCGGTGGCGTGCCGTACAGCGGCGTGCCTTCGACCTGAATCAGCAGGTTGATCGGCACGGATTCGGGATGGCGCGGCAGATTGGCCAATTGCTGCAGCAGGCCGGCCCGCTCGCTGCGGTCTTCACCCATGCCGATGATACCGCCGGCACAGACATTGATTCCGGCGGCACGGATATGCGCGAGGGTGTCCAGGCGCTCCTGGTAGCTGCGGGTGGATATGATCCGGCCGTAGAATTCCGGCGAAGTATCGAGATTGTGATTGTAATAATCCAGGCCGTTGGCCTTCAGGCGCCGGGCCTGTTCGGCGGTGAGCATGCCCAGTGTGACACAGGCCTCCAGCCCCTCGGCCTTCACCGCCCGAATCATCTCGGTAACGCGCTCCAGATTCGCGTCAGTCGGGTTGCGCCAGGCTGCCCCCATGCAAAACCGCTGCGCCCCCGTGGCTTTTGCCCGCGCTGCTGCTGCCTTGACTTCATCGAGGCCTAACAGGCGCTCGCTTTCCAGGTTGGTTTGATGATGCGCGCTTTGCGGACAATAGCCGCAATCCTCCGGGCAGGAACCGGTTTTGATGGACAGCAGCTGGCTGATTTGGATCCGATTCGGATCGAACCACTGGCGATGCAGGGTATGGGCGCGAAACAGCAGATCGTTTAGCGGCGCGCCCAGAATGGCCCGGATCTCCGAGCCCTGCCAATCATGTCGTAATGAGTCCATGCTGATTAACCTCCGAGGCGGTTGTTTTGCGGTGCCGGAACGTCTGGCCAGTCCTCCCGGCCAATGCGCAGCAGGTTCCAGATTGTCCAGGGAATAAGCACTGCGGCAGCAAAGGCCCAATAACCGACATAATAACGCCAGTCGACCGGGAAGAAGGTCGCGACCGGGATGAACAGCCCGGCAACGGCATAGAAAACGGTGGCAGCGCGCTGGGTGTAGTAGCCGACCCGGTGATTGGGATGATGCTTGTTCATGGCATACACGAACATCGAGGCCCCGCACCAGAAAATGGCGATGGGAAAGGGGATCAGCACGGCCAAAAGATTGCCGTAATGAAAAAGCCTGGCAGCCCCTTTAGCGGACTTGCCGGAGATCGTGGCCGTTGATTGGGACCGGGAAAGGCCTGAGGATAGGGTCTGCATGACTGACTTCAACTCAAAAATAGGTAACAGTCTAGGGCTTGGCGGATGGCTGTCAACCGGACAACGATTTGACTTTAAAGCCGCCATTGCCCAAGTCAGGTCTGTTGGGAGGGTTCTTCCCCAGCCGGTTTCCGCCGCCGCGAGCGCCGCGGGCGTTTTTTCGGCGCATTCGGGGCAGCCGCCGCGGCCCCTGTGTCGGCATCGCTGGTGGGCTGCGTCTCGCTGGCCGGCGCCGGGGCGGGCTGCGCCCCAGCCGACCGGGGCCCGCGCCGTCTGGCGGAGGCCGGACCCGGCTTGCGCCGCTCGAGTTTGGCCGGTGGCTGGGGGGTGACTAACAGCTCGGGCTCAACCGCCAGCGCGGGCAGCTTATGCCCAATGAACTGCTCGATCTCCGGCAGGGAAAAAGCCGTGTCCTCACAGGCGAAGCTGATGGCCATGCCGGCCGCGCCAGCCCGGGCGGTGCGGCCGATACGATGGACATAATCCTCGGCATTGTCCGGCAGGTCGTAATTCAGCACATGACTGACATCGGGAATATGCAGCCCCCGTGAGGCGACATCGGTGGCGACCAGTACCGCCAGCTCGCCCTGGGAAAAATGTTCGAGCATCCGTTGGCGCTTGCGCTGCGGCACATCCCCGGAGAGTAGCCCGGCTTCGATGGCGTTGCCTTTTAAATACCCGAGCAGGGTCTCGGTGGTTAGCTTGGTGTTGGCGAAGACAATCGCCCGATCCGGCTGATGATGCGCGAGCAGGCCGAGCAGCAGCGGGATTTTCTCGTCGTTGGCCGGGTAATACACGGCCTCGGTGATGCGCTCGATAGCAATTTGGCCCTGCTCGGCGCCGAGCAGCAGGGGGTTGTTCATGTGCTCATAGGCCAGCTCGGTGACGCGATAGGACAAAGTAGCTGAAAACAGCATCCCCAGCCGTTGTTGCGGCGGCGGCATGCGGCGGAACAAGTAGCGGACATCGCGGATGAAGCCGAGATCGAACATCCGGTCCGCCTCATCGAGCACCACTGCATCAAGGGCCTTGAGGTCGAAGACCTTCTGTTTGAAAAAGTCGATCAGGCGGCCGGGGGTGCCGATCAGGATGTCTACGCCGGCCGCCAAATGGCGGCGCTGCTTGTCGTAGTCGGTGCCGCCATAAGCGACCCCGAGCGTGAGGCCGGTAGGCTGCGCCAGGGTCTGGGCATCTTTGTGGATTTGCTGGACGAGTTCGCGGGTTGGTGCCAGGATCAGGGCGCGGGGCTGCTTTGGCTGGCGGGTTTCAGGCGCCGGGGTGCGCAGCAGCCGGGTCAGCAGGGCGATCAGGAACGCGGCGGTTTTGCCGGTGCCAGTTTGCGCCTGGCCGGCGACATCCTGGCCGCGGAGCAAAGGCGGCAGGGCGTCGGCCTGGATGATGGTACAATGACTGAAACCCGCATTGGCCAGCCCTTGCTCGAGGGCTGCGGGAAGGTCGAAGTCGGTAAAGGGAACAGCGGATTTGGATGCAGGCATGGGTGCGCAGATGAGTTTCGCGTTGTTTGGATGTGTAAAAGTGTGACAGTATCTTGGCATGTTGTATTAGACTTGCAACAAAGGGATGCGCAAGTGGACAATAGGTAGATAAAGCGCGCTGCATTTTGGCGCCGGGTCGCACGACGGTAGCGCAGTGTGGCGTGTCGCGCGACCGAGTTGACTTGAATACTTGTATCAGTAATTGGATCGGAGGTCCATCATAGTGAGCGAGCATATTGCCTATGTGACCGATGACACCTTTGAAACCGAGGTGTTGCAATCGGATGTCCCGGTGTTGGTGGATTACTGGGCGGAATGGTGTAGTCCATGCAAAATGATTGCGCCCGTGTTAAGCGAAATCGCTGAAGAATACAGCGGCAAGCTGCGGGTGGCTAAGCTGAATATCGATGAGAATCCGGCAACCCCGCCGAAATACGGCATTCGTGGGATTCCTACCCTGATGCTGTTTGCCAATGGCCAGGTCGAGGCAACCAAGGTCGGCGCACTGTCAAAATCGCAATTAGCGGCCTTCATTGATCAGAATATCTAGCAGAATCCGACCCGGTCCGGCTGCGTGGCAAACGGGACTGGACCGGGGCGGTAGCTGGTGTTACAGTACGATTAAAAAGGAATTAACAGGGCGCAGCCTTCCTTGCATCGCCTTTCGATACCTACCCGTTTCATAACGACTAGACTAGCGCTTTTCAACGACGCCCGCCCACGTTTCGTCCGGCCTCGTTTTTGTCAGTTAGCAGCCACCCAACCTTTTATGATAGTGAAATGAACCTGACAGAACTCAAGCAAACCCCCGTGCCCACGCTTGTCGATACCGCCCAAAGCATGGGTCTGGAAGGGGTCGCCCGCAATCGCAAGCAAGATATCATCTTTGCCCTTCTCAAAGCCCACGCCAAGAGCGGCGAGGACATCTTCGGCGATGGGGTGCTCGAAATCCTGCAGGATGGCTTCGGCTTTCTGCGCTCGGCGACCAGCTCCTATCTCGCTGGACCGGATGATATTTACGTTTCGCCCAGCCAAATCCGGCGATTTGGCCTGCGCACCGGCGATACCGTGGCGGGTAAAATTCGCCCGCCGAAGGACAGCGAGCGCTATTTCGCCCTGCTGAAGGTCGATAAGATCAATTATGAGGCCCCCGAAAGCGCCAAGCACAAGGTGCTGTTCGAGAATCTCACGCCTTTGCATGCCACCGAGCGCCTGGTCATGGAGCGCGGTAATGGCAGCACCGAGGACATTACCGCGCGCATGATCGATATCGTCTCACCCATCGGCAAGGGCCAGCGGGGTCTGATCGTCTCGCCGCCGAAGGCCGGCAAGACCATGATGCTGCAGAATATCGCCCAGAGTGTGACCGCCAATCATCCAAGCTGTTACGTCATTGTGCTGCTGATCGACGAGCGGCCCGAAGAGGTCACGGAGATGGAGCGCATGGTGCAGGGCGAGGTTGTTTCCAGTACCTTCGACGAGCCGGCGACGCGTCATGTGCAGGTCGCGGAAATGGTCATCGAAAAGGCCAAGCGGCTGGTCGAGCATAAGCTGGATGTGGTGATTTTGCTCGATTCCATCACCCGTCTGGCGCGGGCTTACAACACCGTCGTGCCGTCTTCGGGCAAGGTGCTGACCGGCGGGGTGGACGCCAATGCCCTGCACCGGCCCAAGCGCTTTTTCGGCGCCGCCCGCAATGTCGAAGAAGGCGGCAGCCTGAGCATTATCGCCACGGCCCTGATCGATACCGGCTCGAAAATGGACGAGGTGATCTACGAGGAGTTCAAGGGAACGGGCAATATGGAGCTGCATCTCGATCGGCGCATCGCTGACCGCCGCATCTACCCGTCCATCAATGTCAACCGCTCCGGCACCCGCCGTGAAGAGCTGCTGGTCGACTTCGATGAGCTGCAGAAAATGTGGGTGCTGCGCAAATTCCTCAATCAGATGGACGAGCTCGATGCCATCGAATTCGTCATCAAGCGCCTGCAATCGACCAAGACCAACAACGAATTCTTCGATGCCATGAAGCGTTCCTGACGCGCAGCCGGTCGATCTTTCTGCCACCTCGCTTTCGCGTGATTGGCGTCAATTCGCACCCGGCCTTGTTTGTTCCAATATAAAGCGATAACCCGGTTCCGGCGCAAGGCCGCGGGCGGTTCCGGCGAGGCTTGCAGGCCGGGATCGGCACTCATCCGAGTCGGGATTCGCTGTCCCAATCCACACGAGTTTTGCGCTATATTGATGCTTAAAAGCACTTGCTGACCGTCGCCGCGCAGCCCCCTAGGTGCGGTGCCCCAGATGGATCAGCAAGGCCTCGGCTTATGTTCTATTCATCCAATTCGGGAAAAGTTGATGTTTCAACAAAACACGGTAACCCTCGACGGTAACGAAGCCGCCGCTTATGTCGCGCATATGACCAACGAGGTCATCGCCATTTATCCGATTACACCGTCGTCACCCATGGGCGAATGGGCGGATGAATGGACGTCCCAAGGCGTTAAGAATCTCTGGGGCGCGGTGCCCGATGTCACCGAGATGCAGAGCGAGGGTGGTGCCGCCGGCGCCATTCATGGTTCGCTGCAGGCCGGCTCGCTGACCACTACCTTCACCGCCTCCCAGGGCCTGTTGCTGATGATTCCCAACATGTACAAGATCGCCGGGGAATTATCACCGACCGTCATTCATGTTACGGCACGCTCGCTGGCGGCCCAGGCCCTGTCGATTTTCGGCGATCACGGTGACGTCATGGCCTGCCGGGCTACCGGTTTTGCCATGCTCTGCGCCAATTCGGTGCAGGAGGCCATGGATTTCGCCCTGTTGGCTCAAGCGGCGACACTGGAAAGCCGTATTCCGTTCATCCATTTCTTCGATGGCTTTCGCACCTCCCACGAAGTGGCCAAGGTGGACCGGCTGCCACCGGAAACCATCCGCGCCATGATCGACGATGAGTTGGTCAAGGCCTGCCGGGAGCGTGCCCTTAATCCGGAGCGGCCGGTGATTCGTGGCACGGCGCAAAATCCAGACGTCTATTTCCAGGGGCGTGAGACAGTCAATCCTTACTATGCGGCTCTGCCGGGCATCATGCAGCAAGTCATGGACAAGTTTGCCGGGCTGACCGGGCGGCAGTATAAGCTGTTCGATTATGTCGGCGCAGCGGATGCCGAGCGGGTCATTATGCTGATGAGCTCGGGGGCCGGCGCGGCCGAGGAGACGGTCGAGCATCTGGTGGCACGCGGCGAAAAAGTCGGCTTGATTAAGGTCCGACTGTTCCGGCCGTTTGCTCCTGAGCATCTGTTTGCGGCCTTGCCAGTCACCGCACGCAAGGTTGCAGTGCTCGATCGCACCAAGGAACCCGGTGCCGATGGTGAGCCCATGTACAAAGATGTGATCAGCGCCTTTGCCCAGGCTGTCGCTGATGGTCGCATGGCCACCATGCCGCGGGTGATCGGCGGGCGCTATGGCCTGTCCTCTAAGGAATTTACCCCGGGCATGGTCAAGGGCGTGTTCGATGAGTTGACCAAGGAGCGGCCCAAGCATCCGTTTACCGTCGGTATTATCGACGATGTCTCGCAAACCAGCCTGGACTGGGACCCGCATTTCCGCCCCGATGCGGCCCAGGGGGTGACGGCCTGTGTCTTTTACGGGTTGGGCTCGGATGGCACCGTCTCGGCGAATAAGAACTCCATCAAGATTATCGGCGAGGAAACGCCAAACTACGCCCAAGGCTATTTCCAATACGATTCCAAAAAGGCCGGGGCGGTCACGGTCAGCCACCTGCGCTTTGGGCCTGAGCCGATCAAGAGCACCTATCTGGTTGGCGAGAACGAAGCCAGCTTTGTGGCCTGTCATCAGCCGACCTTCCTGACCCGTTATGAAATGTTGGATGTGGCCAAGCCAGGCGGGGTTTTCCTGATTAATTCACATACCCCGGCCGACAGGATTTGGAATGACCTGCCGCGCAAGATGCAACAGCAAATCATCGATAAGCAATTAACCTGCTACGTGATCGATGCCTATGCCATTGCGGCGGAAGCCGGCATGGGGCGGCGGATCAACACCATTATGCAGACCTGCTTTTTCGCCATTTCCGGCATTCTGCCCAAGGAGGAGGCCATCGAGCGGATCAAGACCGCGGTTCAAAAGACCTATGGCAAGAAAGGCGAAAAGCTGCTGGTGCGCAATTACGCCGCCATCGATGCCGCTTTGGCCGGCTTGCACAAGGTCGACGTTCCCGGACAGGTTACCAGCGATTTCGAGCGGCCCGCGGCGGTGCCGGCGAACGCGCCGGAATTCGTGCAGCGGGTGACCTCGGTGCTGATGGACAACCGCGGCGACAGCCTGCCGGTGAGTCTAATGCCGGCCGACGGCACCTGGCCGACCGGCACGACCCACTATGAAAAGCGCAATATCGCCCTGCAACTGCCGCAATGGGAAGAGGATCTGTGCACCCAATGCGGCAAATGCCCGCTGGTTTGCCCGCATGCGGCGATTCGCGCCAAGGTGGTGCCGCCCGAATCGGTTGAGAACGCGCCGGCGTCGTTCAAGCATGCGGCCATCAAGGGCAAGGATTTCCCCGAGGGCTACCGGGTCATGTATCAAATTGCCCCGGACGATTGCACCGGCTGCGGCCTATGCGTTGAAGTCTGCCCCATCCGCGATCGCAAGAACCCGCAGCGCAAAGCCCTGAACATGGTCGATGCCGAGGCAATCCACGGCACCGAGCAGGTCAATTGGGATTTCTTCTTGTCCCTGCCGGAATACGACCGCCGCAAGCTCGATAGCAGCAAGATCAAGCATGCCATGATGCTCGAGCCGCTGTTCGAGTTCTCCGGCAGCTGTGCCGGCTGCGGCGAAACCCCCTACATCAAGCTGGCGACGCAGTTGTTCGGCGACCGCATGCTGATCGCCAACTCCACCGGCTGCTCGTCGATCTATGGCGGCAACCTGCCGACCACGCCGTACACCACGAACCCGGATGGCCGCGGCCCGACCTGGAGCAATTCGCTGTTCGAGGACAACGCCGAATTCGGCTTCGGGATGCGCCTGGCAGTCGACCAGCAAGCCGCCCAGGCCCGCGATTTACTGACCGCGCTGGCCAGCCAGCTCGGCGACGAGCTGGTCACGGGTTTGCTGAATGCCGATCAGTCCGATGAAGCCGGACTGTACGAGCAGCGGGAGCGGGTCGCTGCGCTCAAAACCAAGCTGGCCGCTATCGACGACCCGAAAGCGCGGCAGCTCGAGACAGTCTGCGATCAACTGGTCAAACGCAGTGTTTGGATCATCGGCGGTGACGGCTGGGCCTATGACATCGGCTATGGCGGGGTGGATCATGTGCTTGCCTCCGGCCGCAATGTCAATCTGTTGGTCCTGGATACCGAAGTCTATTCCAACACTGGCGGGCAAAAATCCAAGGCGACCCCACTGGGGGCCGTGGCCAAATTTGCCGCCGGCGGCAAGCCCAACTTCAAAAAGGATATGGCCATGATGGCCATGGCCTACGAGACGGTCTATGTCGCCCAGGTCGCCTTTGGTGCCAAAGATGTGCAAACCGTGCGGGCCTTTATGGAAGCCGAGAGCTATGACGGGCCGTCGCTGCTGATCTGCTATTCGCCCTGTATCGCCCATGGTGTCGATCTCTCCAACAACCTGCGCCAGCAGGACATGGCGGTCAACTCGGGGCACTGGCCGCTGTTCCGTTACGATCCGCGCCGGGCCGCGCAGGGCGAGAATCCGTTGCTGCTCGACTCCAAGGCGCCCAGCATCCCGCTGCGGGATTTCATCAGCAGCGAAACCCGTTTCAGCGTCCTCAATAAGACGCATCCGGATGCCGCCGAACGCTTCATGCTAAAGGCCCAAAAGCATGTCGAGACCCGCGCCAGCCTGTACGAACAATTGGCCCATTTAGCCGTGCAGAAAGCGGAAACCACCGAGTAGTCCGAGGCAGGGCGCTCATTCGATTGACTGCCAGGCGGCGGGGCAGGCTTGACTGCCCCGCGCCCTCACCCCAACGCTGATCGGAGTAACCGATGGATTTAAGCACGAAATACCTGGGGCTGGACCTGAAAAATCCGTTAGTCCCCTCTGCATCCCCGCTTTCCAAGAGCGTCGATACGGCGCGCAAGCTCGAGGACAGTGGTGCTGCCGCCATCATCATGTGGTCCTTGTTCGAGGAGGCCATTAATGCCGAAACTGAAACCATGGTGCGATTTTTGCACCATCAGGAAATCGGTTTCGCCGAGGCCGATGCCGGCTTTCTGCCTGACCATGAGGATTTCCCCAGTGGGCTCGAGCTGTATCTGGATAATCTTAGGCGCCTGAAGGAATCATTGGACATTCCCGTGATCGCCAGCCTGAACGGCGTCACGACTACCGGCTGGATCGAGCATGCCAAGGAGCTCGAGCAGGCCGGCGCCGATGCCCTGGAGCTGAACGTCTACTATGTCGCTGGGGACATCACGCAGGATGGCCGGCAGGTCGAGACCCGCTATCTGGACCTGCTGCGGGAGCTGCGCGGTTGCGTCAAGATCCCCATCAATATGAAGTTGTCGCCCTCGTTCAGCTCGGTGGGCAATTTCGTCCAGCAGATTGCCCATGTCGGGGCCGATGGCGTCTCTATGTTCAACCGCTTCTATCAGCCGGATATCAGCATCGACAGCATGCGGCTGCAAACCACCCTGCATCCGTCCACCTCCGCTGAAGCCCTGCTGGCGATGCGCTGGATCGCCATCCTGTACGGACGCATCGACGGTCTGTCCATGGGCGCCACCGGCGGGGTGCACACGTCGGAAGATGCCATTAAACTGCTGCTTGCCGGCACTGACGTGGTGCATCTGTGCAGCGCGCTGCTGCAAAACGGCCCGAGCTATCTCAAGGATATTCTTGCCGGTATGCATCAGTGGATGGACGATCACGGCTTCACCTCGGTCGCCGATTACCGCGGCTTGGTCAGTGCGCTGTCCGTGCCCAACCCGGCCGAGTTCGAGCGGTCCAACTACGTGCAAGTGATCGATAGCTATACACCCGCGCCGGGGATGATGGTTTAACGGATTTGCGTTTAAAGCTGTTCTGA
>CAYFSA010000086.1:0-12558 GCA_964345605.1 uncultured Ectothiorhodospiraceae bacterium
CATACCGGTATGATAGTGATAACCACTGAGCTCGCCCAGATCAAAATTCACCGTCACCTGCGCAGAAGCCCACCGCAGACGATCGGCCAGCTGGGCAAGCTCGGTTAAGGCGGCATCGATGCCCTGCCCCAACCAGGCAAGCTCATGACGGGCCCGGTCCAGGACATCGCTCTCACCCTGCAAACGGCTCAAAGCGATCAGATTGTCGCGGACCGGCGGCGCGACATCCCATTGGCTCAGCAAGTTTTCAATATCCGGTACGGCTTTGTGCAGCAGGCGGTCGTGCAGGAGTTCTTCCTGCTCATCGGTCAACTGGGCCCGCTCTAGAAGCTCACGATACACCGCGACATGCCCGAGATCGACATGCACCTGCTCAATCTCACAGACCTGCAAGGTTTGCAGCATCAACTGCAGGATTTCCAAATCACTATCGACCCCGGCATGGCCAAACAGCTCGGCACCGATCTGCAGCAAGCTACGCGCCCCAGTCGGGCCGACCGGCAAAGTATGCAGCACCGTACCCATGTAGCACAGCCGGGTCGGCGCCTCGCGTCCCAGTCGGTGCGCATCGATGCGGGCCGCCTGCGGCGTCATATCGGCGCGCACTCCCATGGTGCGGCCATTGAGCTGATCGGTCAGAGTGAAGGTTTGCAAATCGAGATCCCGCCCCGAGCCCACCAACAGCGACTCGAGATACTCGATAAACGGCGGAATAATCAACTCGTAGCCCCAGGTGCGATACAGATCGAGAACGGCCCGGCGCTTGCCCTCCAGCCATTCAGCCTGGGCCGGCAGCAATTCTTCGATGCCGGCGGGCAGCACCCAACGGTCATAGGCGGTCATGATGTAACTCGCATGCGGTAAGACTAATGTGCCGGCTTAGCGGACCCAGTACAGCAGCAGGGCGCCGCCGATCAGTGACAGCAGCCCGAGCACCCGGATGGCGCTATTTGATAATTGGACGACTTCGATCAAGCGCTGCCGAAAAAAGGTCGGGCTCGCCACCGGCATAATGCCCTCGAGCACCAAAGCCAGCGCGAGCGCCGCCCATAAATCCCCCCAGTTCATTGAGCTGCAGCAGCTCCGGCCGAGGCGTTATTGTCGAGGGTTGGAGCCGCCCGCGTGGGCGCGGTTTGGCCGCCGTAGGGATCCTTGATATAGCGGAAGAAGGCCGAATCCGGTTCCAACAGCAGCACGTCGGAGGGATCGCTGAAGGACTCCCGATAGGCGCTCATGCTGCGATAAAACTGGAAGAATTCGGTATCCCGGCCGTAGGCCTTGGCATAGACCGACGCTGCTTGGGCATCGCCTTCACCGCGAATGGATTGCGCCTTGCGATAGGCATCGGCCAGGATCACGGTGCGCTTGCGATCGACCTCGGCGCGAATACGCTCGGCGGCCTCCTTACCCCGGGCCCGGAACTCGGCGGCGACGCGCTGGCGCTCAGCCTCCATCCGCTGATACACGGATTCGCTGACCTGATCGGGCAGATCGATCCGGCTGATGCGGACATCGACAATATCCACACCGAACTCCCCGGCTTGTTTATTGGCATTTTCCCGCAAGATATTCATAATCTGGGCCCGTTCCCCGGAAACCGCTTCCTGGATGGTGCGCTTACCGAATTCATTGCGCAGATCGTCCTTCATGACCTGGGCAATGCGGTTTTTGGCGTTGCGTTCCAGGCCGCGCGTCGCCCGATAGTATTGGCCGGTGTTGCCAATGCGCCATTTGACGAAGAAGTCCACTTCCACATTCTTCTTTTCCACCGTCAGGAAGCGATCCGGCTCGACATCCAGGGTCAGCACCCGGCCGTCGAAGCGACGCACGTTCTGTACCAAGGGCAGCTTGAAGTGCAAGCCAGGCTCGATATTCGTGCGCTTGATTTCCCCGAGCTGGAACAGCAGCGCACGTTGGCGCTCGTCGACGGTGTATGCCGAGAGGAACAGGCCGATCAACGCCACGACCAGTAAAATACCCAAAGCTCTCAGACCTGCTGCCATGTTAACGGACCTCCCGGCTGCGTGGATCGTAATTATCGCGTCCAAAAGAGAAGCGGCTGGACGACGAGGCTGACGAAGAGCCCGATGATGAACTGGACGAGCTATCGCCGCTGCTGTTGCCCGAAGCGCTCTGCTTGGATGAGGCGTTGCCTTGCTGCAGCAAGCGATCCACGGGCAGGTAGATCAAGTTGTTGCCGCTCGAGACATCCACCATGACCTTGCTGGTGTCGCTCAGCACCCCTTGCATGGTCTCAAGATAGAATCGCTCACGCAGAATTTCCGGGGCCTGCTGATATTCGATCAGCAGCTTCTCGAACCGCGCCGTTTGCCCCTCGGACCGGGCTAGCACCTGTTCCTTGTAGGCATTGGCTTCTTCGACCACCCGCGCTGCTTCACCACGCGCCTTGGGCAGAATGCCATTGGCGTAGGCCTCGGCCTCGTTACGGAAACGAACCTCGTCCTCGCGGGCTTTGACCGCATCCTCGAAAGCCCCCTGCACCGGCTCCGGCGGCTGGGCCTGCTGCAAGTTCACATTGATGATTTCGACCCCCGTGGTATAGCCCTGCAGCATTTCCTGCATTAGCTTCTGAGTGTTGGCCGCGATCTGGGCGCGGCCCTCACCGAGCACGAAATCCATGCGATTTTTACCGACGATCTCGCGCAGCGAGCTTTCCTGAACATCGCTGACGGTAATATCGGGATCACGGACATTGAACAGATAATCGTTCGCCTCGCTAACCCGGTACTGCGTAGCAAGATCAATGTACACGATATTTTCATCCTGGGTCAGCATCGTGGCACGGTGCTGCACACTGCGGATTTGATCGACGTCGACGGTTTCCACCGAGTCGATGAAGAAGGGCCGCCAATGGGGACCCGGCATAGTGACCTTATGAAAAGCGCCGAAACGCAGTACGACCCCGCGCTTCCCTTCATCAACGATGTAGACCCCGGCTACCGCCCAAACGACGATCAGGACCACCCCAATCAGGCCGATCACGGCCATCGGCAGACCGGCGCCGCCACTGCCGCCGCCACGACCGCCACCGCCGCCGAAAATCCCACTCAAGCGCTTCGACAGCTTACGCAGGAGCTCGTCTAAGTCCGGCGGGCCCTGATCACCGCCACCGCGGTTGCCGCCACTCCAAGGATCATGATTACCGCCACCCGGTTCGTTCCAAGCCATCGAATTATCTCGCTGGTTACCAAATAAGTATGCTTAACAAGAGCCATTTTAGAGGCCCGTGCAAGCCCTCGCAAGCGCCGCCCTACCCCATACGCCATGGCCCACTAGCCTTCAGTCGGGATAGTGCACCGGCTGCAGCGCATTCGCCGGCACGCCGAACTCCCGTGCGATAGACTCAAAGCGCCGCCGCGGCAGCGCGATCCGCAATCGACTGCCGCTGTCACTGGCATCCCGTTCGTCCATGACCGCGCCGAGACGAAACAAACTGGCCCGCGCTCGGCCGGCATCCCAGGGCAGTTGCAGCCAGCCCTGTACCATCTCCTGCTGCAAATACTGGCGAATCGCCGTACGCAGCCCGTCCAGGCCGGCACCGGTCTGCGCCGACAACCAGACCTGAGTCGGCATGCCGGCGCTATTGTTGACTACTTCGGCGGGACGGCCGAGCTGATCGATCTTATTCATCACCCGCAAACAGGGCACTTCGCCCGCCCCGATCTCGGCCAAAACCGCTTCGACTTGCTCGATCTGCTCATCGCGACGCGGCGAGGCAGCGTCAATGACGTGCAGTAACAAATCCGCCTCACGGGTTTCGGTCAGGGTTGCTTTGAACGCCGCGACCAGCTCATGCGGCAAATGCCGAATGAAGCCGACCGTATCGGCTAAAATCGCCGTCAAACCCGTGCCCAGATCCAGCCGCCGCAAGGTCGGATCGAGGGTGGCGAAGAGCTGATCGGCCTGCAACACCTCGGCCTGCGTCAGGGCATTGAACAGCGTGGATTTGCCGGCATTGGTATAGCCGACCAAGGAAATCGTCGGCGTTTCGGCCTTGCGGCGGGCTTGCCGGCCCTGCTCGCGCTGCTGATCGACTCGCTGCAGCCGCTGCTCGATATGTTTAACGCGCTGGGCCAACAAACGGCGGTCGGTTTCAAGCTGTTTTTCCCCCGGGCCGCGCAAGCCGATCCCACCCTTTTGCCGTTCCAAGTGCGTCCAGCCGCGCACTAGCCGGGTCGCCAAGTGTTTGAGCTGAGCCAGCTCGACTTGCAGCTTGCCCTCATGCGAGCGCGCCCGCTGGGCGAAAATATCGAGGATCAAGCGGGTGCGGTCCATGACCCGACAGGCCGTCAGTTGCTCCAGATTGCGCTCCTGGGTCGGCGACAAGGCGTGGTTCACAACGATGACATCGGCGTTATGCGTCAGCACCGCAGCGCGAATCGCTTCCCCTTTGCCTTTGCCCACAAACAGGCGCGGGTCAGGCGTGTCACGCTTGCCGGTTACCCAGGCCACGGCCATGGTGCCCGTGGCTGCGACGAGCTCGGCCAGCTCCGTACGATCCTCGCGCTCACCTTCGGGCTGAATATCCAAATGGACTAATACCGCCCGATCACCACTTGCGGGTCGCTCAAACAAAACCGTTAGCCATCCGTCTCGGCGGAGCCATGAGACTGGCCGGCTTCGGTCGCCTCCTCGCTCGGAATCGGAATCCGCACAGCCCGCGTCGGCACGATGGTGGAAATGGCATGCTTGTATACCAATTGACTGACGCTGTTGCGCAGCAGGATCACGAATTGGTCGAACGAGTCGATCTGGCCCTGCAATTTGATACCATTGACAAGATAAATCGAGACAGGAATGCGTTCCTTGCGCAACGTATTAAGAAAGGGTTCTTGTAAAATCTGCCCTTTTGGCATTTACTTGTTCTCCTTAGTTTTCTTTAAGGTAATAATCACGGGATGAGGCACTTGCCCGCCACCCTAATGCTAAGCTGCTGACCCGTCAGGACGCTAGATGCAGTTGCCGTCACGCCTGGAACTCGATTTGTCAAGATAACACATCTGTCAGCGGCCGTTGGTGCCGTCTATGAAGGCTGCCAGCCATCGAATCAGAGTCGCCGCCTGCAGGGTTTCCTGCCAGACAATATGCAGCCGTTCCTCGCGCCGCAGCCAGGTCATTTGCCGCTTGGCCAAGTGCCGGGTTGCCTTGATACCGGCTTCGACCATTTGTGCCTCAGTGAAGTTGCCGTCCAAGTAATCCCATATTTGGCGGTAGCCAACCGCGCGCATGGCCGGCAGCTCGCGGTGCATGCCCGGCAGCTCGCGCAGGGCGCGCACTTCGCCGACCAGGCCCGCGGCCAGCATGCCGGTAAAACGCTCGCGAATACGCTGATGCAGCACCTGCCGATCCCGAGGCAGCACGCCCAGTTTATATAGCCGATACGGCAAAGCTTCGCCGGCGGCGTGCTGCAACTGGCTCAAGGGCTGCCCGGTGAGGGTATAAACTTCCAGGGCACGCTGGATGCGCTGCGGATCATGGGGATGAATGCGGGCCGCGCCAACCGGATCCACGGCTTGCAAACGCTGATGCAAATACGCCCAGCCATGAGTCTGCGCCTCGGCATCCAGCGCCGCTCGCAGCTCGGGATGCGCCGCCGGCAAGGGGGCCAAACCCCGTTCCAGTGCACGAAAATACAACCCCGTGCCGCCCACCAGCAATGGCACCTTGCCAGCTGCCGTAATGGCCGCCAGCGCCGCCAGGGCATCTTGACGAAACTGACCGGCCGAGTAAGCGGCTTGAGGCTCGATGATATCGATAAGATGATGGGGATAGTGAGCGAGCAAGGCCGCATCCGGCTTGGCCGTACCGATATCCAGCCCGCGATAGACCAGGGCCGAATCGACGCTCACGATTTCGACCGGCAATTGTGCCGCCAACGTCACGGCCAGCTCGGTCTTGCCCGTGGCGGTGGGCCCCATCAGGCAAATCGCCGGCGGCAGCGCGTCGTCTTTATCGGCACGCCATGGCTTGGCCGGCCTGATCATACTGTTTGGATGCACCGACAACGCCCTTCAATCATCATCAGCACCGCAAGGGCCGGCCGCGGCCCGCATCTGCGTCGGCGCTAGCCGGCAAGGCCTTTGCGGGGGTCAAGCCCTGCATGGAACAAAGCATGTATGTGTTTAACAAGGTTTGAACCTTACGGTAAAACGAACTTGCCTGCCGACCTCCGGCATTTGATAATTCGCCTGCTGAATCAAGAACGGACATTTTCATTGAGTTTCACATAATTGACCCCCTGCTTAATAGTCGTTTGCCGGATTGGATCGTATGGGCTATTCCGCTGCTGATCTTCAGGCGATTTGGCTGACTGCGCAGTTGGCCAGCATCGTTACTTTGATCTTGCTTATTATCGGCACGCCGCTCGCCTGGTGGCTGGCGCGCAGTCGTTCCTGGTGGAAGGGACCCGTGGGCGCCCTCGTCGCTTTACCGCTGGTGCTGCCTCCCACGGTGCTGGGCTTTTATCTCTTGCTGGCCATGGGACCGAATGGGCCGGTCGGACAATTCACCCAATGGCTGGGGATCGGCACCCTGCCCTTCACGTTTTGGGGCCTGGTCATCGCCTCGGTGATTTATTCCCTGCCATTCGTGGTGCAGCCCATCCAAAATGCCATCGAGGCCCTGGGGGAGCGCCCCCTGGAAGTGGCCGCCACCTTGCGCGCCGGCCCCTGGGATCGGTTCTTCAGCGTGGTGGTGCCCCTGGCTCGGCCCGGTTTTTTGACCGCCGCCATCTTAGGTTTCGCACATACCGTGGGCGAATTTGGCGTAGTTCTGATGATCGGCGGGAATATCCCCGGCGCCACCCGGGTCGTGTCGGTGCAAATCTACGATCATGTCGAAACCATGAACTATGCCCAGGCGCACTGGCTGGCCGGCACCATGCTCATATTTGCCTTCCTGGTGTTATTGGCACTGTACACCTTTAATCCACGCTCAAGGCAATTTTGATGGCCGAAGCCCCGGTCCAGATTGCCCGCAGCCCGGCAGTGCCGCCCGCACAGCGGATTCAGGCACGGTTTCATCTCGCCTATCCGGATTTCAGCCTGGATGTCGATCTCGAGCTGCCCGGCCAGGGCGTGACGGTGCTCTTCGGCCATTCCGGTTCGGGCAAAACCTCGCTGCTGCGTTTGCTCGCCGGGCTGCAGCGCACCCGCACCGGCCTTCTCAGCGTCAACGGCGACCGCTGGCAAACCGAGCGCCACTTTCGTCCGCCGCATCGCCGCCCACTCGGCTATGTCTTCCAGGAAGCGAGCCTGTTCCCGCATCTGAGCGCCTGGGGCAATCTGCAGTATGGCCGGCGCCGCAGCGAAGCTGGCATGGATGCCACGGCCCTGGCGCATATCATTGCGCTGTTGGGTATCGGCCATTTGCTTGCAAGGCGGCCACGGCAGCTGTCCGGCGGTGAGCGGCAACGCGTGGCCATTGCTCGCGCCCTGGCGGTGCGGCCGCGCCTATTGCTGATGGACGAGCCGTTGGCCGCATTGGACTTGCAGCGCAAACAGGAGATATTACCCTATCTCGAAAAACTGCACGATGAGCTGGCCATACCGGTAATTTATGTGACGCACTCCCCGGACGAGGCCGCCCGACTTGCCGATACCCTCGTGTTCATGGAACATGGCCGAGTCCGCGCCAGCGGTCCGGCCAGCGAATTGCTAACCCGGCTCGATCTGCCGCTAGCACAGGATCAGGAGGCCAGTGCCCTTATCACGGGCCAGGTACACAGTCATGATGATCGCTATGACTTAACCCGAGTGGCGATTCCCGGCGGGCTGCTCACCGTCGCCCGCATCACTCGCCCGTTACAGGCCCCGGTGCGCGTGCGTATCCATGCCCGCGATGTTAGCCTGGCACTCGACGAGCCCGGCACCTCCAGCATTATCAACATTCTGCCGGCCCGCATTCAGGCCATGCAGCCTGTGGACCGCGCGCAGCTGCTGGTGAAGCTCGCCATCGGCAACGCCCCCGAGGCTGCCTCGAATGTGCATTTACTCGCCCGGATCACCTGCCATTCGCGGGATCGCCTGAACTTGCGGGAAGGCCAGAGCGTGTTCGCGCAGGTGAAAGCGGTAGCGTTGATGGATTGAGCGGGCAACCGGGTCGAATTCATCCGACCCGGGCCGGCATTGGTCCTAGCGAGGCGGGCTAAAGCCCGCCCTACCCTTTGGTAACCAACGACAGGTTAAGCGATGAAACTCTTATTGATCATAATCGGTGGACTGGCCGGCCTGGGCATTGCCGGAATGCTGATGTACGTGCTGATCGTGCAGAATATTGAGAAACCAGACTACACCGTCGTCAAGCAAGCGGGAGATTTCGAATTGCGGGACTATCCGCCGCTGGTCGTGGCTGAAGTTCAGCGCAGCGGCAGCCGGCAAGACAGCCTGAGCGCCGGTTTCCGCCCCTTGGCCAATTATATCTTTGCCAAGGAGCGCGGTGGCGAGCATGTCGCGATGACGGCCCCCGTCCAGCAGCAAGCGGTCAAACCCGACGAGAAAATCGCCATGACCGCACCCGTAACCCAAACCCCCACCAACTCCGGCGAATGGCGGGTGCAATTCATTATGCCGGCAAAGTATCAGGTTGCCGATCTGCCCGAACCGGCCAATGACGCTGTGCAACTCAGGCAAATCCCGGCACGGCGAATGGCCGCGGTGCGTTTCAGCGGCCGCGCCGATGACGCTCTTATCGCCGAGCAGGAACAGCGTCTGCGCACGTGGCTGGCAAGCCAAGCTTTAACCCCAACCGCGCCACCGATCTACGCGTATTATAATGATCCTTTCACGCCCGGTTTTTTACGGCGCAACGAGGTTTTGATTGCCGTAACAAGCCCGGCATCGGCCGAGTAGGCTGTTAATTCCACAGCGAATCAGGAGTTGACGCGCAAAGAGCCAAGCAACCGTTTTCGCTACGAAACGGTAGCCGCCACTCTCACCGAACAGATCGAAGCGGGGATTTACAGCAGCGGCGAACGGCTCCCTGGCGTCCGCAAGCTGGCGGCCCAATTTGCGGTCAGCGTCTCCACGGTCGTTGCTGCTGAGCAGCTGCTTGAGAATCGGGGATTGCTCGAAGCCCATCCGCGCTCGGGCTATTATGTCCGGAGGCCTGTCTGGCAGCCTGAGATTTGCCAGACAGCCTCTCAGCCAACCGGTCAACCAACGCCGGTCACCGGTCAAGCCTTGGTCCTCAGGGTGGTGCAGGCCGCCAACGAGCCAGGCATCGTTGCCCTTGGCGCGGCAGTGCCTCACGCCAGTTTCCTCCCCACCCACAGCCTGCAACGGGCCTTTGCCGGCGTTCCCCGGCGCTGGGCCGGCCAGGCGTTTAATTATCATTTCCCGCCGGGACCGTTGGTATTGCGCCAACAGATCGCACGGCGCATGGCAGACGCGGGCTGCCAGCTACTGCCCGAGGACATCGTCATCACAGCCGGCGCTCAAGAAGCCTTGACGCTCTGCCTGCGCGCCGTGGCTGAGCCCGGCGATGTGGTGGCCATCGAATCGCCAACGTTTTACGGCCTGCTGCAAGCCATCGAAACCCAGGGATTGCGCGCGTTGGAGATCCCGACCGACCCGGATGAAGGCATTTCGCCGCAGGCTTTGGCGTTAGCACTCGATGAGTGGCCGGTGGCCGCTGCCCTGCTGATGCCGAATTTCGGCAATCCCCTGGGCCATTGCGCTGGCAATGCCCGCAAACAAGCCCTGGTGAGCCTACTGGAAGCGCGGGGCGTGCCGCTGATCGAGGACGATGTCTACGGCGATCTGGCGTTTAACGGCCGCCGGCCGTGGGCCGCCAAGGCCTTTGCAGCACACGGCGGTGTGCTGTACTGCAGCTCGTTCTCCAAAACCCTTTCGCCCGGCCTGCGAATCGGCTGGACAGCGCCCGGCCGCTTTCGGGATCGCGTGGCCTACCTCAAATACGCTGCCAGCGCGGCCACGCCTACCTGGCCCGGTTATGCAGTCAGCGATTTTCTGGAACGCGGCGGCTACGATCGTTATCTGCGCCGAGCCCGGTCGGATTATGCCCAGGCAGTCGACCGCGTAGGCCGGGCAGTGACCCGCCATTTCCCGGCTGGAACCCGGCAAACCCGGCCGCAGGGCGGTTTCGTGCTCTGGCTGGAGTTACCGGCGGGAGTTGACGCCCTCACATTGTATCGCCAAGCGCTGGCTGAGGGTATCAGTATCGCGCCAGGTCCCATGTTCTCGCCCGCCCAAAAATTTCGGCCATGCCTGCGTTTGAACTGCGCCCAACCCTGGGATACCCGACTCGAGCGCGCTTTGAAACGGCTGGGGGAACTCGTCACCGCCTTGGTCAAAGCCATATAGGCAGCTACTTTGATGGCAGCGATTCACGGCAGACACCGTGCTTTTTATAGTGCGACTGAAGTCGCACCTAACAGGACTGGTTAAACGCTATACTCGGCAAGGTGACCAACACCGAAGCGTGATTCTACGCTCGCACTGAAGGCGAGCGGTGAATGGCGGAGAGGGAGGGATTCGAACCCTCGATACCCGAAGGTATGCCGCATTTCGAGTGCGGTGCTTTCGACCACTCAGCCACCTCTCCGAACGACTCGCATTATGATGAGCAGCACGATTGCTTGCTGATTCTCGAATCCAACCCGATGGCTCATCCTGTATAGTGTAACGCATCTGCTCGGATAAGATGAAACCCATTTGTCATTACCGTTCCACACACAACCGCTGTTAAGCGCGAAATGGCTGCTGCCCATGCTGATGATCGCGGCACAGACCTTGGCTGCCGCCCCATCACAGCAGCAACAGCCGGCCGATCAGCTCGCGCGTATTCGCCAGCGAGGCACCCTGCAGGTACTGACATGCAACGGCCCGACGACGTTTTATGCGGGACCGTCGGGACCGGCCGGTTTGGAATACGAATTGGCCAAATTGTTAGCCGACGAGCTCGGCGTGGCGCTGCAAATGGTGACCCTGCCTTCCCGGCGCACGGTATTGCGCGCTGTTGCCCAAGGGATTGGTGATGTAGCCGCCGCCGGGATTACGGTGACCGCCCAACGGCGCCAGCAGTTGCGGTTCGCGCCCAGCTATCAAACGATTGCCGAGCAAGTGGTCTATCGCAAGGGCGATGCTGACCATCCCGATAAGATCAGTGATTTATACGGCCAAGAGATCGCGGTATCGGCCGGCTCCAGTCATGCCGAGCATTTGGCCGAGCTGGCCACGGCGCATCCCGAACTGGAATGGACCGCGCATGCCGACCTGAGCAGCGATGAGCTGTTGTTTCTGACCTATGAGCATGAGATTGCCTATACGATCGCCAATTCGCATAAAGTGGCATTGTACCGTCGTTATTTCCCGGAGCTGCGGGTTGGTTTTGATTTGAGTGAACCGCAGAAGCTGGCCTGGGCCCTGGCCCGCCAAGCAGATGCGAGCCTGATAGCGGCGGTTACCGCCTTCTTCAAGAAAATTCAGGCCAATGGCACCCTGCGGCATTTGCAGGAGCGCTATTACGGTCATCTGGAAGAGATCAATTATGTAGGCACCCGGCGCCTCTTGCGGCATGCGGAACAACGCCTGCCACAGTACCAGGCGTGGTTCGAGCAAGCAGCCGCCAAACACGATTTCGATTGGCGCTTGTTGGCAGCGGTCAGTTATCAGGAATCGCATTGGCGCGTGGATGCGGTGTCACCCACCGGCGTCCGCGGTTTGATGATGCTGACCAACGACACCGCGACTGAAGTCGGGGTGAACAACCGCCTCGATCCCAAGCAAAGCATTTTTGGCGGCGCGCGCTACTTGGCCCGCATCAAACGCCGGATCCCTGAAGCCGTCAGCGAACCTGACTGTACCTGGTTTGCGTTAGTCGCGTATAACATGGGCCATGGCCATTTGCTCGATGCCATGAAATTGACCGAACAGCAGGGTCTGAATCCACATCGCTGGGTCAATATCAAACAGAACCTGCCTTTGCTCGAGCGCCGCAAATGGTATTCGCAGCTCAAGTATGGCTATGCACGCGGCTACCAGGCGCTGCATTACGTGCAAAACATCCGCGCCTATTACGACATCCTGGTCTGGCATACCAGCGGCCTGGAGATGCTGCCGATTTCCGCCGAAGCAGCGAATCGGGTTGGACAGCCGACGCTGGATTGATGAGCTGGCAAGCCTCTCGATTTGCCTCATTGCCGGCGCCAATCAACAGCCATGCTCACAAAGCAGCGCTTGGCTGCCTTTTGAGGAGACGGGCGGCGCTTCAGGAAACCAGCTTATCAGGCGGCACAAACGTGCCAAGACTGGAGAGGTCCGTTAAGCGCACTGACTCGCCGCCCTCCCAATCGATAATCAGGTGTTCACGCGAGATGTCACCCATGTCTCTTTCCGTGACCAGGTCATTATTGCCCCGCCTTCCCACAGTCGAGGTTCCTGCAAACACCAAGTGCATTTTACCTTTTGCATCGATCAGCTGCAGGCTGGATTTTGCCAGCTGCAACACGTAGCGGTAGGATGCCAGCCACAGTTCCATGCGCTCGCCGCGCGCCAGATCAATCGTAACCGTACGGTT
>CAYFSA010000087.1:0-12443 GCA_964345605.1 uncultured Ectothiorhodospiraceae bacterium
CAGGCACCGGGTAGGGTCGGTTTCAACCGACCGCGGCACGATTCCAAGACACAATCCCGTTAATGCGATCACCATGGCCAATATCATCAAGGATGCAGGGTCTGACTCACGACGAATTCAGCAAGCTATTGTGAGTCAGCCCGTCCGCCGCCAGGTCGTTCCCGCCGGGCCGTCTTCCAGCACAATGCCTTCAGCTAGCAATTCATCGCGGATGCGATCAGCGGTGGCGAAATCGCGGGCCTTACGGGCGGCCTGCCGCTCGGCCACCCGTTTGTCGATGCGGGCTGTGTCGTTTTCACCAGCAGCCGAACCACCGCCTTTGAGATAGCGTTCCGGCGCATCCGTCAGCAGGCCCAGTCCCTCGCCTAACTCGCGCAGCGTCATGGCCAATTCGGCCACGCTTGCGGCCTGGTCGGCCCGTGCCTTGTTGAGGGCATGGGCAAGGTCGAACAGGACCGCCAGGGCTTCGGGGGTATTGAAGTCATCCTGCATGGCCGTGTGAAAGCGCTCCCGATAGGGTGCGCTGACCTCAGTGGCCTCCCCAGAAGCTTCAGGCAGTCCCCGCAAGGCCGTGTACAAGCGCGTCAGGGCCGCGCGCGCCTCGGTCAGCTGCTGATCGGAGAAATTCAGCGGGCTGCGGTAATGGCTGGTCAGGATAAAGTAGCGGACCTCCTCGGGCCGGTAATGCTGCAGAATCTCGCGCACGGTGAAGAAATTGCCCAGGGATTTGGACATTTTCTCTTCGTTAACCCGGACGAAGCCGTTATGCATCCAATAATTGACAAACGGCTCGCCGGTGCAGGCCTCGCTTTGGGCGATTTCATTCTCATGGTGGGGAAACTGCAAATCCTGACCACCGCCATGAATATCAAAATGGGCGCCCAGCAGCTCGGTGGCCATGGCTGAGCATTCAATATGCCAACCCGGTCGGCCAGTCTCGCCCCAAGGCGTCTGCCAGGCGGGCTCCTCGGGCTTAGCGGCTTTCCATAAGGTGAAATCCAGAGGATCGCGCTTGGCCTCATCGACCTCGATGCGCGCCCCGGCCCGCAGCTCGTCTGGCTTCTTGCCCGACAGCCGACCATAAGCCGGAAAGCTTGCTACAGAATAATAAATGTCACCGTTATCCGCCGGATAAGCATGCCCCTTGGCCATCAAGGTATTCACCATGCCCTGGATGGCCGGAATATGCTCGGTCGCCCGCGGCTCATGGGTCGGCGGCAGAACGCCCAGGGCGGTGGCGTCCTCATGCATGGCCGCAATGAAGCGCGCCGTCAAGTCCGCTGTGGACTCGCCGTTTGCCTGCGCCCGGGCGATGATCTTGTCATCCACGTCCGTGATATTGCGCACATAGGTCACCCGATAACCGAGCTGCCGCAAATAGCGGTAGACCGTGTCGAACACCACCAGTACCCGCGCATGCCCCAGATGGCAGTAGTCATAGACCGTCATACCGCAGACATACATGCGCACATGCTTGGGCTCAAGCGGCTGAAAGGGCTCTTTGCGGCGAGTCAGGCTATTGTAAATCTGTAGCATAATGGATGATTTCCGAATCCTGGTTCTGGTACTTGCCGGGTCACGCTCATCGCCCGCACAAATAGCCCGCCGAGGCGGCCGCCCCGGCAGGAACCCTTTATCAATGAGGAGAGTGTGAAGACTTCATAGATCGGCCATTATGCCACTTGCTTGTTGGCGAATGCAGCCGCTAGGGATTTCTGTACTTGTGCCGGCACGGCCTCGTAATGGCTGTAGCTCAGGGTGAAGCGCCCACTACCACCGGTCATTGACTTCAGCTTGGCCTCGTAATGACCGATCTCAGCAAGTGGTACCAACGCTGAGACCTTAACATTGTCATTGGCCAGATGTTCGGTACCGCTGATCCGTCCCCGGCGGCTGGACAAATCCCCGGTGATATCGCCGAGCTGCTCGGCGCTGCAGGTCACCTCGACACTGACCAGCGGCTCGAGCACCACCGGCTCGGCGGCCTGTACGGCTGCCTGCATGGCATGCTTGCCGGCACTGATAAAGGCAACCTCCTTACCGTCCACTGGGTGGGTTTTGCCGTCGTAGACCACCACGCGCACATCCTGCAGCGGATAGCCAGCCACTACACCTTCTGCCATGGCCTCGTGTACGCCTTTTTCCACCGACGGAATGAACTGCCCCGGGATGGCCCCGCCGACTACCTCGCTGGCGAACTCGAAGCCCGCGCCCCGTTCTAGCGGTTCGATACGCAGATAGACCTCGCCGAACTGGCCGGCCCCGCCGGTCTGCTTCTTATGCCGATAATGGCCCTCGGCTTGCTGCGTGATGGTTTCGCGATAAGCCACGGTCGGCGCGGAGGTCTCCACCGCGACGTTATAGCGGTTTTTCAGGCGCTCGATCACGACATCCAAATGCATCTGTCCGAGTCCCCGCAGCACCGTTTGGTCGCGGCCGCGCTCGATGCCTAAGCAGGGATCCTCGTCACGCAGGGCATTCAGGGCGTCCGCGAGCTTTTGCTCATCGCTCTGCTTGAGCGGATGAATGGCCAAGCCATGTACCGGCGCGGGGCAGACCATGGATTGGAAATGATAATGGTCCTCGTCGTGGGAGTCATGGACGATGGCATCGAAATGCAGGTCATCGACCTTGGCTACAGCGAAAATCTCGCCCGGTACTGCGGCGTCGATATCAACAGTTTCCTTGCCCTGCAGGCGATACAAATGGCCGGGCTTGAAGGCCTTGCGGGCATCGCCGATAAAGAGCTGACTCTGGGGGGTCATGCGGCCCTGATGCAGGCGGATCGCTGACAGTTTGCCGCGGTAAGGATCGTTCAGGGTCTTGAAGACATGACCGATGGCGTGAGCATCCGGATTCGGCGAGACGTCCACCGGCTGGATGTCGCCGCCCTCGCCTTTCAAAAAACGCGGCGGATTGCCTTCGCTGGGATCAGGCATCAGCCGCGCGAAAATCTCCAGCAAGGCATCGACCCCGGCACCGGTTTGCGCGGACACAAAGCACACGGGGATCAAATGCCCCTCGCGCATCGCCTGCTCGAAGGGATTGTGCAGCTGCTCGGGGCTGAGATTCTGGCCCTGCTCCAGATACACGGCCATCAGCTCCTCGTCGACTTCCACGACCTGATCCACCATCGCTTCGTGCGCGGCCTCGACACTGGAAAAGGCGACCGCGGCCGGTTGCGGGGCAAAGAAGCAATCGATCACCTGCGAGCCGTCTTGGCTCGGCAGATTCAGCGGCAGACATTCACTGCCGAAAACCGCCTGCACTTCCGCCAATAATGCCTCGGGATTCGCCTCCGGGGCGTCAATATGATTCATGATAATCAGGCGCTCATGATCTTGCTGAGTCGCCGCCTCCATCATGCGCTGGGCGACCCCGTCGACCCCGTTGCGGGCATCCAGTACCAGGGCCATGGTCTCAATCGCCGGCAAGACGTTCATCGCCCGGCCGATCAGATCCGGATAGCCGGGTGTATCGAGCAGATTGATGAGATTGCCGCCTGTACTAAAATGCAAAATCGAGGTATCCAAGGAATGCCCGGCGGCCTGCTCCTGGGCATCAAAATCGGCGACCGTGTCGCCTTTGGCGGTACTGCCGGGTTTGGCGATGGCGCCAGCCTTGGCCAACAAGGCTTCGGCCAAGGTGGTTTTGCCGGCCCCAGCCTGGCCGACCAGGGCGATATTACGGATATCATGCATCGTATAAGCGGACATAAGCGACTCCAACCGAACGGATAAGGGCGCCACGCAGCGCCGGACTGTCATTCTTTGTTCATAATCCTACCAAGTAAAACGCAGCTTGAATGACAGGGCAAGGGGAATCGCGTGGTGCGGTTTGACCTCGCCGCGGCGGCGCCATCCTTATAGCGCGAGGGGTTGAACCTGAGCCGGGTCGATCCCAGGATGGTAGTGAATCGAAACGAAGGGACAATGCAGTCTCATGTGTCATGTTTCGTGACCACGCCTTTATCTTTCCAAACCAGAAGCGAGTTGGCACTATGGCAAATACCCAGTGGCAATACGCAGATGAGCTCAAGCAAACCGCTGCAGCAATGGTGGCACCCTACAAGGGCATCTTGGCGGCCGACGAATCTAATAGTACGGCGACCAAACGCCTGCAGGAGGTCGGCATCGAGTCCAGTGAAGAAAGTCGCCGTAAATACCGCCAGCTATTGTTCACCACACCTGAGGTGGACAACTACATCAGTGGCGTGATTCTCTACGATGAAACCATTCGGCAAGCCGACGACCATGGCACCCCTTTCCCCGAATTGCTGAACAGCCGCGGCATCATACCCGGCATCAAAGTGGATACCGGGGCTAAGCCGCTGGCAGGCTCGCCCGACGAAAAAGTCACCGAGGGGCTCGACGGTCTGCGCGAGCGTCTGGCCGAGTATCGCCAAATGGGGGCGCGGTTCTCTAAATGGCGGGCAGTCATTACTATTGGTCAGGATATGCCTAGCCGCCAATGCATCGAGTCCAACGCTCACGCCCTGGCGCGCTACGCGGCCCTGTGCCAGGAAAACGGCCTGGTGCCGATTGTCGAGCCCGAAATACTCATCAATGGCGATCACAGCATCGACACTTGCGAACAGGTGACCGAGGCAAACCATCGCCAGGTATTTAACGAGCTGTATCGGCATAACGTGATGCTCGAGGGCACCATCCTGAAAACCTCGATGGTGATCTCCGGCCTGGATGCCGGTAACCGGGCCGGTGTCGAAGAAGTCGCCGAACGCACTGTGCGAACCCTGCAAAGGGTTGTGCCCCCCGCCTTGGGTGGCGTGGTCTTCCTGTCGGGCGGTCAGGGCGATGTCGAATCGACCCAGCATCTGGATGCCATGAACAAACAATTCAAGCAGCACGTCCCCTGGCGACTGACCTTTTCCTATGCCCGGGCTTTACAGAATCCCGCCCTGCGTAGCTGGGGCTCGGATATGGGCAACACGCAACTCGCTCAGCGGGAATACGCCCTCCGGGCTTGCCTGAACAGCCTGGCGAGCGAGGGCGAATACAGCGAGCAGCTCGAACAGCAAGCCAAGGCCGCCTAGTCGCTTGACTTCGTGGCCCCATCATCCAATGCCCTCTCGCCGCAGCGAGAGGGCAGATGCATGCGACTTCACAGCAACATCGCTACTGTACGGTCGGATTCCCAAAGATCGCTTGGGAATCCGTTCCTTTAGCTCGGCCGGCCCATGACCCCAATTGAGCGCTAATTCATTTCCGCCGAATTGGGCTGGCGTTGATGATTGGCCACAAATGCCAACATGTCCAGCAAATCGCGTTTATGGCTTGGTAACCTCGACTCGGTTTTCGGCGTGAAGCGTTTCAACAAGGAGCGGGCCGCGCTCGGCGGTGCGATCTCTTGCGGTAGGATGCTGAGCCAACTGAGCATCAGCGTAGCGGCACTGTCTGCCGTCCAATGGTGACCGCGAAAATAATTCTCTAGCAGCCAGCCTGGGTCATCCCACGGCCCCCCGACACAGGCGACGGGGTCAGCATGACTGGACTCGTTCCGGTTCTCAGGCGCAAAAGGATAGGTTGACGCGGTAGCGTCAGGTAGGTTTTTGGGCATAGTCTTGACTCCCCGGCACACCCCGGCCGGATTAATGAATGGCACGTTCGACGGCAGGTCTCCTGGCTCGCGAGCACGGCGCGGCTCGCCTTCCCGAAAGCGGCTTGAGAGGCCGGGCTTCCAGTGGCAGATGAGCACGCTTCATCGCTTACAGTTGCGGGGACAGCTTCGGCTTTGCGCGGGGTTCATAGACCCCAAACACGCACCGAATTCCCGATTAAGCCCTTACAGGCACCGTCGTTTTTAGTGAAGCATTGCTGTTTTGCGAAGTCAACCAGCGCCAGTTGAATTGTTCCGGGAACGGTTAGAAACCATGCCCAGTCTACGTTTTAAGTTGATTGAGTCTTACCACGCGAACTGGATCACGCACGGCTCCGAGACGATTGTCTAGGGTTGGTGAGTTTGGGTTTGATCAGCCACGGGTGTGGTTTCGGTTGCTGTGAATAGGACAAGGAGGCAAGCGAATGAATATGCTGAAAACCTTGATGTTCCTTGCCGGTCTCACTGCTGCGATGACAGTAGGGGCAGGTTATGCGGTTGTTTCGGTCAAAGTGCTGGCTGAAGGTGAGTCGCGGAATGCGAGTCTGCTGCTCGAGAGCGACAGCGGGCGAACCTGGATCTTGATAGAGGGCTCCAATGGTGTGCCCCAATGGCGGGGGATACCCTTTGAATCACCCATGCGCTTGCATACGCAGATGCTGCCGCCAGAACGTGAACCCAAGGTGGAAGACCGCAACGACTAGGGTGAGCAAATGCAAGGGCTGAACGCCTAGCTACTTCGCTTCGTAACCAACCGCTGCAATGTCTTGGCATTGCTGACGGCATGCGCGTTCGCATCGTTATTGAAAAACGCATAGACATCTTTACTTTGCGTGAGCCAGGCGATGAGGGGCTCGAGACACCGCATATCGCCACCGATAAGGGTTTCGGCAGCGTCATGTAACCCGCCAGGCTGCCCGAGCCCCCATGGCTCGGGCAGGCATCGGTCTACAATCTCGGCACCCAAATCTCGGCCAATGGTATGGCCAAGCCGGGTAAGAGTTCCTCATTGCTCAGGACATTGGGCTGCTCCAACAGGATCGGCGCGGTATCCGCCGGATAACACCAGACCTGACGTTGCTCGGGGAGGATGAGCCAACCGAGCGAGGTGCCGTTATCACGCCATTCGCGCATCTTCTCGAATAGCGATTCAGGTGCATCGCTAGGCGAGGCCAGTTCGATCACCACATCGGGCGCCAGCGGTAAAAACTGGCGTTTTTGTGCGGGACTCACCGCCGCGAGGCGATCATGTTGGACCCAGGCAACATCGGGGGAACGCATCGCTCCATTGGGCAGCAAAAAGCCGGTTGAGGAATCGAAGACTCGACCGCGACCGTCTTGCCGCGCCCACAGTCCGAATTCAAGAATCAATTCGGCATTCCTGGCGCCGGTCTCAGCTCCGGTCGGTGGCATGATCTCCAGGTCTCCATGGGCGTTGCGTTCGATGCGCAGTTCGGGGTTAGCCTGACAAATGGCAAACAGGCGTTCGTCATCGAGCCCCAGTGCAGTGGGGATGCGCAAGGCGAGATGCGATGGCAATGCCGCGCACCGGTTGTTTGGAGCTATGGCAGTGACGGGGGGCATCATCGATGGGCTCCTGTGCTTGGTTTCCAAACGCAGTACTGCAGGCGTTGAGTGCCTGGGGCGCTCGCTCTGCTGCAGCGCAAACGGCTCAATAAGTACCTTGGGTTGTGCCGACGCCATCAGGACTAAGCGGGCAGCAAGCCGCCCTGGTAACCTTTTTTCGTGGGTTTCGCGTAAAATAAAACGTCATTTTAACATTTCTCTCCTATCCTGTCGCGTTTGAATGCTGGATACTCGGCTGGCTGGTAAGCATGCACCCACGACAACCCGTAGCTATTCCCACCAAGCGCAGTGCCCGTTGTGGTGAACGCCCAAGCGCGCGATGATCGACTTGAAGATGCGCATTTCGACACTGATTATCGTGCCGGTCATGGTCATTCTGGCAGCGAGTATCGCCATCAGCGGTTTTCTCAACTTCAGCCATACCCATGACGCGTATAACACGCAAATCAAGCCGGATTATCTGCGTAATTATGTCAGCCGGGTCGGCGCGAATCTGAAGATACAAGCCGGCCAAGCCTTGGAGATATCGCGGGCCATGGCCCACGATCCCGTGTTCATTGCTTGGCTCCAAGGTCATGAGCAGGACCAAACGCTTGCCCGGTATGCCTTGCAAACGCTCGATACCATCAAACAGGACCTAGGCTACTTTACGACGTTCTTGGTCAGCCGTCAGACGTATGATTACTGGCGCGAGGGCCACCAACGCCTGGAGGTGGTTTCCCCGGACGACCCTGACGACAGTTGGTTTTTCGAGGCCATCAACAGCGATCGCCCTATCAGCTTTAATCTGGACCATAACAACGAGCTCAATGGCACGTTTCTGTTCGTCAATGCCGTCATCAGAGCAGACAATGAGGTGTTGGGCGTGACCGGCGTCGGCCTGCAGCTTGATGATTTGATCGCCAGTATTGAAACCGCCCTAACCTTGCCCGATACACATGTTTGCCTGATTGATCAACAAGGGAAAATCCTCGTCTCCAATGACACGGCGGTGATCGGTCAGACGCTACTGTCCACGCTTGGCATTGAGGCCCAGACGCTCGCTGACGCGCCAGCGATACACTATGCCTGGCATCGCGAGCGGGAATATGCCGTGGTGAGCGAACCACTGTTGGCGTCGCAATACCGCATCGTGCTGGCGGTTCCCCATCTGGCCCTGACGGGCTTCATTGACCGCATTCGCTACAACATGATCGGCACCCTGAGCGTGACCACCGTCATCGCCGTGACACTGCTGTTCCTGCTGGTGCGCCACATGCTGCAGCGCGAAGCCGCGCAGCGCCTGAATCAGGAAAATGACCGGCTGCGCGAGGAGGTCGAGCGGCGGGAACGCGCCGAGCAGAAGCTGCGCGATCTGCTGTATTTCGATCCGGTGACCCAGCTGCCTAAGGTGGCCGCGTTGGGGGCCGTGTTACCCGAGCGGCCGCAACCGCATGGTCAAGACCATGTTATCGCCCTGTCGATCGAGAATGTGCGGCGCCTGTCGTCCATCCTGGAAACCGACCTTATCGATCAAGCGTTGCGCCGGGCCGGGCATATCCTCCAGGCGCTGCTCCAGCCAGTTGGCGGCACTGTCGTGCGCACCCGCGGTTTTTCCCTGCTGGGCCTGTATTCCTGTATCGATGCCGAGGCTGCCAAAGCACTCGCCGCGCAGGTCAACGAGGCCTTTCGCAGCCCGGTCGAGTTGAGCGAGCATCAGGTGCGCTTGCGGGTGCGCATCGGCGTGGCGGCTTATGGGCCGGCGGACAGCCTGGCCAAGGCCCTGGACAAGGCCGATATCGCCTTGGGGAATGCACGGGCTTCGGTCAATTCGCGTATCAGCTTCTTCCATCCGGAAAGCCGGCGGCAGGCCGCGCGTATCGTGCAGCTGGAAACCGCCATGAGCAGTGCTAACTTCTTAAATGAATTGCAGTTGTATTATCAGCCCATCGTTGAGCTGGGCAGCGGGCGGCTTGCCGGTTTCGAGGCCCTGCTGCGCTGGCACAGCCCTGAGCATGGCGCTATTTCCCCGGCTCAGTTTGTGCCGCTGGCCGAGGAAAACGGTACCATCATCGAAATCGGCCGCTTTGTGTTGCGTACGGCCTGTGCATTTGTGCCGCAATTGCTCGCCACGGCCCAGCAGCCTTTATTCATCTCCGTCAATGTCAGCCCGGTGCAGTTATTGGAATTCGAGGTGGTGGAGTCTTTTGCGGGCATCATTCAGGACGCTGGGGTTAGCCCGGCCGCGCTGAAACTGGAGATCACCGAGACAGCCATCGAGGAAGAAGAAACCGAGATTTGGCGCATTATCGAGGCCTTTCGCCAGGTCGGCCTGGGGATTGCTATCGACGATTTCGGCGCCGGCACAGCGGCCTTCAGACGGCTCAATACCCTGGATTTCGACTGGCTGAAGATTGACCGTGCCCTGGTTGCCCAGGTCGAGCACGATCCCAAAGCGCGGCGGTTATTTGCTTCGATTGCGCAAATGAGCCAGGCGTTGGGGGCGAACACGGTTGTTGAGGGCATCGAAAATAACGAACAACGCGATTTTGCTGCCAGTTTGGGGATAACCCTGGCGCAGGGTTATTGGTTTGCCCGGCCGTTGCCGCCCGCGGCTGCGCTGGCCTTGGCCCGCGATTTGCGCCAACAGCGCAAGCCCTTGGACTTTTGGCAGGCGCAGCATCAATAATACACATCCTTGAGCATTTACCCGGACCCGAGCCAAGCCCATGCAAACATTCATCATTGTGCTAATTATCGTCGGCGTAGCCGCGCTGTTATTCTTTCTGATGTACAACCTGCTGGTCGCCCGGAAAAACGCGGCCGACCAGGCTTTTGCAGCCATCGATGCCATGTGCAAGAAACGCTACGACCTGATTCCCAACCTGGTGGCCACGGTCAAGCAGTATGCGACGCATGAGCAAGAAACCCTGGAAAAAGTGACCGCTTTGCGCAATCAGGCCGCCGCCGGCAATGTTTCAGCGGACGAGGCGGTCGAACTGAATAACCAGATCAGCGCGGCACTGGGACGTATCCAGGTCGCCGTCGAGGCTTATCCGGATCTCAAAGCCAATGAGAATTTCCTGCATTTACAACGTTCGCTCAACGAAGTCGAAGAACAACTCAGTGCCTCACGGCGGGCCTTCAACGCGGCCGTCACCGACTACAACAATGCCGTGGAAATGCTGCCGACCAATATCCTCGCCAATTTGCTGGGGTATCGCCCCAAACGCTTGTTTGAGGCCGCCGCGCAAGAGCGCCGGAATGTCGAAGTCGGTAAGCTGTTCAATGCCTGAATACATGTTGGCTTAAAGCGATGGCTGCTCCCGCGACCCCGACATTCGAGCAATTCTTTCGCAGCGAGCTATTACCTGAGCTCGAGACGCTGGATGAGCGCCGCCGGAAACTGGCCAAACAAGTTCTGCTGGCGGGCGGCGTGCTGCTTGCCATTGTGATCATTATCGAGGTATGGGTCGCTGCCAATAGCGGGGATATATTTTGGATGATCCTGCCTGTATTTGGGGCCATCATCATTGCGCCCATCGCGTTCAGCTTGATGACCCAACGCTTCGGCGAGGATTTCAAGCACACGATCATTCGACCGATTGCCCAGTTTGTCAGTCCGGACCTGGAATATTATCCGGCGGGGCGGATCAGTCAGGCGCGTTTCGAGGCCAGCGGGCTGTTCAAGCGTGACTGCGACCGCTACCGGGGTGAAGATAAGGTGCAGGGCCGGGTCGGCGACACGGCGATCGAGTTTTCCGAAATTCATGCCGAATACAAATCCCGCCACACCGACAGCAAGGGCAACATCAAGACCCGCTGGCACACGATTTTCAAGGGCCTGTTTTTCATTGCCGATTTCAATAAGCATTTCAGCGGCACGACCTTTGTGCTGCCGGATACCGCCGAGCGGCTGTTCGGTCGTTTCGGCCAATCTTTGCAATCGCTGTTCGGCTCACACGGCGAGCTGATCAAGCTGGAAAATCCCGAGTTCGAGCGCCATTTTGCGGTTTATGCCAGCGATCAGGTGGAGGCCCGCTACATTCTCTCTCCCGCCCTGATGCAACGTATTCTGGATTTCAAAAACAAAGCCAATGAACGGATTTACCTCAGCTTTATTCGCGGCGAAGTGAATCTGGGGATCGCCAGTAACCAAAACCGCTTCGAGCCGCGTCTGTTCAAGTCCGTCAAGGATATCCGCCTCGCCCGGCAATATCTCGACGATCTGCAGTTCGCCCTCGGCATCGTCGATGATCTCAATCTCAACACCCGCATCTGGACGAAGAACTGAGGCTTTCGCATGCGCATTGAACAAGATATCAAACTGGATTTCAGTGATGTTCTGATCCGCCCCAAACGCTCGACCCTGGATAGCCGCAAGGAAGTCGATATTCGACGGGAGTACAAATATCGCTGGGCGGCGGGGCAGTTTAACGGGGTTCCCGTCATCGCGGCCAACATGGACGGCGTCGGTACCCTCGCCATGGCCGAAGCCTTCAGACACGCTGGCAATGGGCTAACGGTCGCCCTGCACAAACATTATCCGCTGGATGAGTTGTTAGCGTTTTATCGCCAGTATGGCAATGCCAATGTCTGGTACAGCATTGGTCTGGCCCAAGCCGATCAAACCAAGTTCGAGCGTTTTCTCGGGACCGATCTGCAAGCCCAGGGGCTCGGTATCGACAAGATTTGCATCGACGTGGCCAATGGCTACGCGCAAGCCTTTGTCGATTACGTCAAGCGCATGCGTGATCAAGTCGGCGATCACATTGCCATCATGGCGGGTAATGTCGTCACAGGGGAAATGGTCGAAGAGCTGATTTTGGCCGGCGCAGATGTGGTCAAGGTCGGTATCGGGCCGGGGAGTGTATGCACCACGCGGAATATGACCGGCGTCGGTTATCCCCAGCTCTCGGCCATTATCGAATGCGCCGATGCCGCCCATGGCCTTGGCGGGCTGATTTGCAGCGACGGCGGCTGCGCCGTGCCCGGCGATGTTGCCAAGGCGTTTGCTGGCGGCGCGGATTTCGTTATGCTCGGCGGCATGTTCGCCGGTCATGATCAGGCCGAGCAACCCATTGTCGACGAAGACGGTCAGCAGTTTTTGCAATTCTATGGCATGAGCAGTGACACGGCCATGCACAAACACCAGGGCGGGGTGGCCGAGTATCGCGCCAGTGAAGGCAAAACCGTCAAGATCCCCTATCGCGGCAATGTGGCCGAGACCCTGCAAGATATCCTCGGTGGCCTGCGCTCCA
>CAYFSA010000088.1:0-10664 GCA_964345605.1 uncultured Ectothiorhodospiraceae bacterium
ACCCGGTGAAAGCCCGGTAGCCGTTTGGTACGCGATGCATACCCTACCGGGCTTGCCGACATAATAGCCTTGCGCATAATCGACCCCGAGACTTTGCAGCTGGTAATAAATGGCTTCACTGCTGACGAATTCGGCAATGGTCTTAGCCCCCATGCTGGCGGCATAGGCAACCAGGGAGCGAATTACAGGTAAGTTGCGGTCACTGGTGGCCAAATCCTTGATCAGGCTGCCGTCAATTTTGACGAAATCCGGGCCTATGTTCTGTATTTGGGCAAAATTGGAATAGCCGGCGCCGAAATCGTCGATTGCGATTTGATAGCCGGCCTGCCTGAGCCGGCCAAGATAGGCTTCATGGCCGGCGAATTCCTCGTCTTCGAGCACTTCCAGGGTCAGGCGTTCGGGATTGAGCCCATTGCCCTCGATATGCTGTGCCAACATTTCATGCAATTGCCCGCCGGCAAAATCCTGGGCACTGACGTTGACCGAAATGGTGCAGTCCCTTTGTTGGAGCTGGTCTGCAGCCAAAGTGAGCATTGTCTCAGTGATCACCGGGAGCAGCCCGAGCTTTTTCGCCGCGGCCAAGAATTCACCGGGAGCAATCAGATGCTCGCCTTCCTGCAAGCGTACTAGGGCTTCATATTTGGCGATCGCCCCGCTGGCGATGGCCTGAATGGGCTGAAAATGCGCAATGAGCCTGGCTTCATCCTGCCCGTGCAGGACGGCCTTGATTTTTTTCGACCAGTAAAGATTGTGCCGGTATTGGGCCTCGATCTGTTCAAGCTGGAAATAGCCGAGCAATGGTAGGCGGCAGCGTTTGGCTTCGAGCAGGGCGGTTTCCGCATGATTGATGATCGCATGCCTCGAGATAGATCTCACGGCGGCAGGCGGCGTCAGGGCCAGGCCGGCGGTTAGCTCAATGAACAGATGAATCGTCTCGCCCACCACGATTTCCTGCTGGCGATAATGCGCCATGAGCTGCTCGGCCAGGGCCAGGGCTTCACGCTGGCAGGTCAAGTCACTGTCACCCGTTATGCTGTAGCGCACCGCGAAGACATCGGCATGCAGGCGATACACGGCATGGGCAAGAGATGCGCGGGCGCTGACCCCATCGCGGAACAAACGGGCAAAGCCCTGCAGATAGGCATCGCCTAAATCGTGACCATAAAAACTGTTGATCTCCCCGAAGCCGCGCAAATCCATCAGGATTAATGCCTGAGGGCCAGTGTATTCCTGAGTATCATCGAGCAGCTTCTTGCGGTTATACAAGCCCGTCAGGCGATCGGTGATGGCATCTTGATAAAGCTGCTGCTGGGCGTCCTCAAGCTTGGTGATATCGAAACCATACCCCATAATCAGCGGTTCAGGCGGCGTTTTTTTCAACGCGATCATATAGGTAATGTCGGCTTGCGCGCGCTTGGCGCAGATCGTCTCACCCGCCATGAGGCGTTGTTGATCGGCAGGCTCAACCAAGCTATCGAGGCTCTCGATCGCAGCCAGATTCGCAGTGGCGGCCGCGTTGCGAAACACCACCGGTCCATGGCTGGCAAACATGAACACAGGTTCGGGATTGTGGGCAGGCAGGTTGGCTAAAACTCGATTGGTGCTGCGCAGACGTCGGTTGATACCGAGCAAGGCATAAAACGGGCAATGCCCGGCGGCCCCGGAGACTACCAGCATTACCCCGGCCATGGCCTGCAGACTTAAACCACTGGCACTGGTCAGTACTAAAATAACACCCCCGGTAAGCCGCGCCAGCCGATCGAACCGGAATAAGTTGTTGGACATTCCAGAATTTCCTTAAATACTTGAGTATTCAAGGGGATTATTCCTGAATAAGTGCCCCGAGGACAACACCTTCGCGCTGGAGCTGCTCGAGTCGTTGAGCCACTTCGCCTGCCAGCTCGCGTGGTGCTGCCTGCTGCATTTCTGCCGCCAATTGCCGAGCCAGGGCATCACCAGCAAGCTGGGGCTGCTCCAGCAATACCTGTACCAGCCGTGCCATGAGCCGGTCGATCTCAAAGGTGCGTACTTCGTCCTGGCGATCCCGGTAGCGCAGCAAGAAATAGGGGCCCGTTATCGTATCTTCGGGCTGCGGCCGGGCGCTGATGCGCTGCACAGGGTATTGATAGGCAAGCAGCCAGAGCATCGGATTGAGTACCAGCGGCTGGGCCATGAGGTCGCCGTTCGGAGCAAACGGTGGCGGCGGCGAATCGGCTGCCAGGAACAATGCGATTTCGGTCCATTCGTAATGCGCTAGTTCGACGGCAAAAGGCAGCTCTGCCGGCGCCACCAGTGCCCCATTGCTCATGAACTCCACGAAGGCCAGGGGAATATCCCGGAACAGGGGTGATTGACAGGGATGGTCCGCGATGAACCGTTTGACCCAATAATCCCAGACTGCCGGGTCGGTGCGTGCCCGCAAAATCGGCAGGCTGCTTTCCAGAAAGCCACGGATATTGTTATGAACCAATTCGGCATAGGTGGCCAAACGTTCACGGGGTACATCCGCCGGGGGTGGCCTCTCGGGATCCCGGAGCCACTGCGTGAATGTCGTCTGGGTCTGGCGAAAGCTCGGCGTTTCAACTGCTGATGACATGCCGCACCTCCTGATTAGGTCGCTGGTAGTCCCGAATAGACTGAACCTCGCCGAGCAATTCGGGCAGAGGCGGAATATTGAAATCCCGCTCGAGCAAAGTCGGGAAAACGCCTAACTGCGCATAGGCAGTGGCAAGCAGGGACCAGACCGGATCGATAACATTAGCGCCATGCGAGTCGATGATGAAATCCTCGGTTTCGCGGAAATGTCCGGCGATATGGCCGTAGGCGATGCGGTCAGCGGGCAATTGCGCGAGGAAATGGTGCGGATCGTAGCCGTGATTCACCGAATTGACATAGACATTGTTGACATCCAGCAGGAGCTGCGCCCCGGACTCGGCCAGGACTGCATTGATAAACTCGATTTCGGTCAATTCCTGTCCCGGGGCGGCATAATAAGAGACATTTTCCAGGATCAGGGGCCGTTCGAGAATGTCCTGGACCTGCCGGACCCGTGCCGCGACCCAATGTACGGCCTCTGTGGTGAAGGGAATCGGCAGGAGGTCATACAGATGCCCCCCGTCGGAGCAATAGCTCAAATGTTCGGAATAATGGGTAATGCCATGGGCATCCAGAAATTGCTTGATGCGGCGGACGAAATCGACATCCAGCGCCGCCGGCGCACCAATGGACAATGACAGGCCATGGGTGGTGAAAGGATACTTGGCGGTCAACTCCCGCAAGCGCCGGCCGAGTTTGCCGCCGACTTCCAGCCAGTTTTCCGGGGCGACCTCGAAAAAATCGACGGCTGCTGCCGCAGACTCATCCACTTGCCATAGAAAATCGCGCCGCAGGCCGAGGCCGGCGCCATGTAATGAAGTCTTTAGGCTATGCATTAGGCGATGCCTCCAGTGTCTCTAGAGTGCATAGCGACGTGCCAGCCAATGGTCGATACTGAACCAGCGCCCTGCGCCCAAAAACAGCAGCGCCAACAGCATCACGGCATAGGTCACAGCCCATTCGACCCCATTGTTGGAGACCACAAAGCTACCCTGATTGGTCAGCCAATCGTAATGCCCGTACTCTTTGAGAATACTGACCGCTTGCTCCTTGCGTTCCAGGGCGGCTGCCGCGGCGTCGGTCTCGAAGGCCAGCGGCCCGAGCGTCTCTGAGGCAAACGGCGATTGTGGATCGGCGATGGCCTGCCAGCCATTGTCCCAATGCACCAGCGTCATGGCGACGAGCATGGTGACAAGCAGAGGAATCGTAATCCAGCGGACCGCGAAACCGACCAGTAACAACACTGCGCCACCCAGCTCCGCTGCGGTAGCCAGGCCCGCCAGCACAGCCGGCAGGGGCAACCCCAGACCCCAGTCGGGATTGCCGAACCAGGCAACGGTGGACTCGAAATGCAAAAGCTTATTCATCCCGGCCACCCAGAATACCGGCGCCAGATACAAGCGCAGCGCCAGGGGCGCGAGAAAATCCAGAAATTTTAACTGAGCCAGTTGGCTATGGAGGGCTTGAATGGTAGCGATCATGATGGCTATCCCTTGTGCTACAAAGGCAAACAGGCATAAGAGCGGCGTCGGCACTAACCGACGCCCCCTTTTTTTCAAATGTCAAATTCTGCACCCGTTAGGCGCCGCATTTGCCTTCGCCGCATTTGGCCTCGGTGTCCTTGCCGCCGCTGCCGCATTTACCTTCACCGCAGCTGGCTTCCTTGGTTTTCTCTTTAGCTTCGCCGCTACCGCATTTGCCCTCGCCGCAACTGGCTTCCTGGTTGGATTTCGCATTGCTGCCGCAGCGGCCCTCACCACAGGAACCTTCACTGTGCTGGGTTTGGCTGGCCGGTTTGACCTCGCTCATACCGGCATTGTCCATGCTGTTGGGACTGGCGCAGCCTGCCAGAGAAATGGTACCTGTCAATAAGCCAACGGCAATTTGAGGGGCATTGGGACGTAAGGTCATGGTCGATACTCTCCTGATGCGAGTTGAAAAAACGACGTGCGGATCACGTCAGGTCAAACACTGAGAAAAACTGAAGCGTTGTCAGCTAAAGTTGAGCGTTTTGTTAGGTTAATAATAGACTAACTGGTGCCAACAGCAAAATGCAAGGGTTAATTTGCGATTGATCAAACCTGAGATAGCTCCCGAACAGGGTGATTCAATCGAATCCCAGGCGCTGCTTGGCTTGCAGCGCTGCTGGAAACCCCTTGGCAGGCGTTTGCCTCAACGCCTGCCAAGCAATGCCGACAAACAAGCATAGGCTATCAACTATACCATTTAGTACCTTTTGCTGAGTTGAAGTTCAGCTCGTCCCGAGTCCTGTTGATCGCTGATGCTGAAAGCGAATCGAATTCCCCCTACTGTGATAGGTTGAAAAAACGCGCTTCGTGTAGCATAACGCTAACTAGGGTTCAGCAATCCAGGTGGCCGAGCAACCGATGCCATTGCATGCGTTGACCGGCGCCAGAACGATTGCGTTTTGGTTGTACTATTTAGTAATGTGATGTGAGAATCTCATGCAAACCGAGATGACTAAAGGCGAGCAAACCCGGCTGCGGATTCTGCAAACGGCGGCCGAGCTGTTTCATCGCCAGGGCGTAAACGCCACCTGCGTGGATGCCATTTTAGCGGCATCCCAGACCGGCAAAGGTCAGTTTTACCGGTATTTCAAGAACAAGCATGCCTTGGTTCGGGAAACCCTCCAATTGCACTATCAATGGATTCAGGATGATCTGAGCGAATCCATGGCGCAGTTGGATACCTTGGCGGGCTTTGAGACCTGGCTGGATCAGATCGTGGCGCGGGTCACCCGCAATGGCTGCGAGAAGGGGTGCCCGCTCGGTTCGATGGCCGCCGAACTGTCGGAAATCGATACCGTTATTCGGCAAGATATCGAGCGTCTGTTCGCGCAGATACAACACAAAATCGCCCGCGGCATTGCCGCCATGCAGGCCCGGGGCGAGTTTGATCTTGATGTGGCGCCGACCGCGTTTGCCGAATTTGTCTGGGCCACGATTCAGGGGGGCATTTTGCTGGCGCAAAACGCTCAGGATATTCGTCCCCTGCACCGGGTTCTGGATCATTTGAAGGCCGATTTGCAGCTGCGCAGTCGCCATGCGGATACGCCGGACTGGGAGGCGCTCAGTCAGCGTTCCGCTTAAGCCATCTACCCATCAAACGAGGACACGACGTCATGGCGAGAAGGTTGTTGAGTTTGGCATTCAGTCTATTGATGATTATGACGGTGGCCGCGGCGAACGGCAGCGGAATCGTGAAGCTAAACAGTGCGTATGATGTTGCAACGACAGCAGACCGCCTGGTCAACCGGCTCAAAGCCCAGGATATGAAGGTGTTTGCGCGAATTGACCATGCCCAAGGCGCCGCCCGGGTCAAGCAAAGCCTGCGCCCGACCGAATTAGTCATTTTCGGCAATCCCAAGGTCGGTACCCCGCTGATGCAATGCGCCCAGACGGCGGCCCTGGACTTGCCCCAAAAGGCCCTGATCTGGCGTGATAATGCAGGCGATGTTTGGCTGGCCTATAACGATCCCCGGTATCTGGCCAGGCGCCATGAGCTGCAAAGCTGTGATGCTGTGTTAAGCAAAATTGCCGGGGCGTTGGACCGCTTTGCGCGCTTTGCTACCCGCCAGGATCAACGTCTGGATTAATTCGGCAGCAATGCTGGGAAGGGGCGCGCTTGGTTTGCGGCTTCCATTGCGGCTAAGCGCGTTTAATTTATTCCCCAGAAAGTACCAAATGGTAAAATTGACCATTAAGCTTAGGAGGCCACGCAATGCAATTCGAGCTGCAAACCCCCGAATCGGCCCCGGATGCGGTAAAATCGGATCTGGAAGCCGCCCAACAAAATTATGGTACTATCCCCAATCTCTACCGGGGTTTAGCAACGGCCCCGGCGGCGCTTAAAATCTATCTGGCGATGAACCAGGCGCTGGACGATCATGGGGTGCTGAGCCCGGTCGAGCAGCAGGTGGTCTACCTAACCGCGAGTGCCGAGAACGGCTGCACTTACTGTGTGGCAGCTCACTCAGTGCTTGCCCAGATGGCGCAGATGCCACCGACGGTCCGCGGTGAGCTGCGGGCCCGGCAAACGCTTTCCGACGCCAAGCTCGATGCCCTGCGGCAATTCACCCTGGCCTTGATTCGGCACCGTGGCTGGGTGCCCGAAGCGGATCTGCAAGCCTTCGCCGCGGCTGGCTATGACCAGCGACATATCATTGAAACGATTACGATCGTGGCGCAAAAAACCCTGAGTAATTACTACAATCACTTGGCGCAAACTCCCTTGGATGCAATGTTCGCGTCCCAGGCCTGGCAACCCGGAGAATAATGCATGAATGAAAGCAGCAAAGCCGTTGCGCGTAACCTATTCGTCATTTTCGGCGGCACGGGTGATCTCAGCAAGCGCAAGCTCTTGCCGGCGATCGCCCGGGCCCAGCAGGCGGGGCATCTGCATGAGGGCTGCCATATCCTGGCCATCTCCCGCTCGAGCCGGTTTGATGACAGCTCGTTTCGCGACCTGATGGCTGCCGAGCTTAGCCGCGCCAGTATCCCGGCCGAGCAAGCCCAAGCCGTCTGTCAGCGGCTGCATTTTCATACTGTCCCCGACAATGACTTCAGCGGTTTGCGCCAGCGGATCGAAGCCCTCGAAGCCGACCATGAGCTGCCGCAAAACCGGGTGTTTTATCTGGCCTTACCGCAATCGGCATTTCTTGCCACCGCGGAAGCGTTGTATGCAGTGGGCCTGCACCAGTCCGCTGGCTGGACACGAGTGGTGGTGGAAAAACCCTTCGGCCATGATTATGCCTCGGCCAAGGCCCTCGACGATGGCCTGCATGCCTATTTCGACGAATCGCAGCTTTATCGCATCGATCATTATCTCGGCAAGGACACCGTGCAGAATCTGTTGGTCATGCGCTTCGCCAACCCGATTTTCGAGATGCTTTGGAACCGTGAGCGCATCGAAGCCGTACAGATTACGGTCGCCGAGAGCCTGGGGGTCGAATCGCGGGCGGCTTATTACGATCAGTCCGGTGCCCTGCGGGATATGGTGCAAAACCACATGTTCCAGCTGCTCAGTCTCATTGCCATGGAAATGCCGGCGACCTACATCCCCGCAGCCATTCGCTACGAAAAAATCAAGGTACTCAATACGCTGGCCCCGCTGCGCCGCGAGGATGTGGTACTGGCGCAGTACAGTTCGGCCCTGCAGGATGACACCGAGGTCAAGGGCTATCGCGAAGAAGACGGTGTGGCGCCGGACAGCCCCACCGATACCTTTGTCGCCATGCAGTGTTTCATTGAGAATTGGCGCTGGAAGGGGGTGCCGTTTTATCTGCGCACCGGTAAACGCCTGCCCAGACGTACTACCCAGATTGCCGTCAAATTCCGTGATGCCCCAGTCTGTCTGTTCGAGTCCCTGGGGGCTTGTCCGCTGCATTCCAATATTTTGTTGATCACCCTGCAGCCCGATGAAGGCTTCGCTTTGCATTTCGATGTCAAGCAACCCGGCAGTCATTTCTCGACCCGCCGCATTCCCCTGCAATTTAACTACCGAGAGGCTTTCGAAGCGATTCCGGATGCCTATGAAACCCTGATCGTGGACATTATGAGCGGCGATCAGACCCTCTTTGTTCATAGCGATGAGGTTCTGGCCTCCTGGGCCTATTTCGATGATCTATTGCAAAACCGTCCCGCTCCGGTCAGTTATCCGGCTGGTAGCTGGGGGCCGCCGGCAGCCCAGCATTTGCGCGTAGTGGACCCGATTCTGTGGCAGCACGAGCATGGCAAATAAGAAAGTCTCTGCCATCTTTGTAGGGCCGCATTCATTCGGCTGTGGGGGTTGAACAGGTGATGATCGATTAACAATCCGCATAACCCTTAATCGCTTTGATATCTTGAAACTGACAGGAGCAGTGAAACTATGGCTAACGCGCAATTCGGTGTGATCGGCATGGCGGTCATGGGCCGTAATCTGGCCATGAACATCGCCGACCAGGGTTATACCGTGGCCGTCTGGAATCGTGAACCGGACACGCTCGCCGAAGCCGTGGCCTGGAGCGACCATACCTTGCAGGGCTATCAGACGCTGGCTGAGCTGGTGGCGGCCCTGGAGCGGCCGCGGAAAATCCTTATGATGATCAAAGCCGGTGCGCCGGTCGATGCTGTACTGAGCGATTTGACCCCACTACTGGAGGCAGGTGATATCGTCATCGAAGGCGGCAATTCCCGCTTCGAGGATACTCAGCGACGTGAGCAGCACTTGCGTGAGCAGGGTCTGAATTATTTCGGCGTCGGCGTGTCGGGCGGCGAGGAAGGCGCCCGCCACGGGCCATCGCTCATGCCGGGCGGGGATCGCGAGGCTTATACCGCGATCCAGCCTATCTTAGAAGCCATCGCGGCCCGCAGTGAGGCCGGCCCCTGCGTCACCTACATCGGTCCGGATGGCGCCGGGCATTTTACCAAAATGGTGCACAACGGCATCGAGTATGCCGACATGCAAGTGATCGCTGAGGCCTACCATCTGCTCAAGCAGGCCGCGGGCCTCGATAACGCGGCGCTGGCTAAAACCTTCGCCCAATGGAACAACGGTGTGCTTGAGTCGTTCCTCATGGATATCACGGCCAAGCTATTCACGGTCCGGGACACCGACGGCAGCGATCTGATCGATCAGATATTGGGCAAGGCCGGCCAGAAAGGCACTGGGCGCTGGACCGCCGAACTCGCCCTGACGTTGGGCGTGCCGGTACCGTCGATCAGCGCCGCCATCGATGCCCGGGTGCTGTCGAGCATGTACGCCGAACGCCAGAGGGCGGCCGACACGTTAACCGGACCGTCCCAGCCCTCGAGTGACCCGAGCCTGATCGGCATTATCCACGATGCCTTGTATGTGGCCAAAATTGCCGCGTATGCCCAAGGCATGGCGCTGATCCGGGCGGGTTCCCAGCACTACGGCTGGGACATCGATTTACAGGAAATCGCCCGCATCTGGAAAGCCGGCTGTATCATCCGCGCCCGTTTTCTCGATGAGATCCGCGCCGCCTATGAGCGCGCGCCCGAACTCACCAATTTGCTGCTCGACCTGGGCTTTAGCAAGCATTGGACAGCGCGTCAGGAGGCCCTGCGGCGGGTGGTTCAGGAAGGCGCACGGCGCGGCATTCCGCTGCCTGGCATGGCCAACAGCCTGGCCTATATCGACAGCTATCGCAGCGCCTGGCTACCGCAGAATCTCATCCAGGCCCAGCGTGATGCCTTCGGCGCGCATACCTATCAGCGTGTGGATGACCCTGAAGGGCCTTTTGTGCATACGGCCTGGTTGGGGTGATGCCCGGCCGGCACGCGTTCTAGCTAATTCAATTAAGGAGGACCCCATGGCTCGAGCCGAGCCGATCGTGATTCTCGGCGGCGGATTTGCCGGTGTCACGCTGGCACAGCTGTTGGAACGGCGCCTGCGCACTTGCGAAATCGTTCTGATCTCGCAAGAAAACTACATCACCTTCAACCCCCTATTGCCGGAAGTGGTGGGGGCCTCAATTTTTCCGGCCCATGCCATTGCGCCTATGCGCAATATGCTCAGTCGAACGCGATTGCTAATGGGGCAAGTCCAGGCCATCGATCGCGCGCAGCAAACAGTTCACTATAACGCCGGATCATCGATTACCGGCATGCAGCACTATGGTCAATTAGTTCTAGCCCTGGGGCAACGCGCCGCGTTGGGGTTTATCCCTGGTATGGACACGCATGGCATGCCGCTGAAGCTGCTCGGCGATGCCTTGAAAATCCGCCAGCGGCTGGTAGAGCGCCTGGAGCAAGCCAATTTAACTGCCGACCCGGAGCAGCAGCGCTTGCTTTGTCAATTCGTGGTTGTCGGGGGCGGCTTTTCCGGCGTTGAAATCGCCGGCGAAATGGCCGATTTCCTGCGCACTTTAGTGCGCTACTATCCGCGCATTGAAGCCGGTGTGGTTGACGTTACGGTTGTGCACAGCAGTGACCAGTTGCTGCCCGAGCTTGCGCCTGCTTTGGGTCGGCGCGCTTACCGGGCGATGTGTCAGCGCGGCATTCATTTCCTGCTCAACCGGCGGGTCATAGCAGCCGAGGCCGATG
>CAYFSA010000088.1:10764-12347 GCA_964345605.1 uncultured Ectothiorhodospiraceae bacterium
CAGCGCGGCATTCATTTCCTGCTCAACCGGCGGGTCATAGCAGCCGAGGCCGATGGCATACAGGTTCGTGATCCCGACGGTAACATCGCCAAAGTGCCTGCCGGCCTGATCGTGTGCACTATTGGCAACCGGCCGAATCCCTTGATTGAGCAACTCGATTTGCCGCTGAGCCGCGGACGGGTGACTACTGACGCGACCTTACGCGTGCCGCAAACTGATGATCTGTGGGCGCTCGGGGACTGTGCTGCGGTCATCAATGCCCATGACAATCAACCTAGTCCGCCGACCGCGCAATTCGCGATTGCACAAGCAAAACAGCTTGCCGCCAACCTGGCTCGGTACTACCGGGGTGAGTCTTTGCGCCCGTTTCATTACCGTTCCCGCGGCATGATGGCGACCGTTGGCCACAACAAAGGGGTAGCCAAAATTTTCGGGATTCCCTTGTGGGGGCTGCCCGCCTGGCTGCTGTGGCGGGCCTATTATCTGGCCAAGATGCCGACGCTCGGGCGCAAGCTGCGCATTTATGTCGAATGGACCTGGGGCATGCTGTTTCCGCATGACATTACGCATTTGCGTTTTACCGGCAGCCAGGAAGCCGATGCAGGGGAGGACCGATAATCGATGACGACATTCTGCACGCCCAAAGAACGACTGGCTGACGGCATCGTCCATGGGCTGGGTGTTACTGCCGGCAGTATCGCCCTTATGACCTTGCTCTGGCTGGGCATACAGCAGGCCGAGCCGAAGGTGCTCGTTGCCTTCGTCCTGTATGGAGCGGCCCTGGTGGCGATGTTGGGCTTCTCTGCGGCTTATCACATGACCTACTACGGTCCCCTGAAGGCGATTCTGCGCCGCCTGGATGTCGCCGCCATCTTCGTGATGATCGCCGGCAGCTACACGCCGTTTGCCCTGCTCATGCTCGACCCACCCTGGGATTGGGTTATGTTCACTGCGGCATGGATGCTCGCCATGCTCGGGATCGTGTTGGAGCTGACTATGCCACAGCAGATGGAGCGTGTGCGAATCGGCCTGTACTTGGCTCAGGGTTGGTTGATCCTGGTTGTTATCAAGCCGCTGATTAATGCCGCTTCCCTGCTCGGCATGGTATTGCTGGTTCTGGGCGGTTTACTATATACCGTTGGCGTCATCTTCCATCTGAAAAAACGCTTGCCTTTTCATAATGCAATCTGGCATGGATTTGTGCTGGTTGCGGCGGGCTCGCACTTCACCGCGATCCTGATCGAGGTTGCCTAATTCTGTCCGTGGCAAGCGTGGGCCTGCCAAGCCAATGGGGATTGGACGGCAGCACTGGGTACAATTACTCAAACTGGGCCCACAGGCTCAAACCCCGGTACTGGTACGTAGTACCGGCCGGTAGGGATAGCGGCTGTTGCCCAGGTGGATTGCACCTTGATGTCACCTATTGGGCCATTGCAGTAAGGCAGTGCCAGCATTGCTGCCAGCTACCGGGCCCCTTGCAGCCCGGCCGGCGCTGGAATTACCTTCCCGTGCCTGATGTACGACAACTCAGAATCCGGCGGATTATAGGCGCAATCATTCGCGCGAATCGTCGCATGCTAATT
>CAYFSA010000089.1:0-12286 GCA_964345605.1 uncultured Ectothiorhodospiraceae bacterium
GCTCGACGCGGCCGAGGCCCAGGCGCGCGATTACGGCGGCACGCTCACCCAGCGCTACGGCCTGCCGGAACTGCACGCCTTCGCGGTCGTGGCGCTGGGGGTGGAGCGGTTGGTGTGGCGGGGGTTATTCACTTAAGGGACGCCCCTGGTTCCGTGTGGCTGGTCTCGGCAATCTCCCGTCGCCTACAATTAAGCCGCTTGCGTGCTTTTCAATCGGAAAGTCTGGCTTGCAAAGATTGAAAATGGCATCAGTGTCCCTATGTTTTAAGCGTTAAATCATTGGGAGGGTATGCTGAGCGATGAAACGTATTATTCTGTTTTTAGCGACCAACCTGGCGGTGGTGCTGCTGTTGCACATCATCGTCAGCATTCTCGGACTGGATTATCGCCTCGAGGCGAGCGGAGTGAACTGGCTGTCGGTGCTGGGCTTTTGCTTTGTGATCGGCATGGGCGGTTCGTTTATCTCCCTGGCGATCTCGAAATGGATGGCCAAAAACGCCATGGGTGTGCAGCTCATCGATACACCGCAAAACGCCGATGAGCAATGGTTGGTGCAGACAGTCAGTCAGCAGGCCAAGCAAGCGGGGATTGCCATGCCAGCCGTCGGGTTTTTCGAGTCGCCCGAGCCGAATGCCTTCGCGACCGGACCGAGTCGCAATAATGCCTTGGTGGCTGTCAGCACGGGATTGCTGCAGCACATGAGCCGCGCTGAGGTCGAAGCAGTGCTGGCACACGAAGTCAGCCATGTCGGTAACGGTGATATGGTGACCATGGCGTTGGTACAGGGGGTGGTCAATACGTTCGTGATGTTCCTGGCCCGCGCGGTGGCGATGGTTGTGGATAATCTTCTGCGCAGCGACGAGGAAGGCGGCGGTCTTGGGGGGCTGGCCTATTTCGCCGTGGTGTTCGTCGCTGAGATCATCTTCGGCATCCTCGCCTCGATTATCGTCATGTGGTTCTCGCGTCAGCGTGAATACCGTGCCGATGCCGGCGGTGCCAAATTGGCTGGCCGGCAGAAGATGATCGCGGCCCTGCGCAGTCTGCAGCGAGTGACCGAACCACAGGATTTGCCGGGGCAGATGGCCGCCTTCGGTATATCTGGCAAGAATCAAGGCATTATGGCCCTGTTCTTGAGCCATCCCCCACTCGAAGAGCGGATCGCGGCATTGGAAGCCAGCCAGTAAGGTATTGGCAAGCCGGCCTGGGGCTTTGCCGGGCCAGCTTGTCAACGGTTTGGCTTGATTGGTCTGCTCTCTTAAGACTTATGCGGGTCGTCCCGCAGGACACGTAAATTGTCGATCAAGCGGGCTTTACCTAGCCAGGCCGCGGCTAGGATGATCAAGTCGCGGTCACTTTCTTGGGCAAGGGCCAGATCCTGGCTGCGGCGCAGGCTAACATATTCCGGTTGAAACCCGATGCGCGCGAGTTCACTTGCGGCATGGTCTGTCAAGCGGGTCAGTGAGGCTTCACCGGCTTGAACCTGCTCGGCGAGGGTTTGCAGGATGCGGTACAGGTTGGGTGCCAGGCGGCGTTCACGGGGATTGAGATAGCCATTACGTGAGCTCAAGGCCAGGCCGTCTGCCTCGCGCACAGTGGGTACGCCGCGAATATCGATGCCCAAATTCAAATCGGCCACCATTTGGCGAATGACCAGCAATTGCTGATAGTCCTTTTCGCCGAACAGGGCAAGGTCGGGACGGACGATGTTCAAGAGCTTGCAGACCACGGTGGCGACCCCGATAAAGTGACCGGGGCGATGCTGTCCTTCTAAGATTTCACTAAGGCCGGGAACATGCACGGTCGTAGTATGGGCGCGCCCGTGCGGGTACATGAGCATTTCGCTCGGCGTCAGGACGAAGTTGACCTCCAGGCTGGCCAGTTCACGCAAATCCTGGTCGAGGGTGCGGGGATAAGCCGTTAAATCGTCTTCGCGATCGAATTGCAGGGGGTTGACGAAAATGCTGACGGCTACACTGTCCGCCATATCCTTGGCGACTTCGATCAGTTTCAAATGCCCGGCGTGCAAATTCCCCATGGTCGGGACAAACGCCAGACTGCGGCCGTTGAGCCGATTGCTGGTCAGGGCGGCGCGTAGGTGAGTGAGATTCGAAAAGTGCTGCATGTTTAGCTTACAGCGTTTCGTCGGCATTGGGGAAAGTGCCTTGCTTGACGGCTTGGACATAGGCCGTCAAGGCGGCCGGAATGCTGCCGGCCGTGGGCATGAAATCGCGGGCGAAACGCGGCCCGCCACCGGGGGTAATGCCGAGCATGTCGTACAGGACCAAGATTTGCCCGTGGGTTGCAGCGCCCGCGCCAATGCCGATGACCGGGATGTCCAGGTTGGCGGTGATCAGGGCTGCCAGGTCGGTGGGTACACATTCCAGCACGAGCAGGTCGGCGCCGGCTTCTGCCAGGGCCTTGGCATCCTTCTCCAAGCGGGCGGCGCTCGCACTGTCCCGGCCTTGCACCCGATAGCCGCCGAGCTTGTGAATGGCTTGCGGCTGCAGGCCCAGATGGGCACAAACCGGGACGTTCTGTTCGGTCAAGCGTTCGACAGTTTTGAGCTGGCGCGCGCCGCCCTCGAGTTTGATGATGCTGGCGCCACCTTCCTGCATTAACCGGGCGGCATTGTGCAGGGCCTGTTCGGGTGTGGTGTAGCTCATGAAAGGCAGATCGGCGGCCAACAGGGCATGGTGCAGGCCGCGCGCGACGCAGCGGGTATGATAGACCATGTCGTCCATGTTGACCGGCACCGTGTTGCGATGGCCTTGGACAACCATGCCGAGCGAGTCACCGACCAGGACCAGCTCGATGCCAGCGGCATCGAGCTGGGCAGCGAAGGCGGCATCGTACGCAGTCAAGCAGGCGATTTTCTCGCCGGTATGGGCTTGTTTGCGCAAGCGTGCAAGGCTCATGGTTGGGCGGTTCGAGCTTGAAGTCATGGGCGCTGGGCTACTCGCTGGGTGGCAAGGCGACGCAAACCGGCGGCTGGGCAGTCGGCCAGCAGAGCCGACAATGGACCTTTGCCGGGAATATGCACGTCCGGTGCGATTTCCGCCAGAGGATAAAGCACGAAGGCGCGTTCGTGCATCCCATAATGCGGCACGGTCAGCCGTGGACTGTGCAACCGACGCTGCCCATATAATAGCAAATCCAAGTCCAGCGTGCGGGGGCCCCAGCGTTGGGTGGAGCGTATGCGGCGTTGGCGGTGTTCGATGGCCTGCAGCGCGTCGAGCAATTGCAGTGGCCCGAGGGCGGTTTGCACAGCCGCGACTGCATTGATGTAGTCGGGCTGATTGGCTGGGCCCATCGGCGCGCTATGGTACAGGCTAGAGGCCGTGGCCAGCTCAGTGTCGGGTAGCCCGGCCAGGGCCGTCAGGGCCCGCAGGACTTGCGAGCGAGGGCCGGCCAGATTGCTGCCGAGGCCAATGTAAGCCAGCACTTGGTGGCGCCGATAGAGAAGGTGTTCAGGCATCCGACGCTTTCCTCCGCGAACGGCGCGAGCGGCGGCGGCCACCGCGTTTAGGCTCGCTCACGCTGCCGAGCATGCTGTTGCGTTCCGGTTCCTGCGTGGCTTGAAACTGAGTCCACCACTCGCAGTGCCCCATGGCGATTTCGCCGGCCTGGGCCCGTAGGCAGAGGAAGTCATAAGCGGCGCGAAAGCGGGGGTGCTCCAACAAGCGCGTGGGCCGAGAGCCCCGCCGGCGTTTGAAGCGGGGCTGCAGCGACCAGATTTCCTTGACTTGCGTGGTGTAGCGACGTGGCATGGCCGTGTACTGAATTTGCTCCTCGATAATCTGGCTGCCCGCCATCTGCAGGGCAGGGATTTCCGCCAGCGCTTGTTGATCTTCGAATTGTTGCGCGAGCTGGCGAACCGGCTCCCACAGCAGTGCGGCATAAAGGAAGGCCGGATTGACCGGTTTGTCGGCGTTGACGCGCTCATCGGTATTAGCCAGCGCCTGCTGGACGAACGCCCGGGCCGTTTGGGACTGATCTAGGGCCGCGGCGGTTGTCGGAAAAAGCTGCTCGAACAAACCATAATGCTGTAATTGTTCAAGGGAAGCGAGACCGGCACCGGCTTGAAAGAGCTTGAGGATTTCGTCGAACAGGCGCGCCGGGGCGATATGCTGCAATAGCTCGGCGCTATCGAGGATGGCTTGCTTGGTGGCGGCGTCCATCTGCAGCCCCAGTTTGGCGACGAAGCGCACCGCCCGCAGCATGCGGACCGCATCCTCGCGGCAGCGGGTACGCGGTTCGCCAATGAAGCGCACCCTGCCGGCCTGTAAATCCTCCAGCGCCGAGGTGAAATCCCATAGCGAGAAATCGGCGATATTGTAATACAAAGCATTGATGGTGAAGTCGCGGCGCCAAATGTCTTGGTCGATGGTACCATAGACATTATCGCGCAGCAGGCCACCGTGCTCGCCCTGGCGCTGGGCGTCGGAGTCGTCCTCGGCGGCGTCATGCGGTGCCCGAAAGGTGGCGACTTCGATGATTTCGCGGCCGAAATGGACATGCGCCAGGCGGAACCGGCGGCCGATCAGGCGGCAGTTGCGGAACAGTTCGCGAACCTGCTCGGGACGGGCATCGGTAACGACATCGAAGTCCTTGGGCACGCGGCCAAGCAGCAGATCGCGCACACAGCCGCCGACCAGAAAGGCTTGAAAGCCGGCCTCGGCAAGCCGATACACCACCTTGAGGGCATTTTGGCTGATATTGGCGCGCGAGATGCAATGCTCGGCACGAGGAATGATGCGGGGATGGCCGTTCGCCACCGGTTGTTCGAATGCGTCAGGCACGAATCACTTTGGTTGCTGGACGAAGTTAAACGAGTATAATAGCACGGAATCGCCTTAATGATATCGATGTTGCTCCCTTCGTCTAGTGGTCAGGACACCGCCCTCTCACGGCGGGAACAGGGGTTCGACCCCCCTAGGGAGCGCCACCGCAGCCTGACACCAAGGCGGTCCCGGGCCGTGTGTTTGAGTTCCCTCGGCGGCTGAGCCGTCACCGGTTTGAGATAGGCCATGTCTCATAAACGATTTGGATTCCTGGCAGCCATGCTGCTGAGCCTGACCGCCTGCGTCAAGATACCCTTGTCTGCGGATACCGTCTTCCAGCCCAAGCCTTCCGTTAGCCCAAGCCATTTCGAGCATGCGACGGCGACACTTGAGGACTTTTTCTTCGCGTCCACTGACGGCACCGCCATCAACGCCTGGTACTTAAAGCAACCTGGCGCCGAGCAAACGATTCTGTTTTTCGGTGGATACGGCTTTTATTTGGTGCAGTCGAGCGAATATTTGGAGGTGTTTTTGCGGCATGGAGTCAATGCCTTGCTGTGGGACTACCGGGGCTATGGCCGCAGCGAGGGCAAGCCATCGGTGGCTGCGGTCAAAGCCGATGCACTGCGGGCTTATGATGCTTTACGGGAGCGTTATGCTGTGCCGGCTGCGACCATCGTCCTGCATGGCCATTCCCTGGGCACATTCTTGGCCACCTATGTGGCCGGCCAGCGTGAGGTGGCGGGCGTTATTTTGGAAAGCCCGGTCACCGCGGCCGAGGATTGGGTCCAGACGACCGTGCCCTGGTATCTGCGGATGTTCCTGCGGTTTCAGATTGCTGACGAACTCGCCGGTGAAGATAACCGGACCCGCGTCGCTGAGCTAACGGCGCCGCTCCTGTTACTCGCCGGAGACGAGGATAAAGTGGCTCCGCCGCATATGGCCGAGACGTTATATGAGCTGGCGAGCAGCGCTGACAAAACCCTCGAAGTGATCGCGGCAGGTGAGCATAACGGTCTGATGGCCAAGCCCGCGTATCAGGCGGCCTATGCGCGGTTTCTGGGTGAGAATAATTATCATTAGTGTTGACTTGTTCTGTGGTTTGGACGATAATAAGAATCGTTAACAACAAACAGGAGCCAAGCCATGTCCACTACAATTGCCATTCTGCCTGCGCGCCGCCGCGACACCGCAGCCGACCACTCGCAGCTTTCCCAGGCTAAGTCGTTGCCGGTAAGCGCTGCTGACGCTGAGCAGCAAGCCAGCACAGATGAACTGCAAGACCTTGCGCGGGAGTTGTTTCTTATCAGTACTGGCGTTCAATGGCGCCGCGCGCAGTTACGGGCCTGGCGTCAAGGTAAGCTTGCTGACGATCCCCAGAATCAACGTCCGTCGATTGCCCGCCAGCTCATCGCCTAAGAGGCCTGCTCAACCCCCCCGCCGCTTCCTGGACCCTTTCCGGCACCCGCAGCGTACGCGCAAACGTGCCTGGCAAGACCGCTATGCCTCGCTGGATGGCTCGGGTTCGAGTATAGTGGGCGTGCCGTCCAGGGTTGGATCGGTGGCGGGGTAGTCCGACGTGAAATGCAAACCGCGGCTTTCCCGGCGCGCTAACGCACAGCGGATTATAAGCTCGGCGACCTGACATAAGTTGCGCAGCTCGATGAGGTCGTTAGTAACCCGGCAGTGGCCGTAATACTCGGCAATTTCGGCCCGCAGCAGCTCTAAGCGCCGCTGGGCGCGTTCCAGGCGCTTGTTGCTGCGGACAATACCGACGTAATCCCACATGATCCGGCGTAATTCATCCCAGTCGTGGGAGACCACGACCTCCTCGTCGGAATCACCGCGCTGGCTGTCATCCCATGGAGGGGGTTTGGCTGGAGGAGCCGGCTGTTGGTCTTGGTTGGCCTGAATATCGGTGGCTGCTGCCTGGCTAAAGACCAGGCATTCAAGCAAGGAGTTGCTGGCCATACGATTGGCGCCATGCAAGCCGGTGTAAGCCACTTCCCCGACCGCATACAAACCTGCGATATCTGTGCGTCCGTGCAGGTCGGTGACTACCCCGCCGCAAGTATAATGCGCCGCGGGGACGATAGGGATGGGCTCGCGAGTGATGTCGAAGCCATAGCCCAGGCAGCGGGCATGGATGGTCGGGAAATGCCGGCGAATGAAAGCCGCCGGGCGCTGGCTGATATCCAAATAGAGATGCGCCACGCCTAGCCGTTTCATCTCGTGATCGATGGCTCGGGCGACAATATCACGCGGCGCTAGCTCGCCGCGTGCATCGAAGCGGCTCATGAAGCGGCTGCCATCGGGCAGCAGCAAATGGGCGCCTTCGCCGCGCAGGGCCTCGGAAATCAAGAATGATTTGGCCTGGGGGTGGAACAGACAGGTCGGGTGAAACTGCATGAATTCCATGTTGGCCACGCGGCAGCCGGCCCGCCAGGCCATGGCGATGCCGTCGCCGGTGGCGCCGTCCGGATTGCTCGAGTATAGATACACCTTGGCGGCGCCTCCAGTAGCAAGGACGACATACCGACAGGCCAATGTTTCTACCTGACCGGTCTCTAGATTGAGCAGATAGGCGCCACAGCAGCGCTTGCCCTTGTGCGCGGCGGGTTCGACGATCAGCTCGACCGCGATACGCTTGGCTAGCAGGCGCAGGTTGGCTCGCTGGCTGGTGTGCTCGAGCAGCACTTCTTCAATCGCGCGTCCCGTGGCATCGGCGGCATGCACGACGCGGCGATGGCTATGGCCGCCCTCGCGCGTCAAGTGGAGTTGCTCGTAGCCATTGGGTAAGCGCTCACGGGTAAAGGGAACGCCCAGATCAAGCAGCCATTCAATGGCCCCGCGGGCCCGCTCGGCGGTAAAGCGTACGCAGGCGGGATCGCCTAACTGGGCCCCGGCATCCAGTGTATCCTGAATATGCGCCGTTACGGAGTCGCCGTGATCCATAACGGCGGAGACCCCGCCTTGCGCATACAAAGTGCTGCCCTCGTCGAGGGGGCCTTTGCTCAGCACCGTGACGTGCAGGTGTGCAGGCAAGTGCAGGGCGGTACTCAAACCGGCAGCACCACTGCCGAGCACCAGTACGTCGGTGGGCGGTAAAGTTGGGGGTGACGCTTGAGTCGTCGTTGTCATATCGGTTAATTTTAGCCGCTTACTCAATTTATCGTAATATAGTCGCGGCCTGTGATGCCATGGCATTTGGGGGATCAAGCGCCGGGATTGTCCCGAATTATTCGCAACACCATCGAACTCTGTAGGGTTAACTCGGTCCATTTAAAGCAAAGATGCAGGGAATGGCATCTTACTAAAGGAGGATTGCCCGTATGGGCAAGCGTGTGACAGACGCCGAATTGGTTAAGCGGGTGCAAGCAGGTGATAATACCGCTTTTGACGCCCTGGTGCTCAAATACCAGAACAAGATTGTCAACTTGGTATCGCGTTATGTGCATGATCCGCACGCGTCCCTTGACGTCGCTCAAGAAGCCTTCATTAAGGCCTATCGTGGCTTGTCTAACTTTCGTGGCGACAGCGCGTTTTATACGTGGATGTATCGGATCGCCATCAATACGGCCAAGAACTACCTGGTGTCGCAAACCCGCAAATCGCCGGACAATGAAATCGAGTCTGAAGAAGCCGAGCAACTAAGTGGCGAATCGGCACTCAAAGATTACGGTTCGCCGGAGCGCGAGGCACTGTCTGTCGAGATACATGCCAATATCATGGAGGCCATTGCGGCGCTTCCGGAAGATTTACGCACTGCTATCAATCTGCGGGAGCTCGAGGGCATGAGCTACGAGGAAATCGCCAGGGCGATGGATTGTCCGATCGGCACCGTGCGCTCGCGAATCTTTCGCGCGCGGGAGGCGATCGATCGCCACTTACGGCCATTACTTGAGTGAATCCGAGCATCGAAGGGGTAACTGATGTCTGTGAATAAGCAAGAACGTCTCTCAGCGCTGGTTGACGATGAAGTGACCGCGTTCGAAAGGCATCGTTTGGTGGCCGAGATCACCCGCGATCCCGCCGAGCGCGCGCGCTGGATGCGTTATCACCTGATCGGGGATGCCATACGCAACGAATTGCCGCAGGCGTTGGATCCCGCTTTGACCGCGCGTATTCGGGACCGCTTGGAAACTGAGGCTCAACAGCGGCGCGCGTCGGGCTGGCTGCGGCCGGTCGTCGGCGCCGCCGCGGCGGTGGTCGTGGCGGTGCTGGTTGTGGTCACGGTCGAAAGTCTGAGCGAGCAAACCACCGATGTTCCCGTATCGATTGCCGGGCGTGCTGATGCCGAGAATACACAGGTCCTGCCGGTGAAGCAGGTCGAGGGGCCGGTCGAACCGGTTCACTCGCCGGCAGCCATGGATGACACCATGAATAGTTACTTGGTCAATCATCTCGAATATGCCTCGCCGCGCTCCATGTTGCCGCATGCCCGCCTAATCGGCCTGGATTCGGCCGATCAATGAGCCGCCACTCATGAGAGGTCCTGCCTTGGCCTGGTGGGGCGGCCTGACCGCCTTGTTGTTCTGGTTGCCGCTGACATCGTTGCCGGCTGAGGAATCAGGGGGCTGGCAGTGGCTTGAGCGTATGGGTGAGGCCATGCGGGGCCGCGATTACGTCGGGACTTTCATTTACATGCGCGGCGACCACATGGAGACTTTGAAGGTGGTTCATCGTGCCACCGCTTCCGGCGAGCGAGAACGGTTGATCTCACTGACCGGCGCTGCCCGTGAAATCATCCGCAGCCAAGACAGACTGACTTGCGTCTGGCCAAGTTCCGGCGCGGTGTATATTGAGCCGCGTAATAAACGTACGGCCTTGCCGGTAAGTTTGCCCGTCAATGGTGCCGACCTGATGCCGCATTATCGCCTGGATCTCGGCGAGACCACCCGCATTGCCGGGCAGTTTTGTCAATTGCTCAAGCTGACTCCCCGTGATGAGTATCGCTACGGCTACCGTTTGTGCATCGATCAGCAAAGTCATCTGCTATTATTGTCCGAGCTGCGCTCACAAGATGGCCAAGTGATAGAAAAGGTTCAGTTCACCCGTATGCAGCAGCCGGCACAGATCGCTGATGAGTGGCTCGAGTCGGTGCTGGTCGAAGATGATTTCAAGGTCTATCGGGCGCAAGAATCCAGTCACCATGATATGATGCCGGATCAGCGCTGGCAGGTGAAGAAACTGCCGCCGGGCTTCACACTTCATGACAATTCCAAGCGCATCGTGCCGGTTAATGACGCGCCGGTTCAGCACATGATCTTCAGTGATGGTTTGGCATCGGTTTCCGTATTTATCGCGGCCGAGGACGCGCACTGGGTCAAGCAAAGTCATTTGGGGTCCAGGCGAGCCGGTTCGGTCAATGCTTATACCGAGCGGGTCAACGGTCATTCGGTGGTGGCCCTCGGCGAAGTGCCAGCAGCCACGATCGAAATGATCGGGCAATCCGTTTATTACGCTAAGGATTGAAGAATGCTTGAAGCGCATGCCGTGGTAATCCGAGCCGAGACCGACTACGCGTGGGTGGAACCCGAGCGTGACGGCGGCTGTCAGGCCTGTGCGGTCCGCAGCGGCTGCGGTACACGTGCGCTCGGCCAGGTGTTGGGGCGCCGGCAAAGTGCCCTGCGGGTGCGCGATCCCTTGAGCAGCGCGCCGGGGGATCGCGTGGTCGTTGCCATTGCTGACGAAGTGTTGTTATGGAGTTCCTTGCTCATGTATGGTCTGCCTTTGGTCGCGATGATCAGTGGCGCTGCCTTGGCCCAGGCCTGGCTGGGACATGAGCTTGCCGCGGTTCTCGGTGGTGGTGTCGGTTTGACCGCCGGCCTATGGCTGGCGGCGCACTGGGGTGGCCGGGCAAGCCGGACGAGCGACCGTCATCAACCTGTCATATTACGGCGCGCTGCGCTGGCCGATTTGTCCTGCCAAGATGATGGAGTGGCTGCACCGCTCCAATAGAACGTCATTGCTGCTCGCGTATTCACTGGGATTGCGTTTGAGCGATGGCGCTTTCTTGCGTTTTCATTTCCATTTCATGAGGAGTTTCGTCTTATGCCGAAGACGCTCATCAGCCTATTGCTAACGCTAGGTTTGGGATTGCTGGTCGTGGGTCAGAGTCAAGCCAATGACCTGCCCGATTTTACCGAGCTGGCGGAGCAAAACAGTCCGGCGGTCGTGAATATCAGTACGACCCGCAAGCTCTCCGGTCATCCGAGTTTGCCGCCGGGCTTGAAGCTGCCAAATATGCCCGAGCATGGTGACCTTGGCGAGTTGTTTCAGCACTTTTTTGGCGGTAAGGAAAAGGAAGATGCGCCTAGCCAGTTCGATGCCACTTCGCTGGGCTCGGGGTTCATTATTTCGGCCGATGGCTACGTGGTAACTAACAATCATGTCATTAAGAAAGCCGATGAAATCATCGTTCGCCTAAGCGATCGGCGCGAATTCGAGGCGGATGTCGTCGGCACCGATGCACGTACCGATATCGCACTGCTCAAGATCGATGCTACAGGTTTGCCGACGCTTAAGTTCGATGAGCAGGATTCGCTTGAGGTCGGGGAATGGGTGTTGGCTATCGGCTCGCCATTCGGCTTCGATCATTCCGTGACGGCCGGTATTGTCAGTGCCAAAGGCCGGAGTTTGCCGAGTGAAAACTACGTGCCATTCATTCAGACCGATGTGGCGATCAATCCGGGCAATTCCGGCGGGCCGCTGTTTAACATGGCGGGAGAAGTTGTCGGGATCAATTCCCAGATTTACAGCCGCACAGGGGGCTTTATGGGCCTGTCTTTCGCCATCCCTATCGATGTGGCGATGGATGTGGTTGCGCAGCTCAAGGACAAAGGCCGGGTGTCGCGAGGGTGGCTGGGCGTCTATATCCAGCCCGTAACGCAGGACTTGGCGGAATCCTTTGGCCTCGATCGACCTAAAGGCGCCCTGGTGGCTGAAGTCATCCCGGATAGCCCGGCGGCCGTTGCCGGCATTCAAGTGGGCGATATCATTGTAGCATTCGCCGGTGAGGGGGTGCCGAGCTCGGCTGCGTTGCCGCCGATGGTCGGTGCGGCGCCCGTCGGCGCGGACCGCGAGGTCAAGATCGTTCGGCAAGGTCGAGACAAGACTATCGAGGTTACGATCGGCGAGTTGCCGGAGCAAGACAAAATGGCGCAACAGCAAGCGCCCCGGACCGAAGACAGCGGCCAAGTCCTGGGGCTGGAGCTGGCCCCCGTGCCGAGCCGGCTGCGGGATGCCTATGAATTACCCGAAGGGGGGGTGCTGGTTGAAGAAGTTGCCTCAGGCGCGGCCCGCGAAGGGGGGATCCGCGAAGGCGATGTCTTGTTGAAAATCGGCAGTCAGGCCGTGGACTCGGTTAAGCAGGCGCGGCAGTTGCTCGCTGATCTGCCCAAGGACCGGCCAGTGCCGGTGTTGGTGCGGCGTGAGCAAGGGCCGATTTATCTCGCCTTGCGGGTTGGTGATTGAAGCGACAGTCGGGCCGGTTTTAACCGGCC
>CAYFSA010000090.1:0-8030 GCA_964345605.1 uncultured Ectothiorhodospiraceae bacterium
GCCGCACCTGCGGCATCCCGATGATTTTATTCACGAGCTCACCTTGAATGGCTTGTCGTCGGTGTAACACCTTATCTTCATCCGCCAGCGACAATAGCATAACATGCCATGCTCAGAATGCATTGTGCAGCGCCGTTGATGCCCGCTGAAACAGCCACTGATCGCGTTGCCGGTCCTATACATCAATGCCAGGTGTGCAGGGCGGGATGTGGCCTGTTTCGCCCGGGCCAATCCTTGAAGTGTGGGTCGGTTGAAACCGACCCTACCTGATTGGCGTAGGGCGGGCTTGAGCCCGCCTTGACCCTTATAGGTATTGCCCGGCAAGGATCTCGGCGATCTGCACACTGTTCAGCGCCGCCCCTTTGCGGACATTGTCGGCCACGATCCACATCGCCAGCCCTTGCGGATGAGAAATATCGGCACGGATGCGGCCGACATAGACCGGGTCCCGCCCCGCCGCGTCGGTGACCGCGGTGGGATAACCGCCTGGTGCGGCTTCGTCCAGGACGGCCACGCCCGGGGCATGGGCGAGCAACTCACGCGCCGCAGCGGCACTGAGCGGTGCCCGCGTTTCCAGATGCACGGCCTCCGAGTGGCCATAGAACACGGGCAGGCGCACCGCCGTGGCATTCACCCGGATACTCGGGTCGCCCATGATTTTCTGTGTTTCCCAGACCATTTTCATCTCTTCCTTGGTATAGCCATTGTCCATGAAGACATCGATATGCGGCAGGGCATTGAAGGCGATGGGCTTGGGATAGACCGCCGGCTCCACTGCCTGGCCAGCCAAAACGTGCGCGGTTTGCTGGCGCAGCTCGGCAATGGCGTCCTTGCCGGTCCCGGAGACGGCCTGATAGGTGGCGACATTGATACGCTCGATGCCGACCGCGGCATGGATGGGCTGCAGGGCGACTACGAGCTGAATGGTCGAGCAGTTCGGATTGGCGATAATACCCCGCCGGCGGTAGTCGGCAATGGCCTGCGGATTAACCTCGGGCACGACTAGCGGAATGTCGTCCACATAGCGAAAGCAGGAGGTATTGTCCACGACCACGCAGCCGGCCGCGGCCGCCTGCGGCGCATAGACTTCGGAGATACCGGCGCCGGCCGAGAACAGGCCGAGCTGCACCTGCGCGAAATCGAATTCCGCCAAGTCCTGTACGATTAGCTCGCGCTCACCGAATGCGACTTTGCTGCCGGCCGAGCGCTGACTGGCCAGGGCATAGACCTGCCCGACCGGGAAGGCGCGCTCGGCCAGGATACTGAGCATGGCTTCACCGACCGCGCCGGTGGCCCCGACCACGGCGACATCGATTGGTTGGCTCATCGGGTCATTCCTATAGGTTTAAATACACTTCAATTACTACGGGCCCGCAGCGCGGCGACTACGGCATCGCCCATGGCGGCGGTGCCGACCGGCGCCCCGGTGCCACCGGCCAGATCGCCGGTGCGCAGGCCCTGGGTGAGGACATCGCCGACCGCTTGCTCCACAATGGTGGCAAGTTCCGGCTGGCCGGCGCTGTGGCGCAGCAGCATGGCCACCGACAGGAGCGTGGCTAGCGGATTGGCCAGGCCCTTGCCGGCAATATCGGGCGCCGAGCCATGGATCGGCTCGTACATCCCCTGACCGGCCTCGTTGAGCGAGGCCGAGGGCAGCATGCCGATGGAGCCGGTCAGCATGGCGGCAGCATCGGACAAAATATCGCCGAACATGTTGCCGGTCACCATGACATCGAACTGCTTGGGCGCGCGCACCAATTGCATCGCGGCATTATCGACATACATATGGCTGAGCTCGATGTCCGGAAAATCCTGCTCTACGACGCGCGCGGCGGTCTGCCGCCAGACTTCCGAGACCTCTAGCACATTCGCCTTGTCCACCGAGCAGACCCGGCCAGCGCGCTTGCGGGCTGCCTCGCAGGCCACCCGGACGATGCGCTCGATTTCATCCTCGGCATAGACCAGGGTATTGAAGCCCTCGCGCAGGCCACGCTCGTTGATCCGCTCGCCGCGCGGCTCGCCGAAATAAATCCCGCCGGTGAGCTCGCGCACGATCAGGATATCGAGATCGGCGACCACCTCCGGGCGCAGGGTGGAGGCCGCGACGAGCTCCGGATACATGATCGCGGGACGCAGGTTGGCGAACAGTCCCAGGCCGGCGCGCAGGCCCAGCAGCCCCTTTTCCGGGCGCAGCTCGCGCGGCAGGCTGTCGTATTGAATACCGCCGACCGCGCCGAGCAGCACGGCGTCGGCCTGTTTGGCCTGGTTCAGCGTCGCTTCGGGCAGGGGGTGACCGGCGGCATCGTAGCCGGCACCGCCGACAACCGCGGTTTCAGTTGCCACCGCAAAGCCGAACTCACTCTGCAGGGCCACCAGCATTTTCTCCGCCTCGGCCACGATTTCCGGGCCGATGCCATCGCCGGGCAGCAATAATAGCTTGAAGCTCATGAAGCCGTCCTCGCGGTGGTTGCGGCCAGGGATGTGAACAGCCATGGTGCCTGCTCGCGGCGACGGGCCTCATAGACGCGAATGGCATCGGCATGCTGCAGGGTCAGGGCGATATCGTCCAGGCCCGCCACCAGCCGGTGCTTGCGGGCCGGATCGATAGCAAAGCTCAGCACCTCGCCAGCGGGCGTGGTGACGGTCTGGGCCGGCAGGTCGATGGCCAACCGATAACCCGGTGCGGCCGCGGTTTCCTGAAACAGCCGATCGACTTGCTCGGCCGGCAGCACCAGCGGCAGCAGGCCGTTTTTGAAGGCGTTATTGAAGAATATGTCGGCAAAGCTCGGCGCGATGACCGCCCGGAAACCGGCGTCGGTTAAGGCCCAGACGGCATGCTCACGGGAGCTGCCGCAACCGAAATTGGCTCGGGCCAAAAGGATTTCGGCCCCGGCGTAGCGCGGCTGATTGAGCACGAACTCGGGATTGAGGCGGCGGGCGTTGTGATCCATGCCGGGCTCGCCGGAGTCCAGATAGCGCCAGTCATCGAACAGATTCGGCCCGAAGCCGGTGCGTTGGACCGATTTCAGGTATTGCTTGGGGATGATGGCGTCGGTATCGACATTCGCCCGATCCAGGGGCGCGACCAATCCGGTGAGGGTAGTGAAGGCTTGCATCGTCAAACGAAACTCCTGCAGTCGGTTATTGCCACTCGCGCACGTCCACGAAATGTCCGGCGATGGCCGCCGCCGCCGCCATTTCGGGGCTGACCAGATGGGTTCGCCCGCCCTTGCCCTGGCGGCCCTCGAAATTGCGGTTAGAGGTGGCCGCGCAGCGCTCACCGGGCTCCAGCTGGTCGGCGTTCATCGCCAGACACATGGAGCAGCCCGGCTCGCGCCACTCGAACCCGGCTTGCTTGAACACCGTGTCCAGCCCTTCCTGCTCGGCCTGCGCCTTGACCAGCCCCGAGCCCGGCACCACCATGGCCAACTGGATCCGCGGCGAAACTTTGTGACCCTTGACCACCGCCGCTGCGGCGCGCAGGTCTTCAATACGCGAATTGGTACAGGAGCCGATGAAGATCTTATCGGGTTCGATGGCCGTAATCGGCGTGCCGGCGCTCAGGCCCATGTACGCCAGGGCATGCCGGGTCGATTCTGCCCGCACGGCATCGCTCATCTGCTCAGGATCGGGCACCCGGGCATCGATGGGCACCACCATTTCCGGCGAGGTCCCCCAGGTGACCTGCGGCTGAATATCGGCGGCCGCCAGGGTGATCACAGCCTCGAATACCGCCTCGGGGTCCGAGACCAGCGCGCGCCAGGCCTGTTCGGCGGCGGGCCAATCGGCCGCGGCCGGGGCCAGCGGCCGGCCGCGGACATAGTCGATCGTCTTATCGTCGACCGCGATAAAGCCAGCCCGGGCGCCGGCCTCGATGGCCATGTTGCACAGCGTCATGCGCCCTTCCATGGATAGATCAGTGATCGCCTCGCCGGCAAATTCGATAGCGTAGCCGGTCCCCCCGGCCGTGCCCAGGCGGCCGATGATCGCCAGGGCGATATCCTTGGCGGTCACCCCTGGGCCGACCTGGCCCTCGACCCGCACCTGCATGGCCTTGGGCTTGTGCTGCCACAGGCATTGGGTAGCCAGGACATGCTCGACCTCGGAAGTGCCGATGCCGAAGGCCAGGGCCCCGAGCGCCCCATGCGTGGAGGTATGCGAGTCGCCGCAGACCACGGTCATGCCGGGCAGGGTCGCGCCCTGTTCGGGGCCGATGACATGGACGATGCCCTGGCGGACATCGCCCATGCGAAACTGGGTCAGGCCGAAGCTGCTGCAATTGTTGTCCAGGGTCTCGATCTGCACCCGCGAAACCGGATCGGCGATACCCGCGCTGCGGTCGGTGGTCGGCACGTTATGATCGGCCACCGCCACCACCGCTTCGCGTCGCCAGGGCTCGCGGCCGGCCAGGCGCAAGCCCTCGAATGCCTGTGGCGAGGTAACCTCATGCACCAGATGCCGATCGATGTACAGCAGCGTCGTGCCATCGGCCTCGGTGTGCACCGCATGGGCATCCCAGAGTTTGTCGAGTAGGGTCTTGTCGTTCATGCTCACTCACGTCTCCAACATAATAACGTGACATGCTAGCGCTATTCCCGGCATAACGCCAATGGCAGAACAAAGGCATAGGTTCGAAAGTTTGTCTTTTTAAGGGATGGAGTCAATCAGCGGTAAGGCGAGTGGCTGTAAACTGGTGCTGGGCAATGATTTGCTCGGTGGCGGCGATGACCGCTTTGATGGTCCAGGTGCCAGTTCGCGCCGGTGGGATCGATTTGCTCGAATAGACTCGCCAGCGCCAATCGGCACCGATCTCGAACGGTACAGCGGCGCGCAGCTCGCCGGCATGAAACCAGCGGTGCACGACCGTCTGACCGGCGAGTGCGTGGACTTCGGTAAAATAATATAGGGTGAAGTCGTCTTGGTCGGGGCCGAGCGCTACAGGTGAAGTAATACGGTCCACCGGCTCACGCTCGATGACATTATGGGTCAATTGGGCACGAATAATGTGTTCGTCATGTTGCCGCTGCGGCTTGGCCGCAGCGGGCGGGGTTGCGGCGGCGGCCGTTTCGGCTGCGCTCGGGCCTGGCTCATCCGTATCGTCAGTGCTAACCGCTGGGTCGGTTGGCGAGGTGGCTGGGGCGGGCGTATCCGGCGCCGGCTGCGGTGCTGCATTGGGCACACTGGGCTCGGCAGATTCGGCGCTCGCGTTGTCATCGTTGCCGGCTGAGGCGGCAGCCGGCGTTGCCGAGGTATCCGGCTGTGTCGGTGAGGTCGAGGCCTGGCCGTTGTCTGCCGCTGACTCGCGGCCGTCACCCACTGATGGTGCTGTGGCTGCGCCTGAGCGGGGTTGGGATGATGTTGGAGCTGATGCTTGGAACAATAAATGCATCGATAACCAGGTCACCAAGGCGCCGCCGATACCGACCAGGAGTGGCGAGAGCCAGCGTTGCATCGACCTGCGGCGCGAGCGGGTGCGCACGTTTTGAGTCTCGGCTTCGACGATGCGCCGGGCTTGGGGGAGGGCAGCTAGGGCATCGGCATAACTCATCTCCGGGAACAGCCCTAGGGTGCGACGACGTTGATAGTTTTCAAAGGGATACAGATGAACCCAGGCTTTAAGCCCATTGGGAAACACGCAAAAAGCCAATTCTTCGGCGACTGTGACGTCATAGCGTTCAGTCTGGGGGGGCAAGCTGTGGAAATATTCATCGCTGTATGACGTTGGCATCGGTTGGCCCTTATTGATTTGGCGACACAACAACCCTGCGTGAGCGACAACATGATAACCAAATCGCATTGCTTGAGTCGCAGACCCGTCGGAGCATGGTACGCTAAAATGATGAGAAAACCTTGAACCAATCGCCAAAATGCTGAGCAGCTAGGGTGGATACGCCGCATGAATGATCCGCGCAAGGTCAACAAGCCCAAAGCCGATGTCGATCAGCGTATCGGCCAATTGGCCGTGCGTCTGCAAATGCTGACCCAAGCACAAGTCCAGACGGCCCTGGCCCAGGCTGACGAGGCCGCGAGCCCTAAGCAACAGCCGGGGCAGCTGTTTCTCGAGCTGGGGTTGCTCAAGAAAAATCAGTTGAATTATCTGCTGCGGGTGATGGATTTTGCGGCCGAGCGGCTGGCCGATCGGCGTTTCGGCGATATCGCCATAGCCCGGGGCTGGGTGACTCAAGAGCAGATCGAGGCCGTGTTCAAGCGTCAGGAGCAGCATTTCGCCAAGCAACAACAAGCGGTGATGATCGGCGAACTGCTAGTGCGTGAAGGCCTGCTGACCGAAGAGCAAAGGGATGCCATCCTGCATGAGCAACGTCGCCTGCGCGAGCAAGCCGAATTACTCCAAAAGGTTGATGCCACCGCACCGTCAAACCCCGCGCCTGCTCAGCAGGCCCAGGCGGCGGACGATGCCGCCGCCGCGGCCAATACGTTGATCGAAACCGATACGTACCTGATGACCGTGAGCCCGGATCGCCTGCAGGCATTTGTCACCCTGATTGCGAGTGAACAGCGCCCCGAGCTGGAGGCGTTACGCACTCAAATCAGCGAAGCGGGGATCAAATCCGGTATTGATTCGCAAGCCGTGGCTCGCCTATGCGAGGGCGATACCCCTGCCGGCGAAGCCGTCAGAATTGCCCAGGGTACGCCGGCCAAGCCTGGCCAGGATGGTTTCATCGAATACTTGTTCGATACCGCGCCGTTAAAGCCGGGCACCGAGGCCGACGACGGCAGCATCGATTTCAAAGAGCGTGGCAAGGTTCCCGAAGTCGCCATAGGTGAGACATTGGCGCGCCGCACCCCAGCGGTCGCGGGGGAAAACGGCCTGGATGTGTTCGGTCAACGTGTCCGGGTGAAAAAATCGCTTAATCCCCGTCTATGGGCACGTCAGGGCGCTAAGGTCAGCGAGGATCGCCTAACGATTATCGCGACTGCAGCCGGCCAGCCGCGCGTCTCGGCAACGGGCACGGTGTCGGTATTCACCGACTATGTGATTGATGGCGATGTCGATTATGAAACCGGCCATGTCGACTATGGCGGCCGGGTGGTGACCAACGGTACAGTGCGCAGCGGCTTTCGCGTGCATTGCGGCGAGCTAGTCGCCAGGGAAATCGAAGCGGCCGAGGTCAAAGTGCAGGGCAATATCATCCTTTATGGCGGCATTATGGGCGCGTCGGTCGAGGCCGGTGGGCGCATCAAGACCAATTATATCCGTAAGGCTACGGTCAATGGCCTCGACGATATTATCGTACGCTCGGAAATTCTCGATTCCAAAGTCACTTGCGGCAAGGCCCTGATGGCGCAGCGCTGTGTTATTTATAATTCCGAGGTTTCGGCTAAAGAGGGGATATTTGCCAAGCAAATCGGCACCGAGGCCTCGCCGCCTTGCAAGCTGACCGTAGGCAACGATGACTCGGCTAACCAGGCAATCGCCGCCAAGCAGGAGGCGATTGCCGCTCAGGAGCAGGAGATCGCAACGTTCGAGGCGCGAACGGAAAGTCTGAAAGCGCATATACAGACGCTCAATGACGATATTCAGCACAACGCCCAAATCCAAGATCGTGGGGAACTCCGCCGGCATGAATTGCAAGCGGCGATCGAGGCCGGCACCGCCACAGCCGCAACCGAGACTGAATTGGCCCAGCTCCAAGACGATATCGCTGCCGCCAATCAAAAACTCGATGAGCTGTTTGCCGACCAGGACGAGACAACCCAGGCCTATGACGCAATCCCCGGGCAGATCGAGCAATGTCGGCAAACGATCACGAATTTGCTGGAGGAGATCGATCAACTGCAAGAATGGCTCGAGAATAATCCAGGCAATCCCCTCGTTCAGGCCAGCGAGCATTTACTGACCGGTACGGTCATCCAAACGCCCCATGTCAAAACCACGATCAAGCAGGATCATGGCCGGGTAACCCTGACCGAGCATCAATCTCAGGACGAGCGAGGCAATACCGTCTGGCGCATTGCCCGGCGCCGGGACAATCCTGCCAAGCGCTAGCCGCAAGGCAGGGTCGCGAAAA
>CAYFSA010000090.1:8130-12228 GCA_964345605.1 uncultured Ectothiorhodospiraceae bacterium
GCCCGGCGCCGGGACAATCCTGCCAAGCGCTAGCCGCAAGGCAGGGTCGCGAAAAGGCAGGGTCGCGAAAATGCCCGGATCTGACCCATGAACCGAGTTGAGCGGCCGCTAAATAGGCGAGGTGTGCTGCTATGAGCTCAGATGAATCGTCAGTGGAACAGCACTGGATATGCCCTGAATGCGAATCAGAAGTACTGCGTCGACGACAGGATTCCCGCGTCAGCTGCCCCCGTTGCGGGGCCGCTATGCTTGTTGTCGGCTCGGTGGCGTATCACCAATGGCGGCGCGGGCAAAGCCGCGCGTGAGCCGGTGACAATACCACCCGCATGCAACGCAGCGACTTTCATTATGATCTGCCGGCCGAGCTGATCGCCCAACACCCCGCCCCAGACCGCACGGCCAGTCGTCTGCTGCAGGTCGACGGTGACGCCGGGATAGTAGCGGACCGCGTCTTTGCCGAGTTGCCCGAGCTGCTGACACCGGGCGATTTACTCGTGCTCAACGATACCCGCGTCATTCCGGCACGCTTGTACGGTCGGAAGGACACGGGCGGGGAGGTGGAAGTACTGGTCGAAAGGCTGCTCGACGACCAGCGTCTGCTTGCCCAGGTCAATGCGAGCAAATCTCCCAAGCCCGGCAGGCGCCTGTACTTGGCTGAGGCGCTGAGCGCGATAGTAGAATGCCGGCGGGGCGAGCTGTTCGAATTGCGCCTGGAAACGACCCGGCCCCTGCTTGAGGTGCTGGAAACCTTCGGCCATGTACCGCTGCCGCCCTATATCGAGCGCGCGGATAGCCAGACCGACCAGGCTCGCTACCAAACCGTATTCGCCAGCCAGCCCGGCGCGGTAGCGGCGCCAACGGCAGGCTTGCATTTCGACGCGGCGCTGTTGACCGAGCTGGCAGAGCGGGGCATTGAGCAGGCCTATCTTACCCTGCATGTCGGGGCCGGCACTTTTATGCCAGTTCGCGAGCAAGACCTCGACCGGCATGTCATGCATGCCGAGTACTGCTGCGTGTCAGCGGAACTCTGCGCTGCCGTTGCGGCCTGCAAGGCACGAGGCGGATGTGTGGTGGCCGTCGGCACAACCTGTATTCGGGCTTTGGAAACCGCGGCGTTAACCGGCAACTTGCAGCCCTTTGCCGGGGAAACCCGGTTGTTCATTCGGCCGGGTTTTCAATTTCAAGTGGTAGACCGGCTTATTACCAATTTTCATTTACCGGAATCAAGCCTGCTCATGCTCGTGGCGGCATTTGGCGGTTACCCAACCATAATGCGCGCCTACCGGCATGCCGTCGAGTCACGCTATCGATTTTTCAGCTACGGTGATGCCATGCTGGTCAGCCTGAATAACGCTCCATGAAGACGGTGAAGCATTGACCACCCAGCAGCTATGCTTCATGGATTTCGTCGGCAAGCTCAGCGGCCTTACCCTGCGAGACAATCCCTTGGGCATACCACTGAACCGCTGCGGCGATGCGCATCTCTCGCGCGAATTCGCCCGGCGCGAGACGCAATGCGCCAAAGGCCGACACATCGAAGTCAAAAGTGATTGTGGTAGTCATGGTTTCGATGATGGTTGTACTCAACAGGGGATCGCGTAAACAATCTTGGATACTGTGCAAACGTGAGACCATTGGGTGCTCTGCCCTTCACAGCTTGGTGGTTAGGGGAAATAGTCGGTATCCAATACTTGCGCCAGAGTATAGGGGCAATCGCTCGGCAAGGAGACTTGCTCATTATAGGCCTCGAACGAACGCTTCGCGATGCGGCGGGCCTGGGGCCATGCTTTGGCAAATAACGCCTCGGCATAGTGCTGCAAGCTTGGCGTATCCTCTAAACGTGTTTCCGCCTGAGCCCGAAACTCGCCAATTTCCTCAATCCACTTCGCCCGAGGGTCGGTTGCCACAGAAAATTGCAGCTTAAGCAAATGGACTATGATCATGCGCAGCAGCGATCGCAGTGCAACTTTTTGCTCATTACCCATTGCCTCTAACTCTTCCAGAATATGCGCATAATCAAGGGCAGCAAACTCGCCAGAACGGATTAATACCGCTTGTTCTTCAGTCCAGCGCAAAAAGTCCTGTTCATAAAGTCCGGCACTCATACAAATGCCTCCTAAGCTCATCGGGCTATTTACATCATTGTAGTGTAGCGTCAGAGCAGGTGCTTAGTCGCATCATTGCAAACTATTAAGAGTTATCTGTGCTCATCAGTAATCGTGAATTTGTTCAACTGGTGCCGAGGCGCTGCCCCGGCATCTATAATCTTAGTGGCTGACGTCATTACAGTCAGGAGCAGATTGATTCACCTAAGTCACAGCCCGAAGCCCTCACTATGCCCGAACGCTTTTTCAACAACGCCGGCCCCAACGATTGCCAGCGCCACTATTGCCTAGACCCGCTTAAGCGCATTGATCTGGCAGAGGTCGAAACCCTGATCGACCAGGCCCGCTATTTCGTTCTGCATGCGCCCCGTCAGACCGGCAAAACCTCCAGCCTGTTGGCTTTGATGCAGCACCTCAATCAGCAAAGCCATTATTGTTGCGTCTACACCAATGTCGAGCCTGGCCAATCTGCTAGAGAAGATGTGCCTGCCGCCATGCAAGCTATCCTCAGCGGCTTGGGCACCTGGGCACGGCAAATAGCCCATATCGACTGGCCCGGCCAGCATTGGCCAGAGATTTTAAATCGGGCAGGCGCTTACGAGGCACTTGGCGAACTCTTGAGCGCGTGGGCGGAACACAGTGAGAAACCCCTGGTGTTGTTGATCGATGAGATCGATAGTCTGGTCGGGGATACATTGATTTCCGTCCTGCGCCAACTACGCGCCGGCTACAGCAAACGCCCCGCTGCCTTCCCCCAAAGCATCATCCTGTGCGGCGTGCGCGATGTGCGCGACTATCGCATCCACTCCAGCCGCAGCCAGGCAATCATTACCGGCGGCAGCGCCTTTAACATCAAAGCCAAATCCATCCGTATGGGCGATTTCAGCCGGGACGACACCTTCACCCTGCTGCGCCAGCATACCCAGCAGACCGGCCAGCCGTTCACCGACGCCGCCTTGGAACGCCTCTGGTGGCTCACCCAAGGCCAGCCCTGGCTGGTCAATGCCCTGGCCTATGAAATCACCTTCGGCCAGCGCGAGCACCGCGATCGTCGCCAGACCCTCACCGAAGACGCCGTGTACCGCGCCAAGGAAAGCCTGATTGCCGAGCGCGTAACCCATTTGGATCAGCTCGCCGACAAGCTCAGTGAGGCGCGGGTGCGCCGGGTTATCGAACCGCTGTTGGCCGGCGACACTGAACGTCATCATTATCACACCCGCGATATCGAATACCTGGTTGACTTGGGACTCATCAAACGCGAGCCAAGCGGGCAGCTGCGTATTGCCAACCCCATTTATCAGGAAATCATTCCGCGGGAACTGACCTGGGCCCTGCAGAGCGATATTCACCAGGAACAAAGCTGGTATATCCAGCCCGATGGCCGCCTGGACCTGCCCAAACTACTCCGCGCCTTCCAGCAATTCTTCCGCGAGCATTCCGAACATTGGCTGGAGCGCTTCGACTACAAAGAAGCCGGCCCGCAGTTGCTCATGCAGGCCTTTTTGCAGCGCATCGTCAACGGTGGCGGGCGCATCGAGCGCGAATATGGTCTTGGGCGCAGGCGTACCGATTTGCTCATCGTCTGGCCGTATTCCCAGGGCACCCAAAAGGTCGTCATCGAGCTCAAAATCCTGTACAAAAGCTTGCAAGCCACGCTGGCCGAAGGCCTGCAGCAAACGGTTGACTATCTCGACCGCAGCGGTGGTGAGGCGGGCCATTTAGTCATCTTTGACCGCAGCGATCAACCCTGGGCGGACAAGCTCTTTGAACGGCAACAGACCCATCAGGGTTGGACGATCACGGTGTGGGGGATGTAGTATCCACCAAGCATGCGATATTTGCCTGCAATGGTGCCGTAGGGCCGATTAAAATCGGTCCTACAGAGAGATTTTGATTCTCAACTCAGGTAATTGTATGGCACCTGTTTCCAGCTCTGCACGCTCTCGATTCTGGCTCGCCTTTGTCATCTATCTAGGCTTTATCGCCTATGGCA
>CAYFSA010000091.1:0-11860 GCA_964345605.1 uncultured Ectothiorhodospiraceae bacterium
ACGGGCACGGACGCCGCTAACGGGGTGGGACGCCTGATATCACCGCCGCGTTTCTCTTGGGGACGCGGCGGTTTTTTTATGCGCCGAACGGTACGCGGCGTTGACAGGGGAACATGCAGGCTCAGTATCGAGCTCCGACATCAAAGTCGCGGGTGCCGACCCGGCTGGGTGCAGCACGGCGCACTGGGTATCCCATAATGTTGGCGATAATGTTGATACGGCGATAATGTTGATGCTGTGCCGCGAAGCGAAAGCTTGGGCGGATGCTCGCAATGCCGCCCAAACCAGCGTGGACTGGCGGTTCACCAACGAGCAGGCGCGTATCAAGCTCAAGCACCTGTATCCGCAAGTTACGCTGAAATGAGGCACTAGTATAATAATAAAATTTTGGAATGTTAGACATGACCCCGTTTTTTTGTTAAGGCGTCAAGCCAATTCATCGGCGTCCGTGCCGTTAGCGAGGTCGAAAGGTACGCGATGCATACCCTACGGGACTACGGGACTACGGGACTTCATCCCAGCCAGTGTGCTTTGCGTTTTGCCCTTGAAGCCAAAATAGAATACTATGCACGACAGTACGATGATATTGTCAATGTGGGCTGGATTACGCAATGCTTTGGTGTTAACTCAATGAAGTTATAATTTGTGTTGCTGGTATTTTATCTGCTCAGTTTGGAGTAATGGTTATGTATGTAATTATTAGTGCATTAGCAATAATGTTATTGATTAACTCTTGTGCAACATTGGATGTCAGTGGCGCCGGTAGTCCCCAGGCCCAAGTCATGGCTGCCGCACAAGGCGATGAGACGATGTACGTGGCGTGTCAAAAACTTCCTCTGCATGAGCGCGCGAGTGGCTATGCCTCAACTTTGCAAGTATTGGCGTTTGGCGAACATTTAACGGTAGTTGATGTGACAGATTTTTATCAAATTAACTTAAACGAGAAACAAGCTAAAGAGGAGCAGCAGTTGCCAACTTGGGCAAAAGTTAACTATGCAGGTCAGCAAGGCTTCGTGGCAGCACGTTGCTTGGTTACTCAAGATATGCTCGCGGGGCAATCACTTGAAGCGGCACGCAAGCGTATGAATGCAACAAGTGCCGGCGAGGCGGGACGTGGTTTTTCCGAATATGAAGAAGGGGATTTGGTAGCTATGCAAGGGGCTAAGGGTAAAGCAGTAGGAGGTAAAGCAAACTATAAGGTTTTGGATTCTGCGTTTGCCGAACGCCAAGTGGCTAATCCACAACAAGCATACAGTAGGTTTCGTCAATTGGGTCAATTGGGTCAATAGGAGCAATCACCATGTGGGTTTACTCATTGGGTTGGTTTGTACAGTCCGTGTTGTTGACTATGCTTGGCGCTGTGCTTAGCTTTGCAGTACAGGCCTCGGCGTTGGATAAAGTGAATGACTTGTTGAAGGATTCAACAACCCAGCAAGCCTTAGATGTTGTCGAGTTTGGTGCTACTGCTCTCAACAGTACTATGGGGCCAGCGGATGCTTTTGTACTTGGTCGTGAAGCAGCAGCACGGTTACTTGATGATAATGAGGTGTTGCCTTTCGATCATCCGGTTTCACAATATGTTCATAAAATAGGTACAACATTACAATTAGCTTCACATGTGCCGTATACCTATCGTCCCGCTACTTTTGTCGTCGTTGATGTGAGTAGTGTGAACGCATTCGCGGCTCCAGGTGGCATTATTTTGGTGCATCGGGGAATACTTGATTTTGTTGACAATGAAGATCAACTGGCCGCCATTTTGGCGCATGAAATCGGCCATTTGGAGATGGATCATGGGCTTCGCGCGGTCGGGCGAGAGAAAGTGTATAAACTGGTCGGCATGCTCGCTGATCTGGCTCAGCAAGAAAGCATGGCCGATGTTGATCCTGCCCTAAAAAAACAGGTAGATAAACTCTTGGGCTCCGTTATGAGTATGCTATACAAAAAAATCAAAAATGGTTATTCAGTTGATATGGAGAGCGAGGCAGATCAGCGAGCTGTTGCTCTGTTAAAGGCAGCCGGTTATGACCCCTATGCCATGCTTACATTAATCGAGCAATTTAAAGCTTTTACGGGTTCCTACGGAGGCGCGGGTTATCCGCAGCAACGGGGTCAGCTTGTCCGCGAGGCGCTGACCAGCCAGGGAATAACGACAAAGCAAGTGCGTCCCGAAACTAGAGAAAGCCGTTTTAATCGCATTGTTGAAGCTAACGAAACCCGTTAATCAGGATTGCGGCAGTGACTGAAAAACCCGCGGATATTGCCGCTAGTAAAGACGAACATCAGCGAATAACGCAATCGCTGGAGACGATTGCCGGCTATTTCAGCCAGGAAGAAACGCTGCGGCGTGAGCGGCGGATACGCTGGTTTTTTGCACGTACAGTGGGAATTTTTTCTGTGGTTGTCAGTGGGCTGATTGGATCATGGGAGCTGGGTAAATACGCTTATAAACAATGGCAGATTTCGCAGATGGCGAGCCGTTATGCTGAAGTTGCCGCCGAGATCTATTATCAAGAAAATAACCCCGAAGTTGCGGGTAAGCTAATCGATAAGGCCCTAGAGCTCGAGGAAGACGAGGCAGAGTATCGCTATCTACGCGCCTATTTGGACGGTATGGGGGCGGTGCGGACGCTGTTGAATCTGGATCGGCCTTATACCAAGACGGAAATGAACGAAGCGCATCAGGCCATGGCTAATGCCGTTTTCCTAAAAGAGCTGCAACCCGCCAGACCCGAGCCGTATATCCTGCAAAGTCAGTTACATGCTGCTTTAAAGCAATACTCGCGGGCCCAAGCAGAAATCCGTAAGGCGATCAAACTCGATCCCAAAAATGATTTTGCCTATGTTCGGTTGGCGTTGATTCATGCCAATCAGGGCCAAACCGATCCCGCTATGGAGGCAATTGAGCAGGCGTTGACACTCAATGAGGCGTCGAAATGGGCATGGTTATGGAAAGGGGTGGTATTGGCGACTCACCAGCAATCCTGGGAAGCCGCTCGGCAAGCCTATGCCAAAGCAATTGAGCAAGATGCGCGCTTTGATCTCGCCTATTATAACCGTGGTTGGACCTGGGTGCGCCAGCAGCCGCGGGATTATGCCAAGGCCCGGGCGGATTTCGAACAGGCGTTGCGAATTAAGCCGGATTACAAAGAAGCGTTGTATGCGCTGGGTATGGTCTATGGCTATCAGAATCAATACGCGATTGCTGATCGCTATTTGTCCCGCGCCGTAGAAATTGACCAACAATTCCTGACAGGTTGGAAATGGCGGGGGATTGTGCGCGAGGAGATGGGACAATACAAGGAGGCGTTAGCCGATTTCGATCAAGCGATCGAGCTCGATCCTAGTAATGCGGCGTTGTACACTCGGCGTGGCCGGATTCACCAGCACATGGACAATATCGCGGCTGCTTTGCAAGATTTGCGGCTTGCCGCAGACATTGCCCCCGAGCAGCGCCGGACTTGGCTTTACTTGGGTCGGCTCTATTTGGAACTAGGGGAGTATCATAATGCCATGGCGCAGCTTAATAAGGCGCTGGAAATCCAGCCAGAATATAGTGATGCCCTGCTTGCCAGGGCCAAGACCTACATGGCGATGAAGCAATCGGAACAGGCACTGGCCGATGCTGCAAGTGCTGTTGAGCATGCGCAGTATCGGGTAGAACGGTTTTATGTGGCACGCGGCGATTTGTTAGCCGCCCTCGGCAAAATGGAGCAAGCGCTCCATGATTATCGCCAAGCTCGCGAACAATCACCTCGTTATGCCGAAGCATGGCTGAAAGAAGCTCAGATGGCCTATCAACTCGGGAAAATACCCATGGCACGCCAGGCAATTGAGCGTTATGTTGAGCTTGAACCACAAGATTCCACAGGTAAAGTATTACGCGAGCAAATTAAGGAGATCTCTGAATCAAGGATAAGGATAAAGGATAAGAAAAGATAGGAAATCCAACCGCCTGAGCCGAAGTTTCGGCTGATGGGTACCCCAGGTCAACAGGTGTCATTGGCTCATGAAGCGCCACTGGAAGGCGATTGCGGTGACAGCCGGGCCGATTCGGTGGCTCGGTGATAAAAATGCGGCATAAGACCACATCATGACCGGGGCATCTTCAGCCTCAGGACGAGAACTGAATGAAGCCCGCGAACTAAGCGCCCAGCGTCGCCAGCAACAACGTACCGCAACCTAAGGGTGTCTGTGTCCCTTAACCGCTAAACCGGCAATTTCAATTCAGGCTGAACCAAGACAATTAACCACGGCCTGATCAATTGGCATTGGCCTGTGCCGACAGCAATTCCATCATCTCGTCCACTGACACGCTCGTCTCGACATCCGTACCGGCCAGCAGGCTGGTGGCCAAGTCGCGTTTGTCACGATGTAGGTCGACGATCTTGTCTTCGATGGTGTCTTTGAGCACTAGACGATAAATGGTCACCGGGCGTTGCTGGCCGATCCGATGGGTGCGGTCGGCGGCCTGATCCTCGACCGCCGGATTCCACCACGGGTCCATGTGAATGACATAGTCGGCCGCGGTCAGATTCAGGCCGCTGCCGCCGGCTTTCAGGCTGATCAGGAACAAATCCCCTTCGCCCCGCTGGAAGGCATCGACGGCCTGCTTGCGCTGGTTGATCGGGGTACTGCCATCTAAATATTGATAATGAATCCCTTGCCCGTCGAGGTAGTCGCGCACCAACTGCAAATGATCGACGAACTGGCTGAACACCAGGGCTTTGTGGCGGTTGGCCAGGAGTTCTTCGACCAGTTCGGCGAAGGCCTGCAGCTTGCTGCTGGCGACCCCGGCATCCGGGGCGACCAGACTCGGATTGCAGCAAGCCCGCCGCAGCCGGGTGATCTCGGCCAGCACCCGCAGCCGCTGCTGACCGGTATGGCCCTGCTCGGCCGCGACCCGGTCGATCGCCTGCCGGCGCAACGCTTCGTAGAGGGCTACTTCGTCGGCACTGGGCTCGACATGGATGGTGGTCTCGGTGCGCTCCGGCAGCTCACTGAGCACTTCGCTTTTCAGTCGGCGCAGGATGAACGGCTTGAGCAATTGCTTCAGGCGCTGGCGGGCACCACTGTCGCGCTGCTGCTCGATCGGGTTGGCATAGCGCTGCTCGAAACGCTTGCGGCTGCCGAGCAGGCCCGGATTGATGAATTGAAACAGACTCCAGAGCTCGCTTAAGCGATTTTCGATGGGCGTGCCCGTGGCGACGGTTTTGAATGCCCCGGTCAACCCGAAGGCCGCCTGGGCCCGCTTGGTATCGGGGTTTTTCAGGGCCTGAGCCTCATCGGCGACCAGGGTCTGCCAATGGACTTGGGCCAGGGCCTCGGCCTCCGTTTGCAGCAGTCCATAGCTGCAGACCAACATATCGAACGGCCCAGCCGTCGTCAGCATTTGCTGGCGATCACCGGGGCCGAAGCGCTTGGCGTTCAGGGTTGGGGCGAAGCGGTCGGCTTCGGTCAGCCAGTTATCGCAGACCGAGGTCGGCGCCAGTACCAGGGTCGGTCCATCGGCGGCGCGGGTCAGGATCAGCGCCAGGATCTGCACGGTCTTGCCCAGGCCCATGTCATCGGCCAGACAGGCGCCGCCGCCCCAGTGCGCCAGGCGGGCCAGCCATTGAAAACCGCTGACTTGATAATCGCGCAGCTCGGCCTGCAGCGTGCTGGGGATCGCCGGCTCCAGATCGCGCGCGGCCTTGAGGCGCTGGAGCTGCTCGCGCCACGGTTTGCTGGCCTTGACATCCATGGCCTCGGTGGCTTCCGCCAGGGTTGCCGCCGCGGCCGGATGCACCTGGCCGTTCTCGCTCACCGCGCGCAGGCTTTCCAGCCGGCGCCGCAGCTCGTCGCTCAGGGCCAGGATCTGCGCCTCGCCCAGGCGCACGAACCGGCCCGGGCTCTGCTGCAGCAGCTCCAGCAGATGCTGCATGTTGACCACCTGGTCATCATCTAGGGCCAGCTGCCCCTCCAGGCCAAACCAATCCCGCTGCTTTTTGACCTGAATCTGCATTTGCTGAACCGTGAGGTCGGGCGACACCCGCAAGCGCTGGCCGCGGGGCCAATTCAGGCTGACCGCGTCACCCAGCGCCTGTAGCTGCTGCAAGGCTTCCAGCGCCTGTTCCGGCTCGGCGATCGCCGCCTGCCAGTGCTCAAGCATGGCCGCCAGTGCCGGGCAGGCGTCCAGGACTTGTTGCACGCTCGCGTTTTCCGCCTCAAAATCCCGTTGTGTGCGGACCCGCTGGCCGTCGATTTCCGCCAGGACTTGCGTGAGCCCCTCGCCGGGACGCAGCCAGGGACCGGACTCGCCGAGCGGGCGCATATACAGATCGAAATGCAGCCCCTGACCTGCGGGCACGATCTGAATTGACAGCCGGGTATCGGCTTCGACATCGGCAACGCCAAAGGCTTCGGCCCCTTCGATATCGGCATGCACGGTCAGCACGGGGGCGACCGCCGATAAACTCTCGAGAATGCGCGATTGTGCGCTGGCCGGTACCTGCAGGCCCTGGTTGCCCAGCCATTCGGCGATCTGCAGATGGGCACTGTCGAAGTCGATGACCCGCACGCGATGCTCATTTTCCGGCTGCACGTAAACGAAGCTGCCCTCGGTGGGGAAAGGAATCAGATGAAAGTGATACCCCTGCTTGGTTTTGCGCACCTCGAGGATCGGCTTGTCCTGCACCAGCTCCAGGGGGGTACTGAGATCCTGCGAATAAAAGATCCGTGGATGGCCGACCGCCGCCACAATGGCCGCTTGCTGATTCAGCTCGAAATGCCAGTGGCCGAACCGATTAAAATCCGGCTCACGCCGGATATGCCGGATGATGCGCTGATCTTCAGGCGTCAGATAATCGAGCTGATCCGGTTTTTCGACAAAATGACGCAGGGCCACCGCGCGACCCTTGGTCCAGCCGCCGCGTTTATTGCGTTTTTGCTCGCGAGGCTCGAGCAAGGGATAACTATTATGTACGTTAAGCTCCCAAATCAGCCGGCGCTCAGCGGGTGTCCCGGCCGTACTGTCGGCGCAGCCGACTTGCTGCAAGGCATCGAGCACCCGCTCCCACCGCGCCCGAACCCGGACGGCATGGACCAGATGGCCGCCGCCGGCAGCCTCGGCCGGTGCATCGAGTAAGGCGGCGAGGGCATCGTCCAGCGGGTGACCGCAAGCGCGCAGCAATTGTGCCGCTTCCACGGCAAACCAATACCACTCACTGTCGAGGGCCTGCCGGGCAAACTTGGCGAGCTGCTCCCGCTTCGGTTTGGGCGGCGTCTGGTTTAGCCAATATAGCTCCAGATTGTTGAACAACAGGGCATACGGAAAATGCGCCGTACCGCGTTCACTGAGTGAGACTTCCTTGGCTTCGCCACCCTTATGAATAGTATGGATGGTGGTCAGTAGGTTTACAAAGATGGCTGACCAAAGGCGGGTTTCGCTATACAGACCAAACTCGGCCAGCTCGCCTGCCTGGCCGAGGTCATGCTGATCCCCTTGGTTCAGCAGGGTTGTACTCAGAAGGACACCAGGCAGTTCATGCAACAGGGACTTGTTGCGCGAGATGGCCCGCTGATTGGCGATCAGTGGGGCATAATGCTCACGCGCGGCCGGGAAATTGCCCTGTTGACAGGCTGCCCAGCCCCGCAAGGCAGCCGCCTGGGTCGTGTCGTCGTCGCCGAGTAATTCCAGGGCCGGCGTGGTTTCACCGCGCCACAGGCATTGCCGGGCGAGAAACCGGGTCACCTCGGCCGGCCGGTCGGGCCAAGCCGTGAACCATTCCCAGGCCCAATCAAAAGCCTCTAATTGGGGTTTGAGCCGGCAGGCTGATTCTTCCAGCAAGGGAGCAAGGCAATGAAACCGCAAATCCAGAGGCAATTGTTCTAAAAATGCCGGTTCGGCCGCCTGGATGAATAACTTCAGCAAGGGTCCGGCGACCTCATAAGCCAGCGGCCGGTGATGGACCACCGTCAGTTTGGGCTCGAATGCCTCTAGCACGCGCAGAGTGTCGCCGCAGTAAAAGGCATCCTCAAGATTGCACAAATCATCCTCGGAGTAAGGACTATAGGGACTGAGACGGTGCCTGCTTGGATAAAATTTGGGGGCCGTGGCCCGGATGGCCTGGTAACTGTCGTCGTCGAGGGTCAGACGGATCAGGTAATGACGTAAGCGAGCCGAGCCACACTGCAAACTATTATTGTAGGGCTTGAGCAAACCGGCCTCGACCAAGGGCTCGCGATTGGCTTTGTTCATCTGGTGGCGTTTGGTCAACTTGGTACCAAAGCGCCTATGAAGGTTGGACATCAACCAGTTCAGATCGCTTTGAGTGGGTCCCTTGCAGGCGACGGCAATGACTTTCAGCAGCCATTGCTGGGCCTGGGATTGTTTGTGATAGGCCTGGATGAGAGGGTCATCCTCAGGGTCGAAAAACTCAAGAGTCTCTATTGTCATGGCCAATTGCTTGTTAAGTGATTGAGGTTGCAGGCTGCCTGCTTAAGTGCCGGGCGATGATGATGGAATAACACGTCTGGCCTGTGATGGGCTCGAAGCGAACGGTTGATGCATGAACTCAATGGCAGTAGTGCGCTGCGGCGAAATGCTTTAAATAGTTAGCGAAGAATAATGATTTAGCGAGCCATTCTCAATCTGTTTCTAGGGTTACAGGCGCAGCCGTTTGAGTCGTAAACATAGCGGCAGCGTCTTTTGACAAGGACTTAATTGATTATTATACTCAAGTTTATACCCTCATAGATAAAGCTTATGACTTGCTTGATGAGGGCAAGCGCCGTCCCCATTCCTATACGTACAGGAATAGCCCTAGCGGCTTTCCCCAGGCAGGGGGACGCACAGTGGTCCAACAACGAACAGGAGGTGCCAGCTTATGCGTGCACGTCAAGGTAGAGGTCAGCGTGGTTCCGGTCGCGGTCAGCAACAGGGCTCGCCCTTCCGGCAGGCCAATAGCCGCTGTACTCAAGCCCAGCCGAATGGCCAGGGCCTGGGCCGCGGGGGCGCGCCACGGGGTCAAGGGCCGGGCCGCGGCCAGGGACCGAAACCCGGTCTGGGTCGCGGGCGCGGCTGGGGGCGCCAGGCGCCAGGCAATAATCCGCCAACACCGGCAGCGGTCGATCAGGAGTAAGTGCCCTTATGACCATCGCGATTTCCGCGGCCGAGCCGCAGTGGGAGAGTTCCATTGCGCCGCAGTTCGGCCGTTGTCCCTATTTCATCTTTGTGGATCCCGCCACCGGTGACTGGGAGGCCGTACCCAATCCCGCCCTGGAAGCCAGCGGTGGGGCGGGTACTCAGGCTGCCCAGCTGGTCAGCCAAAAGGGGGCGCAAGCGGTGATCAGCGGTCAATTCGGGCCGAAGGCCGAGCAGGTCCTGCATACCGCCGGCGTGGCCCTGTATACCGCCGGGCAAGGCACGATCCCGCAGCTGGTCAGGGATTATCAGGCCGGCCGGCTCACGCCCTTCGCCTCATAGGGCGGCCATGATCGTTACTGTGGCGAGCGGTAAGGGCGGCACCGGCAAAACGACCGTGGCAACGAGTCTGGCCCTGGCGGTGCCCGCCTGGGGTCTGCTCGATTGCGATGTGGAAGCCCCCAACGCGCATTTGTTTCTGCAGCCGACGCTCACCCGGCGCAAGGCCGTGCAGCTGCCCGTGCCGCAAATCGATCCGGCCAGCTGTAATGGCTGTGGCCGCTGTGCCGAGGTTTGCCAATTCAACGCCGTGGTCATGGCCGGGCAGCAGCCGCTGGTGTTCCCGGATCTCTGCCATGGCTGCGGCAGTTGCATGTGGCAATGTCCCTACGGGGCGATAAGCGAGGTTCCCCGCGAGCTCGGCCAGCTCGAGGCGGGGACGACGGCCGCGGGGCTACAGTTCGTGCATGGCCGCCTGCATACCGGCGAAGCGCTGACCGTGCCGATCATCCAGGCCCTGAAAAAGGCGCTACAGCCGCCGGCCGAGGCCTTATTAATTCAGGATGCCCCACCGGGCACTTCCTGCCCGGTGGTGGCGACCCTGGAAGACAGCGATTTCGCCGTCCTGGTCAGCGAGCCGACGCCCTTCGGCATGCACGATCTGCGCTTGGCGGTGGAGTTGGTTAAGGATTTAGAAATTCCCGCCGGGGTGGTGATCAATCGTGACGAGCAGGGTGAACAAACCCAGGTCATGCTCGATTTTTGTGCCGAAGCGGGACTGCCGGTGCTGCTGCGCCTACCGTTCGCGCGCGAGATTGCCGCCGCGTTGGCGCAGGGGTCGCCATTGCTGACTCATCAGCCCGCCTATCGCGCTGCGTTTTGCGAACTGTATCAAGCCATCCAGAGGTATAGCCGGGGGGAGGCACTGTCGGCATGAAGCAACTGGTCGTCTTAAGCGGCAAGGGCGGCTCCGGCAAGACCAGTGTCACCGCCTCCCTGGCCCAGCTTGCCGCGACAGCAGGGCCGTTGGAGCGGTCCTTGGTATTGGTCGATGCCGATGTCGACGCCGCCAATCTGGCGTTATTGGTGGCCGCCGAGGCAACGCAGCGGGCAACCTTTACCGGCGGCGAGATCGCCCGCATCGAACCCGAGGCCTGCATCCAATGCGGCCAGTGCGAGGCGGTATGCCGTTATGATGCCATCACCCGGGACCGGGAGGGCATGTTTCAGGTCAAGGAGCATGCCTGCGAAGGCTGCGCGGCCTGTTATTTCCTCTGCCCGACCGCGGCCATTAGCCGCCAGCCACGGGTCTCCGGTGAGTGGTTTTATTCCCGCAGCCATTATGGACCATTGTTCCACGCGGCCTTAAAACCGGGCGAGGAGAATTCCGGCAAGCTGGTCAACCGGGTGCGTGAGGAAGGCCGGCGTTATGCCGAGGCGCAGCATATCCCGCTGGTCCTTGTCGACGGCCCCCCGGGGACGGGCTGTCCGGCCATTGCGGCGATCAGTCAGGCTGATCACTGCCTGCTGGTGGCCGAGCCGACCGTTGCCGGGCGCCATGACCTCGAGCGCGTGCTGGAACTGATTAACCATTTCAAGGTGCCGGCCTCGGTCTGTATCAATAAAGCCGATTTATACCCCGACGGCGCTCAGGCGATTGCCGCCACGGCTGAGCGCTACGGCGCCCCGGTGCTGGCGCAGTTGCCGTTCGATCAGCAGATGACGCATGCCATGGTCGCCGCCCGGCCGATTACCGCCTATGCCCCGCAGGCCAGCATCAGTGAGGCCCTGCAGGGGCTGTGGCGTAACGTCCTGGAGCGGCTCGATGCCGCAGCAGACGGCTAGGGAGCCGGCCGATTGCTCCCGGGAAATTGCTCGCGGGAAATTAAGCTAAGGCGATCACCAATTCGCTTTGGAATTGACTTCGCTCTAGGCAAATGAGCGGCGAAACGCGCTAGGCTAACGGAGTTTGCAGGCGAGTTAGCCCTGTCCATACAGAAGGGGGTGTCTTCAATGATAGAACCCGATGCCGCCTTCATTGCCCCGATCATTGCCAGCAGGAGTATTGAAAACGATGCGTATCGCGATTGCTGTCGACAGCGACGAAGGCCTGACCAGCCCGGTCAGCGGGCATTTTGGCCGCTGCCCCTATTATCTGTTAGTGGATATTGCAGCCGACGGCACCGTAGCGAATGCCGCGGCGGTTGCCAATCCCTATTATGCCCAGCACGAGCCCGGCCAGGTTCCGGCCTTCATCCATGAGCAGAATGTCCAGGTCATGATATCCGGCGGCATGGGGCGCCGGGCTATCGCCTTTTTCCAGGACTACGGCATTACCACGGCTACCGGCGCCACCGGCACCGCCCAAGAGGCCGTGCAGGCCTATCAGCAAGGGCAGCTGGCCGCCGCGGCGCCTTGCCGGGAAAGCGTGGCGCATGGGCATTAGCTGTGAGTGCC
>CAYFSA010000092.1:0-5469 GCA_964345605.1 uncultured Ectothiorhodospiraceae bacterium
TACGCCATGGCGTACCAGCTCATTGTGTTCGACCGGATAGGGCAGGGGGGTCAGGTAATCACGGATATGCAGCGATCCCATACTGACGAAGAGCAGCGCCACGAGCGCGCAAACAATGAGTATGGCCCAGCGCAGCGCAGCGGTGGCGGCCAGCCAATTTGCCACCTCGCCAAGCTGCCAGACGGGAACGAGGATGAATAGCCCTAGCAGCAGGAATTGGAGCGCAACCAAGACCTCGCCACGGGGGCCGTGCCAGGTGCGATTGGGCGAGTGTGGCCGATTGTCGTTAGTCATGCTTAACCTCGACAGTTAATTTTTGTTGACCTGGCGCATGGCGACCAGGCTTAATGGCGGGAGATTATATAAGATTGTCCTGTTTGAGAGGGGCGCGATCAGCGAGGTTCAGTCAGCTCGGTTATTTCGCGGTCCATGTGGTGCAAAAGCCGTGCACGGTGGTCAACATTAACACGCCCGATGCCAAGTCAATGCTGTCAAACCATGCCTGCGACAAGCGCCGCTGCTAATTCAACCCGTCACACTCTCCTAAGCCGTCTACCGAGTGCTATTGAACAGCTGCCGCTGACTCGCGCACGCGGTTTTGCCTCGCTGTTCATGTCATTGGCCGAAGCGCCTGCGCAGGCACCGCAGCTGTATGCACCCCAGTTCCAATTCAGCCAGCATGACAGCGATAGCATGCGAGCCGGTTATGGTGTGGCTGCGCAATGGCGGGCTGCGGGAGTCGACCGGCTGACTCGGCTGCGCCAGGCCGCCCGGGCCTTGCAGGCAGATTGGCATTGCGTGGATATGGACGCAACCGGTTTGACCGGTTTTGCGATGCTGGGATTCGCTGCTTCAGCGACAGCGACCGAGGCCGCGTCAAGTTTGCCGAACGCCTTGCTATGGCTCCCCGAAGTGGGGCTGCAATGTCAGGGTGAGCAATGCGGCCTGGTGTTGACCACTGCTTTGCCTGCCTCGCCGCAAACCGTATTAAAACGCTGGACAGCCTGGCTCGAGCGCTTGCTGCCGGCATTATCAGGCAGCCCGGCGCGGCCTTTGCCGCGCACCGAATTACAGCGCGCCGCACCACGACCCGACCTGCAGGACTGGGAGCGCCTGGTGAAGGCAGCTTTGACCGAAATCGCCGCCGCGCGGCTGCAAAAAGTCGTGCTATCCCGGCAATTGCGGCTGGCCGGCCAGCGCCGCTTGGCTGTGGCGCCGCTGTTGACGCAGCTGACCCGCTCGTTCCCCTCCTGTCAGGTGATCAGTATTCAGCGTGACCAGCGTTATTTTGTCGCGGCCACCCCCGAACGCCTGCTAGCCCAGCAGGGCAACCGGCTGGAAGTCGATGCCATCGCCGGGACGGTGGCGCGGGCGGCGCAGGCCTCCCAGGATGTTGCGCTCAGCGACGCGCTGCGCTCTTCCCGCAAGGATTTGCATGAACATCGCCTGGTCATCGATGCAGTGCGCACCGCTCTGCAGGATTATGCCGAACACATCGAGGTCCCCGCCCAGCCGAATATCATGCAGCTCAATAACGCCCAGCATCTGTGGAGCCCCATCCAGGCCGAGTTGCGGCCCGGCATCGATGTGTTCCAATTGGCCGAGCTGCTGCATCCGACGCCGGCGACCAATGGCGAGCCGCGCCAAGCAGCGAGTCAGTGGTTGCGCGAGATGGAGCCCTTCGAGCGCGGTTGGTTCACCGGTGCGGCCGGGATTGTCCAGCCGGACTTGACTGGCGAGCTGTGGGTGCTGCTGCGCTGTGCCGAGCTGCAGGGGCAGACCGCCGATCTGTTCGCCGGGGCCGGGATCGTCCCCGGCTCCGACCCGCAGGCCGAATGGCGCGAGACGGAAGACAAACTGGCCGCCATGGCGACGGCCCTGCAATACGCATGACCTGCGAGCTGTCTGCAGACCCGGGCTGCTGTAACCTGCAGTGGAGCCTGGCCTTGTTCCGCGGCCTGCAGACGGCCGGGCTGCGGCAGGTGGTCTTGTCGCCAGGCTCACGCTCGACGCCCCTGGTGCTGGCGGCCCAGCGGCTGGCCGGGCTGACCCTGACCCCGATCGTAGACGAGCGCAGCGCCGCCTTTTTCGCCTTAGGCTTGGCGCGGGCCGGGCAGGCGCCGGTGGCCTTGGTCTGTACCTCCGGCAGCGCCCCGGCGCATTGGTATCCGGCGGTGATCGAGGCCAGCCAGTGGGGCCTGCCGCTGGTGCTGCTCAGCGCTGATCGTCCGCCTGAGCTGCGCGGCTGGGGGGCTAATCAAACCATCGAGCAAACCCGGCTGTTCGGCGGGTTCGTACAGGCCTTTCATGACCCGGGGCCCGCTGCAGCGGGTCCGGCGGCCTGGCGGCTGATCGAGGCCCTCGGGCGACGGGTCGGGCAGACGAGCCTGCTGCCCGTTGCGGGGCCGGTGCATGTCAATTTACCGTTTCGCGAGCCGCTGGTGCCCGCCGGGGATTGTCCGCCGCCGCCAGCAACGCCCGCTTTGCCGGCAACGACTATGCAGGCCGCGAGGGAGCCGGCGGTAGCTGGACTACCGGCTGATTGGCAGGGCCGCCGGGGCCTTATCGTCTGCGGCCCGGAGCAGTATGCCCCGGCATTGGCTCCAGCCCTGTGGGCCTGCGCCAAGCGGCTGGGCGTGCCGGTGCTGCTCGATCCGCTGGCGGGACTGCGCTGGGGAGCGCCGGGTGCCGCCGCCATCGCGCATTACGACAGCTTTTTGCGCAATCCCGAGGTCGCCGCCGCGCTGCGCCCGGACTGGGTGATCCAATTCGGGGCCGCCCCCGTGTCCAAAACGCTGCAGCAATGGTTGGCCGGGATTCCCACCCTGGGCGTCGATCCGGCGGGGCGCTGGCGCGATCCCAATCATGCCTGGTTGGATTGTGTCCAGTGCTCCCCGCAGGCCTTCTGTCAGGGCCTGGCGACCAGTCATGCGGTAACCGCCGAGGCGAGCTGGCTCAAGCAATGGCAAGCCGTGGACCAGCGCTGTGCCCGCTGGCTGCAAGATTATTTAGCCACAGCGCCGTGGTGCGAGGGCCATGTCATTCAAGCATTGCTGGGCACTTTACCTGCCGGTCATGGGCTGCTCTGCGCCAATTCCATGCCGATCCGTCAGCTTGATACCTGGTCGGGCATGCGCCCTGAGCCCTTGGCGATTTTCGGCAATCGCGGCTGCAGCGGCATCGATGGTCAGCTCTCCACCCTGGCCGGGCTGAACGCGGCCGGCGTGCCAACGCTCGGGCTGCTGGGCGATTTATCGTTCAGCCATGATCTCGGCGGGCTATGGCTGGCTGCGCATTGGCATTATCCGCTGGTGGTCATTAACAATGATGGTGGCCGGATTTTCGATTATCTGCCGCAAGCCGGGCAACCCGAATTCGAGCGGCTGTGGCGCACGCCTTTGCCCATCGATTGGGCAGGCCTGGCCAGGGCCTTCGGCTTGGTCCACCGGCGGGTGACGGCAGCCGCCGACTTGACCGAGGCCCTGCAAACCCTGCCGGCGCAGAGCCTGCTGGAAGTCGCCATCGACGGCGCCGCGAGCCAGCAGGTCCACCGTGGGCTCTGGCAGCAGCTGGCCCAGGCCGACTTGCTTCCCCCGCCGGATTAAGTGGTTATACAATGATGGAATTTATTCCCTGCAGATCATGAGGTAACAAGGTGCAATCCCAGTCCGATTCAGCACAAGCCGCGCCCATCGCCTGGGCCGCGCCCGCCGATTTAAGCTATCAAGATATTCGCTACGAGACCGCCGAGGGCATCGCCAAGATCACCATCAACCGGCCACAGGTGCGCAATGCCTTTCGGCCCGAGACCGTGGCCGAGCTCGGCGATGCCTTCCGGCGCGCGCATGTCGATCCCGAGATCGGCGTGATCATTTTCACTGGCGCGGGCGAACTCGCGTTCTGTTCCGGCGGCGATCAACGGGTGCGCGGCGAAGCGGGCTATCACGACGAGGCCGGCATGCAGCATCTCAATGTCCTGGAGCTGCAGCGCCAGATCCGCACCCTGCCCAAACCGGTGGTGGCGATGGTGGCCGGTTATGCCATCGGCGGCGGCCATGTCCTGCATCTGATTTGCGATCTGACCATCGCTGCCGACAATGCCCGTTTTGGCCAGACCGGGCCGCGGGTCGGCAGCTTCGACGGCGGTTTGGGCGCCGGCCTGCTGGCCCGCACGGTGGGCCTGAAAAAGGCCAAGGAAATCTGGTTCCTGTGCCGCCAATACGATGCCCAACAAGCCCTGGACATGGGTCTGGTGAACACGGTGGTGCCCCTGGCCGAGCTGGAAGCGGTGACCGTGGCTTGGTGCCGGCAGATGCTGCAGCTCTCGCCAACCGCCCTGCGGGTATTGAAGGCCTCGTTCAATGCCGATACCGATGGCCTGGCGGGGATTGCCGAGCTGGCCGGCAATGCCACGGGCTTGTTTTACGGCACCGAGGAAGCCCAGGAAGGGCGCAACGCCTTTGTCGAAAAGCGGCCCCCGGAATTTCGCCGGTTTCGGCGGCACATCTAAACGAGGCCAGGATAAGCGATGGCCTCGGCTAATGCCTTACGCTACTGGGTCGCCGCGGCGCGGCCCAAGACCCTGCCGCTGGCGATTACGCCCGTATTCGCCGGTGTCACCCTGGCGGCCGCCCAAACCGGCGAGATGGCCTGGCTGACCGCCCTGCTGACCCTGCTGGTGGCGGTGAGTATCCAGATCGGCACCAATATGCACAACGATGCCGGCGATTTCGAGCGCGGTACCGATACCTCGGACCGGGTCGGTCCGCCGCGCGCCACCGCCCAAGGCTGGCTGACCGCCAGGGCGGTCAAGCGAGCAGCCAATGTCATTTTCCTGACCGGCTTCATTATCGGAGTCATCCTGGCCTTTCGCGGCGGCTGGCCGATTTTCTGGCTCGGGGTGGTATCCATCGCCTGCGGCTATATCTACACCCGCGGGCCACGGCCGATCGCTTACGGGCCTTACGGCGAGCTGTTCGTGCTGGTTTTTTTCGGCATCGCCGCGGTAGCCGGCAGCCATTATCTGCAAACCCTGACGCTCGGCTGGGTGCCGATCATCCTCGGCGTGGCGATCGGCCTGCCGGCCGCCGCGGTCCTGCTGGTCAACAATTACCGCGATCTGACCACCGATCGCCTGGCCGGTCGCCGCACCCTGGCGCATTACCTGGGCGAGCGCGGTGCGCGGCTGGCTTATGCCGGCATGCTGGGCCTGACTTTCGTGTTGCTGTGGACACTGCCCCTGCCCGGTGCACACTGGCCGTTGCTGCTGGCCCTGCCGCTGGCCCTGTGGCTGATTTACCGGCTGTATCGCGGCGCTGCCGGGGCGGCCCTCAATGCCGTGCTGGCGCAAACCGCCGGTCTGCAGCTGCTGCTGGCCATCCTCCTGGCCGGCGGCTATGCTTGGCCGGCCGGCGGTTCATAGGTTCAAGCCATTACTTTTGTAGGGTCGGTTTTAACCGACCCTGTGCC
>CAYFSA010000092.1:5569-11836 GCA_964345605.1 uncultured Ectothiorhodospiraceae bacterium
TGGTATGGCGGGCTAAAGCCCACCCTACTGATCCGCGGCACTTTAGGAGGTTTATCCACAATAATGAATCGCTTAAGTCCGAGAGGCTGGGCCAAGCGGAGCATGTACTCATCTCGCTAATCACGCAGATCACCAGCCAGCCTTACCAGCTCCCGCTGCGCCAGCCCTGGCAGAGCGCCCGCGGCCAATGGACAAGCCGGGAAGGCTGGCTGCTGTGTCTTACCGCAGGCGGGTTGCAGGGTTATGGCGATTGTGCCCCCCTGCCGGCAGCCGGCACCGAAACCCCAGCTGCGGCGGCCCGGGCCCTGGAGCGATTGCCTGCTTTGCTGCAGGGACACAGCGCCGAGGAGGCTGTCAAGGCGTGCTCCCAAGCCTTGCCAGCCACACCGGCAGTACGCTTTGCCGTGGAATCAGCGCTATTGGATCGCCTCGCGCAGCAGGCCGGGCTGCCCCTGCGGCGCTATCTGCAGCCCGATAGCCGCGATCAGGTGCGGGTCAATGCCATGCTCGGGGCCTTGAGTGAGCTCCGGGAAGCGGCCTGGCAAGGCGCGGTTGCTCAGGGCTATGAGGTCCTCAAGCTCAAAGTGGGGGTCGGCACGGCGGCGCGTGAATACGAGCAGCTCGTGGCCCTGGCTGAGCAATTACCCGCGGGTGTGCATTTGCGCCTGGATGCCAATGCGGCCTGGGATTGGGCCACGGCGACGCAGATGCTGGCCGCGCTGCGTGACCTGCCGATCGAGGCCGTGGAAGAGCCACTTGCCGAGCCCCATGCCGATGCACTTGCTCGCCTGCAGGCACGAGTTCCCTTCCCCCTGGCCCTGGATGAATCCCTGCAGCAGGGTAACTGGCTGGCTGATCTGCAGGCCTTGCCGGTACGCCGCCTGGTGCTCAAGCCCATGGTCATCGGTGGCCTGCAGGCCACCCTGGCTATCGCCGCAGCCGCCCGAGCCGCGGCCGTCGAAGTGGTGCTGACCAGTGTCTTTGAATCCGCCGCGGGTCTGTGGCCGAGCGTGCAATTGGCGGCTACCCTGCCGGGCAAACAGGCGCATGGTTTGGCGACCCAGGATTGGCTGGCTGTCGATATTGGGATGCCGCCGCCGATTGAACAAGGCTGGGTCGAGTTGCCACAGAGGTCCGGCCACGGCTTTAGACCTTATCCCGTTACCTAATGGAGCAATCATGCCTTTAACTCTCCACTGCCTCCAACACGTCCCCTTCGAAGGCCCCGCCGCGATCGCCGCGTGGGCGGCTAGTCGCGGGCATACCCTGACCTGCCACCACGTTTATGCCAACGATCCCTGGCCAGTGCTCGAGTCGCTCGATGGCCTGGTCGTCATGGGCGGGCCGATGAATATTGACGAGCATACCCGCTATCCCTGGCTGCCGGCAGAAAAGCAGTTCTTGCGGGCGGCTATTGCGGCGGGTAAACGCTTGGTCGGTGTGTGTCTGGGGGCGCAGCTGCTGGCCGATGCCCTGGGCGCCAGGGTAACCCAGGGGCAACACAAGGAAATCGGCTGGTTTCCTCTCACCTTCACGGAGGCCGGAGCGGCCTTACTGGGGGCCGAGCATCCACGCCAGCTCGAAGTCCTGCACTGGCATGGCGACAGCTTTGCATTGCCGACTGGATGCCGGCATCTGGCATTCACTGCGGCTTGCGAAAATCAAGGATTCCTCTACGACGACCGGATTCTCGCTCTGCAATGCCATCTGGAAGCCACGCCTGAATCGGTGCAGGCCTTGGTGACGAATTGCCGGGATGAACTCATGGCAGCGCCCTATATCCAACCTGCCGAGCGCCTGCTGGCCGGCTCTGATTTCAGGCTGATGCATCGAGCGCTCTATAGTTTGCTGGATTATGTATTTGAATGACAGCTGGAAGTTGCAAGTTGCGATCCTCCCTGATCGCTGCTAGTGGGCGAGTGGCATAAAGTTAAGCGCATTCGCCGGTGGGTTGGCTCGTGGTTATTAGTGTCCCATGTCCGCTGATCCCGCCTGCACCTGGGTGACCGGTTTGGGCGTTTGCGCGGTATGCGGCGGCAGTACCGGGTAATCGACCTGGGGTTGGTCACCGGTCAGGCTTTTTAGGAACGCGACTACCGCCGTGGCGTCCGCATCGCTCAACTGCCGGCCGAGTTGGGCTTTGGCCATGATCTGCACAGCCTTGCCCAAATCCCAGACTTTGCCGGAATGGAAGTAGGGGGCTGTCAGGGCGACATTGCGCAGGGTTGGTACACGGAATACGTACCGATCGGCTCGCTTGCCTGTAACCTGCTCGCGCCCCTTGTCGTCAGTGGGGCGGACTTCTTCGCCCGGGTTGCTTACCAGGCCGAACTTGAAGTATTGATCGCCGCCCAGATTCATGCCGCGATGACAGGAAGTGCAGCCGCTGTCCATAAAGACTTGCAGGCCCTGCTTGGCTTGCTGGCTCAGCGCCGATTCGTCACCCTCGAGGTATTGGTCGAACGGGGAATTGGGGGTAATCAATGTGGTCTCATAGATTTCGATCGCGGCGGCGACATTCTCGAAGGTAACCGCCGGATCGCTGTCCGGAAAAGCCTTTTCAAAACGCTCGACATACTCCGGGATACTGGCCAGCGTTTGCTCGACCCGCTTGGGCTCACTGTTCATCTCGACACTGGCCTGCATAGGGCCCATGGCTTGCTCTTTCAGGTCGTCGGCGCGGCCATCCCAAAATTGGTCGACATGGAAAACCGAGTTGAGCACCGTCGGGGCATTACGGGGACCGGCCTGCCAGCCGTGGCCGATCGAAGTCTCCATCATATCGACCCCGCCGAGTGCCAGGTTATGACAGGTGTTGCAGCTGATCAGCCAGCTGCGCGACAGCCGCGGATCGAAATACAGCAGTTTGCCGAGTTCGTCCTTCGCTTTTGAGTAGGCATTGTCCGGAATTGCCGGTGGTTCGCTCGGCAGGGGATTAAAAGTCTGCTGGGCGCGTTGCATGAGCTTATCCGCGGCCATGGCGGTCGTGCTCAGCAGCAGCGCGGCCACCATGCCGATTAGGGCTAAACGCTTCATGGGTGTGCCTCCATAGGTGTGAGTGAGTTGTTAGGGAATCATTATTCTAGCGATATGTTGTCAGATCACCTAATCGGTTGTACCGACCGACTTCATCGGTAAAACCGATCGCCAGCCTACTGGCGAATTCCCTCGATCGATAACATCAGTTCGACCCGCTCGGCACCGGGACCGAGGTCGTAATCCATACCGAAATTCGCCGGCTCAATGGTGGTAGTGCCCGAGAAGCCGCGGCGATAGCCGCCCCAGGGATCGGGGCCAGCGGCCGTATGGGTCACATCAATGGTCACCGGGTTGGTTTGCCCATGTAGAGTCAGTTTGCCGTGCAGTTGCCCTTCGCCGGCTTGCTTGCCTGGCTCATAGCGAGTGCTGACAAAACGGGCTTCAGGATAGCGCTTGACATGGAAATACTCGTCGCCACGCAAGTGCTTGTCGCGCTCGGCATGGTTGGTGTCGATGCTGGCCGGATCGATGTCGACCTGGACGCTGAAGCCTTCGGGATTGGTCTTGTCATAGCTAAAGCGCCCGCTAAATTCGTTGAAGCGTCCATAGACCCAGCTATAGCCCAGGTGTTTGATGCGAAAGTTAATCGCGGCATGCCCTTTTTCCGTGTCAATCACATAATCGGCCGCCTGGGCCGGCATGCTCGCGAATGCGATCAGTAAAACCAGCCAAAACCCAAACAATCTCATGCTTTTCATTGCATACTCCTGTGAGGTGGAAAATGTAGGGTCGAATTCATTCGACCCGCCGTGTGGGTCGTTTGGACCTGCGAGGGGCCGGTTGAAACCGGCCCTACGCGAATCTTGTAGGGTCGATTTCAATCGACCTTGCGGCATTGATCGGCTCCTACGAGGGGCCGGTTGAAACCGGCCCTACACGAACTTGTGGGGTCGATTTCAATCGACCGGCACACGCCTGCCCAACATACGCAGCAGGGTGGCATCGCGATCGATGACATGATGCTTGAGGCCCGCCAGCGCGTGAACGCCGGCCAGTATCACCAATGCCCAGGCCGAATATTCATGGACTGCGCCGGCGATGTCCGCCTGATTGGCCCAGCCACTCAACAACGCAGGGACGCTGAACCAACCGAACACATCGATGCTGCGGCCATCGGCGGTGGAAATCAGATAGCCGCTGACCATGACCAGAAAAATCAATAAATACATGCTGTGATGGGCCGCTTTCGCGCTGATCTGCTCGAAGCGGCTATGGGAGTTCAGCGGCGCCGGTTTGGGATTGAAAAAGCGCCACAGCACCCGGGCAACCATGATCATGACTAAGATAATGCCGACACTGCGATGAATATCGGGTGCGCGATTATACCAAGGATCATAATAGCTCAGCTCCACCATCCACAGGCCAAGGGCGAACAGCCCGACGACGAGTAGGGCGACGAGCCAATGGAAGCCAACGGCAATCAAGCCATAGCCATTGTCAGTGTCCCGCAGCATAAGACCTCCGCTCGAGCATAATGCACATAATTGTTCCATGCCTCCGTATTCACCATGGAATGGCCGCAATCGGGTAGGGCCGGTTTCAACCGGCCCGGCGACGCCGGATCGAACCTAATCGGGTCGATTGCGATCGACCCGACGTAGGACCGTATCAATCGACCGGGTGGCAACCGATCAAGGCCGCCTAGGGTCGATTAACATTGACCCTACAGGTATTACGCTTCGTCCCGCCACGCCAAATCCAGCCGCTTGGCCGCCAGAACCTCATCGAGGCGCCGGTTGGGCAGGGTGTAGGGCGCGCCGCGCAGGCGATCGGGATCGGCCTCGGCCTCGGCGAGAATGGCGGCCATGGCATCGACGAAGCCATCCAGTACTTCCTTAGATTCGGTCTCGGTCGGCTCGATCAAGAAGCACTCCGGCACCAGCAAGGGAAAGTACACCGTGGGGGCATGATAGCCGTGATCCAGCAAGCGCTTGGCGAAGTCGGTGGCATTCACCCCGAGTTCCTTGGCCTGCTTTTTCAAGGTTAGCACGAACTCATGTGTGGCCCGGCGCTGCGGGAAGGCCAGATCAAACTGAGCGTTCTTCAGCCGCGCCGCTAGGTAGTTGGCATTCAGCGTGGCCAGTTCCGCGACTTTCGGCATGCCCTCGCGCCCGAGCAGGCGCATGTAAACATAGGCCCGCAGCAAGACGCCGGGATTGCCGCCGAAGGCCGACAGGCGGCCGATAGTGGCGGGAATATCCCGCTCGGTGAGCCAGCCATAGCCACTGTCGGTTTTGGTGACCACCGGCACCGGGCGATGGGCAAGCAGGCGCTCGCCGACCCCGACCGCCCCCGAGCCGGGGCCGCCGCCGCCGTGCGGGGTGGAAAAGGTCTTGTGCAGATTCATGTGGATGACATCGAAACCCATGTCACCGGGCCGCACTTTGCCCAGGATGGCGTTCAGATTGGCACCGTCGTAATACAGCAGGCCACCGGCGTCATGCACCAGCGCGGCGATTTCCTGAATCCGCCGCTCGAACACCCCGACGGTGGAGGGGTTGGTCAGCATTAGCCCGGCCGTTTGCGGACCGACGGCCGCTTGCAGGGCTTGCATGTCGACATCGCCGGAATCATCGGTGGGAATCTCGCGCACGGTGTAGCCGCACATGGTCGCGGTTGCCGGATTGGTGCCGTGGGCGGCATCCGGGACCAGGACTTCGCGGCGCTCGTGATCGCCGCGGGCATCATGATAGGCACGGATCATGGCAATGCCGGCGAACTCACCCTGGGCGCCGGCCATCGGCGTGAGCGAGACGGCCTGCATGCCGGTGACTTCGCGCAGCATATCCTGCAATTCATACATACAGGCCAGAAAGCCCTGACTGAATGGCTCCGGAGTGTACGGATGGCGATTCAGAAAGCCCGGCAGCATGGCCAAGCGATTGGCGGCCCGCGGGTTGTACTTCATGGTGCACGAGCCCAGCGGGTAAAAATGGGTATCGATGGAAAAGTTCTTTTGCGATAACCGGGTGTAATGGCGCACGACCTGCAGCTCGGACACTTCCGGCAGATTCGCCGGCTGGCGGCGCTTAAAGCGCTCGGGCAGGTCGGTGCTGGCCGGGCTGCCGAGCGGGGCTTGGGCGGTGCCGCGGCGCCCCGGACGGGAGGCTTCGAATATCAACATATCGTCATTCACTCGAATCAGGTTTTAAGGTGGCTCCCAAGCGGTCTGATCGGGTGTGCCCGCCCAGCCAGGGCGTTATCGGCCCCACGGTCGATTGAAATCGA
>CAYFSA010000093.1:0-11580 GCA_964345605.1 uncultured Ectothiorhodospiraceae bacterium
CACGTAGGGCGGGTTTCAACCCGCCCAGCGGCGGCTAACTGAAACTCCGGCCGGTCGGTTAAACCCGCCCCGGGCTGCTCGCCCTGCTGGCAGCGTCAACCCTGGATGGATAGGATAGGACTGTTATGCAACACACCTTGCAAGCACTGATCTTCGATGTGGATGGCACCCTCGCCGACACCGAGCGCGATGGCCATCGCCTGGCGTTCAACCAAGCCTTTGCCGAGCAGGGGCTGACCTGGGAATGGTCGGTCGCGACCTATGGGGAGCTGCTCGCCGTTACCGGCGGCAAGGAACGCATTCGCCATTATATGCAGGCCTACCTGCAGCGCAGTGATGCCGACAGTGACGGCGGCACTTTTATCAAAACCTTGCATCAGCGCAAAACCGAGCATTATCTGGCGCTGCTCCAGGCCGGCCGGATCCCCCTGCGCCCGGGCGTGGCCGCCCTGCTGGACGAGGCGGAAGCGGCTGGCCTGACCCTGGCCATTGCCACCACCACCACGCCCGAAAACGTCACGTATCTGCTTAAGGCGACTTTGGGGGAGCACGGCCCGGAACGCTTCGCGGTGATCGCGGCGGGGGACGTGGTGCCGGCGAAAAAGCCGGCCCCGGATATCTATCACTATGCCCTCGAGCGGCTGGGACTGGCGCCCCAGGCTTGTGTGGCGATCGAGGATTCGGCCAATGGTGTGCGGGCCGCGCGGGCCGCGGGTCTGGCTACCGTGGTCGTAACCAACGACTATACGCGCGCGCAGGATTTCAGCGGCGCCCTGGCGGTGTTCGACAGCTTTGCCGAGACCGGGACGCAGGCGGACGAGCCAGGCCGCGCTCTGGATTGGGCGGCCTTGCGCCGCCTGTGGCATGCGTGAGGTGGGTGCCTTTTGAATACCTTCAGCCTGCCCGACTGGCCCGTCCAATTGCCGCCCGAAGGCTACTCGATCCTGCCCCTGGAACTGCTTGGCCTGTTATTGCTGTGGAGCCTGGCCTTCGGTTTTCTCGGGCGGCTGCGAACCTGCCCCCCCCAAGCCACCCTGAGTGAGCCGGTTGCCGTCTCCGTGATTGTGCCGGCCCGCAATGAGTCGCAGCGCTTACCGCAGCTGCTCGCGTCCCTGCAAACCCAGCAGTTCGCCGCCGCCGAGGTCATCGTGGTCGATGATAATTCCAGCGATGCCACCGCCGAGCTGGCGCGCCGCTATGGCGCTACGGTCGTCAGCCTGGACGGCCTGGCGGAGGGCTGGCTGGGCAAGCCGCGGGCCTGCTGGATGGGAGCCCAGCAGGCCCGCGGGGAGTTACTGGTGTTTCTCGATGCCGATACCGCCCTCGAGCCCAGCGGGCTCGACCGCATCGTCGCTGCCCACGCCCGCTATGGTGGCTTGGTGTCCCTGCAGCCCTATCATCGGATGCAGCATGCCTACGAGCGTTTGTCAGCGTTCTTTTCCATTATTTTGATGGGTAGCATCCGCTCCTTCACCCTGGCGGGAGACCATATCAAGCCCAATGGCAGCTTCGGGCCGTGTATGGTCTGCTCACGGGCCGATTATCTGCGTACCGGCGGCCACAGCCTGGTGCGCGCGGAAATTCTGGACGACGTCGCGCTGGCTCAGCACATGGCCCGGCTGGGCGTGCCGACCCATAATTTCATCGGCCGGGGGGTGGTCAGCTTTCGCATGTATCCCGGCGGACTGCGGGACTTGGCCGATGGCTGGACCAAGAATTTTGCCCGCGGGGCGATGAGCACCGATCCCTGGATTTTCCTGATGATGGCAGCCTGGATCGGCGGCAGCGTGGCCGCCGTCGACGCGGCTTTGGGCTGGCCTGCCGAAGGTCTATCGACCTGGGTCGTGGCCGGTGTGGTGACCTATAGCGCCTATGTGTTGCAGCTGTGGTGGCTGTTGCGCAAGCTGGGTAATTTCGGTGTATATCCCGCTTTGTTGTATCCGCTCGCCCTGGGCTTTTTCATTCTGATTTTCCTGCGCTCGCTGTATCTGACCCTGGTGTGCAACAGCGTGACCTGGAAAGGCCGGTCAATCTCGGTGCGCACGCGCGGCTAGCGCCCGCTCGAGCCGCGCCAGTCGGGCGCGGTTATAACGCTGCACAAGAATGAACGGCAGATTGCTCAGGCCGCCGTAAATGACCATAACGACCCCGATGGGCCAGGGGTTCCAGGCAAAGAAGGTCAGGGCCAGCCCCCAGGTCAGCCAATGCGAGCATTCGGCCCGGCATACTTCCCGGGCGAAGCGCTGCAGGTAGGCCGGGCTCGTGGTCTGCAGATGGCGTTTGGAAAACCCGCCGGGAAATAGGCCGCCGGCTTCGGGCAGGCGCTCTTTCCAGGCCCCGATATGCAAGCGCTGATAGACCCGCCCGCCGCGTTCCCAGCGATAGCTCCGGCAGACCCACGGAATTTTATCCAGCCAGGCGAGCGGCAGCCGATAGGCCAGATAGCCGGCGCCGACATGAAAGCCGAGCCAGATGCCGGCATACAGGCCGATGAGCGCCAGCGCAGACTGGTTTTCAACCCACATGTCAATACGTCATGCGCATTTTGAAACGCACATGCCGGGGTGTTTGTAAATACTGGACAGGTGCATTACCGCGGGGATTGGAGTGGTAAAAGCGGGTATTGAACAGGTTTTTGATATGCAGCCCAAAGGCTAGCTCGGCCTTGCTGAATTGGAACTCGCCTAGCTCCAGATTGAGATCGACGCGATGCTGGGGGGCGATGGTCTTGATGATCTCGCGGCTCAAGGCGATATCATGCGTTTTGGTTTTATGCGCAGCCCAATACAGGAAAAATAGCGAGGAGCGAAAATAGGGGTGCCAACGCATAGACAGCCCGCCCTTGAGCTTCCATTGTGGCATGTCCAAAACGGTATTGCGGGTCTCAAGGCGGGTCGAGGTTGCGTCAGTAAGGCTGTGCAACTCGACGCGGCTGGGATCAGGTTGGACATAACGCATGCCCAAAAAACCTGAAAAATCCTCACTGCCGAGCTGCAGCATGTTCTCGAAACCGTCCACCCGCGCCGAGCCACCGGCGACTGTGCGCCGGCCTGCATCACTGCCCCCCGAAACCGTCTGCTCATAAATGTTCTTGGCATTCATCCGGTAAACGGCCAGGATATTGAGCAACTCCAGGGCGCCGAGATCGAAGCGCTGGGAATAATTGAGCTCGTACATATCCATCAATTGAGGCGCTAGGCTGCCCTCGGCGAAAGCGGCCTCGAACACCGACGGGCCGCGGGCGCCTTCGCCATAGGTCAGTTTGATGGCCGTGCGCGGGGTAGGCAGGAACATCGCATTCAGGCGCAGTAAAATCTCATCGTCCAGGAAATCGCGATGCAGGAAATTGATGCCCGGCGTGATTTTGAGATACTCGACCGGCGCGAAGGTGTCCTGCACAAAGGCCGTGTATTTTTCCCAGGCCCCTTTGGCCCCGAATTCCTCCTGCTCGAGCGAGCGATCGATGGTGCGCAGCTGATCGGCGGCCGAGAATTTGTTGGTATTGCGCTGTTCCCATTCGAAGCCGGCAATGAGGTTATTGAAGGGAAAGGCATAATCGACCTGGGACACGAAGCGTTGATTACGGGAAAAATGATCGGTGACGGTAAGCTCGTGATCGAGCACCTGCGTGCCGCTGTCATCCAGGACCGGCAGGTTAGCGTTGAAGCGATCGTTGGCGTTGAGATCGTGATATTCGAACAATACCTGCAGAGCCTCGGTGACCGGATAATCGATGCCGACAAAAAACATGGTCTGATCCCGGTCGGCGATATAGGCGCCGGCATTTTCCCGAACATGCAGCAGCGAGGCGTCGGAATAGGAGCGCTTGTAATGCAGGCCGCCGTGGAACCATTGCATGCGGCCGTAGAGATCAAAGGTTTGGTCACGGCCTTCCATCAGAAAGTGAGCGGGGTTGGTAGTGCGGAACGCGTCCATCGCCGGGCTGCGCGAATAGGCGGCGGTATCGGCGTGGAAATCGGCCAGCTCGGGCCAGTCGCGATCGCTGGAGAACATCGAGGCACTGCCGCCGATGACGAAGTCCTGGCCGGCCCGGCGGAACAGGACATTGGCGCTGCGGGTGCTGGCCTCGCCGATGAGGTACTCGCCCTGCGCGGTATCGTCGCCGTCTTCGCCGTAGCGGGTAATGATGTTGATCACGCCTTCCATGGCCTCGGTGCCGTACAGACTGGAATTGGGGCCTTGCAGGACCTCGACCCGCTTGATCTGATTGGCCGGGAATATGCCGTCGGTGACCAGGAATTCCTCGGAGAACACGTTGTTCCATTTGCGGCCGTCGATCAGGATCAGGGTGCGGTTGAAATTGCCGCGAAAGCCACGCTGCCCGCCTTTGAGCAGGTTATGCGACCACTCCAGATCGAGATTGGGCAGGGCCTCTAAAATTTCCCGCAAATCCCGCCAGCCATAGCGTTGAATCATTTCTTCGGTGATGACATACACCGTGCCCGAGGTGTCGATGATCGATTCATCCCGTTTCGCCGCCACCTTGACCTGCACCGCGCCCAGCTCTTCCAGGGACATCGAATACAGGGCGGGCGCCGCCGCGGCACCGGCCGGGGTGGTCAGCAGGAGCGGCAGCAGCAGAATCGGCCAGGCCAGCATCGGGCCGCGCGCGTCGTGTGGGGGCATGTCGGTTTCCGGTTAATGGGCCAGCTTAACGCAATTGCGGCCCTGCCGCTTGGCTTGTAACAGCGCCTCATCGGCGCGCTGCAGCAGGTCCTCAGTGGTCTCCCGCGGCGCCAGCTCGGCGACCCCGAAGCTGGCGGTGAGCTGCGCGACCCCGGGGAAGGCGTGCTGGGCGGTCAGGGCTCGCAGTTTGTCGCCGAGCTGCGCACCTTGCTCGAGGGTGGTTTCGGGGCAGAGGATCAAAAATTCCTCGCCGCCCCAGCGACCGACATTGTCGACCACCCGGATATTGGCCTGAAACAAGGCCGCCAGTTCGGTCAGCACCCGGTCACCGACCAGATGGCCATGGTTGTCGTTGATTGCCTTGAAATGGTCGACGTCGATCATGATCAGGCAGCAGGGGCGCTGATGCCGGCGGGCGCGCTGCCATTCCTCGGTGAGCAGCTCATCGAGCATGCGCCGGTTCCACAAACCGGTCAGGGGGTCACGTTGGGAGAGCTGCTCGACCCGCTTCTTGTCGGTGATATCGGTTTGAATCAGGGTGAAGCCATGGATTTCGCCGTTGGCGTCACAGTCCGGCTCGATCGAGGCCTGGACCCAGTAATCCGTGCCCGCTTTGGTCCGATTCAAAAGCTCGCCATGCCAGGACATGCCGCGCTGCAGGGTGCGCCACAGATCGCTCAGGAGTTCCGGGGCCAGACGCGGATGGCCGATGCATTGCTGGAACGGCTGCCCCAGCAGCTCGGCGCGGGCATAGCCCGAGCCCTGGCTGAAGGCATCCGAAATGTCGATGATGCAGCCGTCCGTATCGATCCGGCAGATGCTCACGTATTGATTGACGATGCCGATATAGCGCTGCAGGGTGGCTTGGGTGGCCGCCAGCTGCTCGTTCTGGGCGGCGAGCTGCTGGCGGTCGGCCTCGAGCTGGCATTGGGCGCGGGCCAGCGCCAAATGGGTAGCGACCCGCGCCAGCACGAGCTGCTCCTCGAACGGCTTGGTGATGAAGTCCACGCCGCCGGCCGCGAACCCCTCCAGTTGCTCGGCGGGGGCGTCGAAGGCGCTGATGAACAGGATTGGCACCTGCCGGGTATGCGCGTCGGCCTTGAGCTGGCGACAGACCGAGAAGCCGGACATATCCGGCAGGCGCACATCCAGCAGAATCAGCTCGGGTAATTGGGCCGCGGTGGCCGCCAGGGCAGCTTGGCCGGAGGCCACGGGCCGGGCCTTGTAATGCTCGCTGTGCAACAATTGCGTGAGCAGGGCGAGATTGGCGGGCGTGTCGTCGACGATCAGAATCTCGCCGCGATGGGCGTTGTCAGTGGCAGTCATAGCTGCTCAGCTCGCGAACAATGAATGGAATTGCGTCTTTGCTCAAGGTTGACCAACAGAAGTCTCCGGCGCGGCCTTCGCCAAGCTTTGCTCGATGGCGGCAAAATCGAACAGGCCAATATATTCCCTCAAACGCGTTGCAAGCAGCATATCATACTTAGCGACTTGTTCAATTAAGCGGCTGCTGGCCTCGATGTCCGCAGCCCGGACACTGTGTGTTAATTGCTTGACAAGCGCTGCCGGCAGGGCCTGCCATTGCGCCGCGGTGATCGGCGCCTTGGGCGCGGCCAGCGGTGGTATCTGGCGGGCCGGGTCGGCATCCTGAAATTCGATCGGCAAATGCCGGCTCATGATCTTGAACAGGTCGAAGGGCCGGTAAGGTTTGCGGACGAAATCGTCAAAGCCGTTGGCCAATAACGTCTGCTTTTCCGCCTGTAGCACCGAAGCGGTCAGGGCCGCGATAGGCACCTGCGCGCCCTCCGGCAATTGCCGGATTCGATGGACCGCCTCAGCGCCGTCAAGCCCCGGCAGGTGCCGATCCATCCAGATGAAAGCCGGCTGCCAGCGGCGGCAAAGGTCGACAGCCGCCTGACCATCGGCCGCCACCTTCACGCTGAAACCGGCATCGGTGAGCAGACGCTCGAGCAGCAGTGCGCTGTCCGGATGGTCTTCGGCGACCAAAATGCGCGGCGACTGAGCCGCTGCCAGCCGCGGGATGACCGGCGCGGACGGGTCCGGGTCGCTGCCGGCGACGGCCTGCGCTGGCTCGGCCGTGATCGCAAAGACGAACTCGCTCCCGGCGCCGGGCTGACTGGTCAAGCTCAGGGTGCCGCCGAGCATCTCGACGTACTGTTTAGTGATGGCCAGTCCCAGGCCGGTGCCGGCTTGGCCGGATTCGCTGTGGGCCGGCCCGGCGCATTGCTCGAAGGGCTCGAAGATGCGCGCCTGGGCGTCGGCGGCGATGCCGATGCCGGTGTCATGTACCCGGAATCGCAGGCCCACGGTGCCCGGTGTTGTGGCCGGCTGGCTGTCGAGCTGGATGCCGACCTCGCCGCTGGGGGTGAATTTGATCGCGTTGCCGAGCAAATTGATCAAGATCTGCCGCAGCTTGCCGAGATCGGCGCGGACATAGGCCGGCACCTCGGCGGCGCAGGCTTCGACGAGCCGCAGGCCTTTGCTGTCGGCCCGCATCCGCAGCAATGCCGCGATTTCCTGGAGAAGCTGGCGCGGCGCGAAGATTTCCGGATCGAGCTGGACATGGCCCGCCTCGATTTTGGAAAGATCCAGGACCTCGTTGATCAGGCCTAGCAGATGGTCGCCGGCGCGGGCGATGATGGCCGAGCTTTCCCGGGCGCGGGCCGAGAGCGAACGGTCCTTGCCGAGCAGCTGGGCAAAGCCGAGGATGGCGTTCAGCGGCGTGCGCAGCTCATGTGACATATTGGCCAGGAATATGCTCTTGGCGTGGTTGGCCTGCTCGGCGCGCTGCCGGGCATCCGCCAGGGCGATGGCGGACTGTTCGAGCAACTGTTTTTGCTGGCGCAATTGCTCATGGGCGCGGCGTTCGCGCCGGTAGCTGCGCAGTATCAACAGGCTCAGCACAAGCGCCAGGAACACGGCGGCGGCCAGGGCGTACAAATAGGCGCGCTGGGTGTAGATGGTGGCGGATTGGTTGGCGAGGATGTCTTCCTGCCGGGCGATGCGGGCGTCTTGGGCGGCCAAGACGCGGGCGCGGGCGGCAATGGTCTGGGATTGCTCGGCCAGCGCCGCTTCGCGTTGCTCGATTTGCTCGGCCAGCGTCCGGTAGCGCTCGCGGGCGGCCTTGACCTGGGCTTCCTGCGTGCTGATGGTGGTTTGCTGCGCGGCACTGCGTTTGGCGATCTCGGCATAACGCTGTTTGAGCAGGGCCAGATGATCCTCGCGTTCGGCGATGGCGGTTTCGAGCTCTTGGGTGCGGCTGCGGGCCGCCTCGAGCTGGGCTTGCTGGGCCTGAATGGATTGCTGCTGGCGCTCGATGCGCGCGGCTTGTTGCCGGGTTTTAGCCGCCATGGTGCGCAGCTTGGCTTGCTCCTCGGCGACGGCTTGTTCCAGGCGCTGGGCGCGCTCGGCCAGGGCCGTCATGGATGCCTGGGAATCGCGATACAGCTCCATGACATCGACTTCCGTGCCGCCGAGGAGGATAATATCGGGGTTCACCCCGAGGTTTTGCTGGGTAATGTTGCTGCGGTTGATCTTGAAGCGGATCTGCTGGTCCGCTGTATCGATCAGGTTGATCATGATAGACCGCTGCGCCGCGGCATTGTCCGAGACCAACAGGACATTCTGCCCCTTGGCTTTGGCGAACAGGCCGGGGTAGGCCGCGGCCTTATCCTTGGCCAGATAGACCAGATGGGCGCCAGCCGGTGCCTGCACCCGGCTCGAGCGGGTCACCCTGAACGGCTTGCCATGCAGGGTTTTGAGCTGGGCCAGCTCGGTCAGGGTAGCGTAGGTTTGCCGCGGCGGGTCGATCAGATGCAGCCGATAGCGGCTGATTTGCTCGGCATTGGCCCAGTGGATATTCTCGGCGAGGCGATACAAATACACCCCGACGAGTTCGGCGCGGGTCAGCGGCGCGGCTGCGGCGGCGCCAGCGGTAAGCAGGCCGAGGCACAGCAGGGGCAGCAGCCAGCGGGGCCGGCGGCAGGTGCGGCCAACGGCCCCGGTCTGACCGCGGCGCTGGGCCGCGGTCATTGTTTTGAATGCAGGTGTTTTAAATGCAGGAGATACCATGCAGCCTTATCTCGATTTATTGGCCGATATTATGCAAAACGGCGTCGACAAGGACGATCGCACCGGCGTGGGGACCCGCTCGGTGTTCGGTCGCCAGCTTCGCTATGACCTGACGCAGGGCTTTCCACTGTTAACCACCAAAAAGCTGCATTTTAAATCGATTGCTTATGAATTGCTGTGGTTCTTGCGGGGCGATGCCGATACCCGCTTTTTGCATGAGCATGGCGTGAGCATCTGGGATGAATGGGCCACGCCCGCCGGCGAGCTCGGTCCGGTGTATGGGGTCCAATGGCGCAGCTGGCTGGGGTCTGACGGCCAATACCACGACCAAGTCAGCCGGCTACTGGAGGGGCTGCGGCGCAATCCGCACAGCCGGCGCCATATCATCAGCGCCTGGAACGTCGCCCTGCTGCCGGATGAGTCCAAGCAGCCCTGGGAGAACGCCGCCGCCGGCCGCATGGCGCTGGCCCCCTGTCACGTCCTGTATCAGTTCTATGTGGCCGCCGGCCGGCTGTCCTGCATGCTCACCCAGCGCAGCGTCGATGTTTTTCTCGGCGGGGCCTTCAATCAGGCCAGCGTCAGCCTGCTGACCCACATGGTCGCTCAGCAATGTGATCTCGAGGTCGGCGAGGTCATTCTGGCCTTCGGCGACGCGCATATCTATGCCAATCATCACGCTCAGGTGCGCCAGCAATTGCAGCGCCAGCCGCGGCCCTTGCCGCAATTGCATTTGCGGCGCAAGCCGGCGTCGATTTTTGACTATCAGTATGAGGATTTCGAGCTGCGCGGCTATGACCCGCATCCGCATATTCCGGCCCCGGTAGCGGTTTAGCGGCCCTGGCCGTGCCTATATTGCGGGCCAGTCCACAGCAAGTTCGGCGACAATGGCTATAGTGAATGGCTATAGTGAATTGAGCAGACACCCCTTATCGCGCCGGCGCCGGCGCATCATTTTGCACCCAGGAGCTTGATATGATCGAACTGGTATTGTTGGGCGTGTTGAACGGGATGCTCGAAGGCTTCGGCAAGTATGTCATGGAAAACAAAATCGCGCCCGAGCTGGCCGAATTGCATATCGAGGGAGCCCCGGGCTGGTATGCCCGCGACAAGAACGGCCATGTGTGCGCCTCCGCCTTTGCCGAAGGCGGTCTAAGCGCGCTGGAAACGGCTCGCGAGCAATCCCGTACCAAGCTGGCTCAGCGTATTGATGACAGCCTCCAGATGGCGGTTGACGAGGCTTATCAACAACTTGAGAGCCCGACTGAGCGCGAAATCGTCGAGCGTTTTCGCAAGGACCCTCAGTTGCCGCGTTTTGTGCGTCAAACCGGCGAGTTTACCCATCAGCGCTATGTACAAAAAGAGCGCATCGCCTTTACCCGACTTTGCATTGAGCAGTCGCCGTTGGTCGAGTATCAGCGCGAGCGGCTGGTCGCAATTGCCTCAAAATTGCTGGATTATCAGGGTGACCAGGCCTTCGAGGAACTCGGCGCCTCGACCGGCGGCGACCAGCCCGCATCCGGCAATGTCTTCGACGAGCTCGAGCAAGAAAGTCAAGTCCTTGAATAAGGCAATAAGGCAATAAGGCAATAGGGCGAGCCGCGGCGGCCTCAGCGTCTGCGCAAGCGGCTGAATCTTTGTTACCCTGCTCGTCATCATCCACCGAAAACGACCGATGGGGTAACTCATGGCTTATCCAAATGAAGAAGTTGACGCCAGCATGGACAAAAATGACCTCTATCGCGAAGAGGTCTTCACCGATCGCCGGGTGGGCTCGATCCGGCGCTTGATGCCAGTCGATGCCAACGGCAATCCCGATACCCAGCGGGCGACGACTTATGTCGGCCAGGCGCAGGTGATGACCCCGGCCGGCGCTTTGCCGCTGAATTTCGAGATCCCGGCGACCACCCTCGAGCAGGCTTTGCAGGGCTTTGCGCAGGCCGCCAACCAGGCCATGGAGGAAACCATGCAGGAACTCAAATCGATGCAGCGTGATGCGGCCTCGTCCATCGTCATGCCCGGCCAGGGTGGTGGTAGCGGTATGCCGGGTGGTGGCGGCGGCCTGCCGGGTGGCGGGCAATTCCACTTGGGTTGATGGTGTCGGGTCGGTTTTAACCGGGCTGTCGGGGTTTTGGTTAGCCGCCGTTTGGCGGGCTGAAGCCCGCCCTAGCCGTTTGGCAGGCTGAAGCCCGCCCTACAATGAGCGGCGGGGCCGGCGCTGTTCTGCAGGGGGGCGTCCAGGTATAATGCCAACGCGCCGCCAGCGCCGCTCGGTCCAAACGCCAAACGCCTGCAGCGCCGGCCGCTAAACTGGGCGTTGCACCGCGCGCCGCAGCGTCTAGTATCATGGTGGCGTTGCCGTTTTGTCCGGGCGTTGCGGGGCCGGCCTGCCCGCCACGGGTGGGCGGCGGTCAGGCCGGGCATTGGCATGCTATATGCCCTAGCTTTAGCAAGAACCGCTGCCCTGTGGGGTTTTTGACAGGTTGCCGCGAGGTGTTTGGGGCGGCGTACCGCTGCCGATCTAACCGCTGCCGATCTATTATTAAGCGACTGAATCAACCGCGCGAGGTGAAGCATGTTCTGCCGCGATATCATGTACGACAATCCGCACACGGTGCGGGCCGATGTGCCGTTAGCCGAGGCTATGGTCCTGCTGATGGATCGCCATATTCAGGAAATCTTCGTGATCGACGAACAGCAGGTCTACCTAGGTGAGCTGACCGCGACTCAACTCACCAAGATCCTGTTGCCCCCCGACCAGTCCGGCCTGCCGCATTTCGGCTCCGAATTGCACGCCCAGGCGGCCAAAGACCGTCAGATCAGCGATTTGCAGGCGCGCCTGCA
>CAYFSA010000094.1:0-1095 GCA_964345605.1 uncultured Ectothiorhodospiraceae bacterium
GCCAGTGTCTCGATGACATCCCCGCGCCGCTGCAAAACCGTCACGCCCTGATCGAGTGCGAGTTGTTTCACGTCATCATCAACCGCAAAGGTCGCTAAGGCCAGGTGGATACGGCAAGCACGATACTCGGGAAAGAGTGTTTTGAAGTTCGGCAGTTTTCGGTTTACTAGCCGCTCGATGTCTCTGGGATGCAAGTGATATTTGACCTCGATGATGAACACATCTTGGCCGTTGACCAACAGCAGGTCATATTCTTCCTCGATGCCAAAAGCGCTGCGGGTGACGTTCTTTTCAATAAAATCGAATTGGATGCCATTAAGGCTCAGGTTGGGCTTGAGGGAGTTGTAATAAAACTCCTCGGTGACCTTGCCCTGATTATTGCCGACCCCGCCATACATCTCGGCAAGTTTGTCCAGCTTGGTATCGGTTTTGGCCAATTGCGCGTCGGTTTTCGCTAGTTGCGCGTCGGTTTTCGCTTGCGACTGTGCTAACTCGGCCAGCATTTCCCGCAATTCTTGATCGGTCATCGGCTTGCTCCAGTGATTTCTCTGCCTATCACGTAAAGATTTTATATTAATTTTTGCCTGCGTTCTCGGATAAAGCCGGTCGTCGAACAACGGGGTCAAAAAGGCGAACTTGACCAGCAGTTCATGCGTCCAGCGATAATCGCGCCATTACGCGGAAATAGCCTGGCTCAATTACCAGGACGACCGCCGGTTTCGCATAGTTTGCAGAGACCGCCTCGATGAGCCCATGAAAGCGCCCGGATAGGCTTCGATACTGTGGAGTGACCGCATGCCGGGCCTCGTTTTGAGCAAGCAGCTCAATCACTTTGGTTTCCAAGGCGTCGCCGTTATGCAGCACCCCGTCGGCGAAACTTAGCCGAATCACCGGATAGCGGCAACGCCAGTCCCATTGATCATGGATTTGTAGTCCGCGAAACAAGGGCTCGTTGCCGGAAACGGTTCCCCTGCTGCAGCAGTCACTTCTAGAATCAAGGTAGGCTCAATTAACATCTCATGCTGGTGAGCAAGGATCAGCAAGGCACGGTCACCACCCGTAACCTGATGGCCGTGAGCTTCGTGCCGCTGACGC
>CAYFSA010000094.1:1195-5233 GCA_964345605.1 uncultured Ectothiorhodospiraceae bacterium
TGCCGCTGACGCCCTGGCGGCGCTATTGATTCTGTTGCCCCAGGGGAAGCTGCCACGCGGTCAGTGGCCCCTGACACGCTGGCGGGTGTTAGCTTATTTTACGGCCCTCGGTTTGGGTTATCTCCTGCTGGAGATGGCGGCTTTTCAACGTGCTATCCTTTATCTGGGCCATCCTGTACGCTCGGCCTCACTGGTATTTGCGGTGTTTCTGATCGGCTCCGGTCTGGGTAAGCTGGACCCGCGGGCGGGGTGTTCATACTGATACGGCTGTTTAGCCCCGATCAACCTAATGAGGTGAGGTTATGCGATATCTCTGGCGCAAGGCCCAACTGATCGTTGTCGGTTTGTTGGCCATGACAACAACCATTGCCGAAACGCACGCGGCGTGTGATAAGGATGGGCTTGCTGTGCAGGTGCTCGGCTCCGGCGGTCCGATTGCCGACGATGCGCGGGCTTCGTCGGGCTATTTGCTATGGCAGGACGGCCAAGCCCTCGTGCTCGTCGATATTGGCGGTGGTGTGTTTCAACGCTTCGGGGAAGCGGGCGCCAATTTAGTGGATTTAGAGTTAATTGCTCTGACGCATTTCCATACCGATCATGCCGCCGATTTGCCCGCCTTGCTGAAAAGCGGTTATTTCTCCCCCCGTCAGCGTCCCCTGGCAATCAGCGGGCCTACGGGTAACCGACTCATGCCGTCGCTGGGGGAATTTTTGCGGGCTATGTTCGGTCCTGGACAAGGGGCTTTTCGCTATCTGTCGGGCTATCTCGACGGCAGTGACGGCTTGTTTAAGCTCGAGCCCATTGAAATCGATGCCAGTACGCGTGAGCCTAAAGCAGTGCTCAAGCGTGACAACATGACGGTCAAGGCGGTCGGTGTCCATCATGGCCCCATTCCCACCTTGGGTTATGTGTTTACCATCAATGATCGGCGAATCGCTATCGGTGGCGATCAAAATCTCAGCCGCAGCGCGTTCGTCGACATGGCCAAAGGCGTGGATCTGTTGATCATGCCGTTAGCGATCCCCGAGGATGCCGGACGTATCGCCCGCAACCTCCATGCGACACCATCGCGCGTGGGTCGCGCCGCTGCTCAGATTCAGCCCGGCCAACTGGTACTGTCGCATTTTATGGCGCGCAGTCTGCAAACGATGGCTGCCAATTTAACCGCAATCCGCAACCATTACGCAGGGCCAATGCAGCTTGCCGAGGATATGGCTTGTATTGCCGTTGAGCCGGAGTTTGAATGAGTTGTCAAAGGAATCCAGAGATTAACCAAGAGGCGCAATATGCGGCAGCAGCGAATCCTGGCCTATCTACTAGCCGGCATCTGGCCGTAGTTTCCGGATGCGCGACGCATGGCGAGCGCGTCGCTCCAATTAAACTGCCATCCCATCAAGCGAACGCGGCCACACAATGCCAACATCCATACAACTGCTTAGGAGCGACAGCTCATAATGTTTTCCCTCTCGATACTCCTCCGGCTAGGCCAGGGACTGCGGCTAAGCATACTCCTGGGCTTGCTCGGCGCACTTGGAGGTCCTGCCATGGCCGCAGAAAAATTGGCATACGAGGTCATCGAAACCTATCAGGCCCGGGACGAACTCCCCGCCTTCGAGCTGCGCCGTTATCCGCCTTACTGGATCGCCGAAGTCAGCCTGGCCGGTGATTTCAAACAAGTCGGTAATCAAGCGTTCAGGATTTTGTTCGATTATATCCAGGGCGCCAACCGCCAGACTGCGAAGATCGCCATGACCGCTCCCGTGGAGCAGCGTCCTGCATCCCCCATGATGCAAACGCCGGCCGAGGCCGGCAGTGGCTCGGGGTATCGGGTCGCGTTTGTCCTGCCAGCGCGCTATACCGAAGCCACCATACCGCAGCCCCGCGACCAGCGCATCACGATTCGCCAAATTGAATCCGGCCTGATGGCCGCACATCGCTATAGCGGTAGCTGGAGTCAGGACCGCTATCTTAACGAGGCGATTCGCCTGAAAAACGCCATCACTGCCACCGATTTGACCATTACCGGCAAACCGGTCTTTGCACGCTACAATCCGCCGTTCTTGCCCGGGTTCCTGCGCCGCAACGAAGTCCTGATGCCGGTGGCGGCGGATTAACTGAATTTACAGGGGATGGGTTCGAGCTTGCCATTGTAAGAGCTGATCCTTGCAGGTCTTTATCGACATCGTGCGTAAAAGCCTGCGCCGCCAACAACCGCAAATCCTGGCGCAGCATGTCGCGATCGACCAAGCCTTCCATTACATCCTCATAAATCGTGTCCAGTGACAGCTCAAGAGTCATATCGGTAAGCTCAGTTGAGTTGGCTATTGGGCAATTGGCCTAAATCAACCACTGCTGGTCGAAATGGACCAAGTTTTCCGATGGCCCTGGCACCCATTTGGGATGACGTTTCCTGATTGGCCCTTCACTTCAAGATTGCTATCCGAGGATCGAAATTTGCCTCTCTTGCACTGACTTAAGCTTGACTAAAATGCTCGATTGCTTTATTAGTATTCAATTATTCATTTGAACAAGTTATGAGAGGAGGTTTATGACACGCCTAAGGATGATCTCGCGATTGACGTTTCCTGGCAGCAAGCAAGGCGCTGATAAACCATCGAGGGCTCGACTGATCTTGCCTTTGGCCATTCTTACGGTAACCGGCGTGCTCTTGTCTGCTGCGTCCTCGAGTGTGGCCAAGCCTGATGTAGAGGCCGAATCGATGGATGCGTTTATCGAGGAACGTTGTGCCAGCTGTCATCGCTTCGCAGGAGAGCCTCGGTCGAAGTTTAAGCTTGAGGCCCCGGACCTGATGTGGGCGGGCCAGAAATATCAGCGCGACTGGCTGCTCGGTTATCTCCAGGGCGAGGAGCCGAGCCCGTATCCGGGTGCCTATCGATGGGATAAGCGGGCAGAGAAAAAGCCTCATCCGGAGCTCGATGCAGACAAGGCCAAGGCCGTCGCTGATTGGCTCGAAGCCGAAGCGCGCAGCCCGCTTGTCGAGGAAGGATCCTTTGATCCTGGCACGATTACCGAATACGAAGTCGAGACGGGCAAACGCCTGTATCGTGACTATTCATGCGCCGCCTGCCATCAAATCCCCACGGACGAAGGCCCCTATGGCGGCCCGGTCAGTACGCATTTTCTGGATGCTGGGCGCCGGTACGATCCGGACTGGGTGCATGCGTTCAATGAGGATCCTTCCGCGTTTGCCCCGCATAGCGGGGAATATGTACCTGATGTATCTGCGCGCAAAGAGCGCATGGTAACCGGCTATATGCTGACCCTCGGCGTCGAGGACTTCACATATGCCAAGCCCTGGCAGGGCGAGGCCTTCCAGAATGCGGACGCCGAGCACGGCGGCGAGGTCTTCCGCACCTACTGCGCCCAGTGCCATGGTCTGGAGGGTAAGGGTGATGGGCCGGCTGCCCCGGGACTCGATCCTCGGCCCGCGAAGCTTACCGAAATGGCCCTTGACGAGCTCGAGCTTCAGTATCTTTATGAGCTCATTTTCTACGGCGGCAAGGCCGTTGGCAAGTCGACCCTCATGCCGGACTGGGGCGCCACCCTGACGACGACTCAGATCGCTGACGTGATCGCCTATCTGCGAACGACATTCGACGAACCGGCGGCAGCCACGGCCGGGGGAACCTGTCCTCAGCCCCGCAGCACGCCAAAGGCACCGACCGAGATCTATGAACGGGAAAATCCGCTCGAGCCCACGGAGCAGAACCTGGCTGCCGGCCGGGCACTTTATGAGCAGAAGGCCAAGCCGCTGACCTGCCAGAAGTGTCACGGCGCGAAGGGGGATGGCCAGGGACCTTTGGCTGCCGGCTACTCGCTGCCGCCGCGCAACTTTACCTGTGCCGAGACCATGCGTGAGATTCCGGAGGGTCAGCTCTTTTGGGTTATCCGCAATGGTATTACCAAGGCGGGCATGCCCCCTTATCGAGGGCTGAGCGATGAGCAGGTCTGGCAGCTGGTGCTCTATCTGCGGAGCTTCTACAAACAATAGCGCTCAGCAGTGGCCGAGACACTGCC
>CAYFSA010000094.1:5333-7028 GCA_964345605.1 uncultured Ectothiorhodospiraceae bacterium
TCAGCTTTTCACCCAGCTGCTGAAATTCTCGGTATTGTGATTGCTGCCATCCTCGTATCCAGCCGAATAGGCGTCGCTAACTCGCTGCTCTTCACGCTCAGGATGACCAAGAAAGCCTGCTTGCCAGCCGATCACATAGTCGGTATCGACGCCGGCTTTTTCCATCTTGTCGACCGCGTTGTAGTAATCATCATTGGTTGTCATGCTGCACTCCTGTTGAGATAAGTTGACTGGTTAAAGATTCGCGCGACGACGCCCAGGCCTAGCCGCTTGGTTAAATCTGTTCAGGCCGCGGCCGCCGCTGCCTCGAAGCGGGCCCGGGCCTGGCCGCTGAAAATGGCTTCGCGAGCCTGCTCGGCCCCTGCGTTCAGGGAATCGACCCGGCCAAGCTGCTGCAGGCAAATGGCTGCACCATAGATCAGGGCATCCAGCGCCGGGCCGGCTTCCCCGGCGAGCGCGGCCCGGCCCTTGGCCGCGGCCGCCTCCGCAGCCGCGGCGGTATCGACATCGGGCTGGGCGCCATCGGCGCGGGGGGCCGCCGCCGGTAGATCGCTGGGCAATGGCACCGCCCGGGTTTCCTGGCTGATCCCCAGCGCCGAGGGTTCCAGGGCCGTGGCCTGCTCCGTTTCGCCCGGCGCATGGTAGCCGTGGGCTTCCGAGGGCTGCTTTAGGGACGGAATGATCCCACCTTCGATGCCGCGTACCGTGAAGGCCGCGTCGAAGCCGGCCTGGCGTGCCAGCGAGAGGTACACCGGCGGATAGGGTTTATGGACATAGCCGGTGCAGTAATGGGTGCGGCTGCGCCCGCGGATGGGATTGGCCAGCACCTCGACCGTGGTCAGCACTGGGCGCTTGATCATCCGCGCCCGCAGATCGGTCAAGGCATGCAGAGCGGGGCAGAAGCTGCGCTGGTCGATGTAGGTCCAGCCGATCTCGGCCTGGCTGAGGCGCGCGGCGGCCTGGGTCGGGCTCAGGTCGACCGGCACGCCGGCGGCGGCGAGGATATGCCGATGGGTTGTGCCGAATTTCGGGCCGACGCAGTCAACTCCATGGGTGACCGCGGGCAGGCCGCAGGCCGCCAGCACGGCCGGCAGGAAGGGTGACATCGGCAGACTGCGGGTGAAGCCATCGTAGGGGTCAGCCAGGTCGATCAGCTCATCGACCGCCGCCGTGACCCGCTCGGTGGCATCGAGTACAGCCTGCAACGCCCCACGGTTTTCGGCATCGGTCTCGCGCTTTAAGCGCAGCCCGATAAAGAACACGGCAGCCTGCACCGGATCGGCTTGGCCGGTCAGGATATAGGCGGTGGCATCGCGCGTCTCGTCAAAGCTTAAATCCTTACTATAGTCAGGTCCAGTGGCGACTCGCTGGATGCAGGAGCGGAGTAATTTCGCCCCAGGTGACGCGTGCTGGTCAGTATCATGCATGCCGGTCATGGCCTCGAATCTGATGATTGTCAAATTCCCGGCAGTATACGAAATCCGGGAACGCGCCTTTTATATCCCTGTAGTGGTAGTCGGGTTTATCCGCCAGGAGAGGTTGGCTTGCCGCCGCTCATCCCAATGGGGATATTGGTGATTGATAATTATCAGACTTATCCTGTTGCTATTTCCGAGTTATTTAGTCAAAAATTCGCCCAAGCCATAGTTCCCAGGCGATTAGGTGAAGTTGGATCGCTTGCAATCGGCCATACAG
>CAYFSA010000094.1:7128-11477 GCA_964345605.1 uncultured Ectothiorhodospiraceae bacterium
GAAATCGATCCGACAAATTATTGTAGGGCGGGCTTCAGCCCGCCCCGGCGGTTGAATCTCTTTAAAGTCCTTTGCAAAACCATTAAATGGCGTGACCTATGACCTCAGAAACCGATCAGCAAAACAGCCAAGCCAATGAGGAAATGCAGTTGTCCAGCGGCATTGCCGCCTTCGAGGCCAAGCAGTTCACCCGGGCCCTGCAATTGCTCTCGCCGCTCGCTCAAGCGGGTAATGCCGACGCCCAGCAGCGCCTCGGTATTATGTACCAGAACGGCCTCGGGGTCGTGCGTAATGCCGCCAAGGCCGAACAATGGATGCGGGCCGCGGCCGAACAGGGTCATGGCTTAGCCCAGCACGGCCTCGGGTTCATGTACATGGAGGGCGATTGTGTGCCGCGCGATGGCGAGCAGGCCGTGCATTGGTTCACCCAGGCGGCCGAACAGGGGCTCGAAGGCTCGCAGACGACCTTGGCCATGCTTTATGAGGAAGGCCGTATTGTGCCGCAGAATCCCGAACTCGCCCGGCACTGGTACGCCCGCGCCGGCTTCGGCGACACCGAGTAAGCGGTATGCGGCCCGGCCTGTTACTCGGCATCCTGGATCGTGAACTCGGCAGCGCCCTGGATGGCCAGCATACCCCCACCATGCTGTGGGGGCCGCCCGGTGTCGGTAAATCGGAAATGGTGGCCCAGGTTGCGGCGCGCCATCATGTGCCGATTATCGATCTGCGCCTGTCGCAAATGGAGCCCAGCGATCTGCGCGGCATCCCGTTCCGCTCGGGAACCCATGTGGAATGGGCCATTCCCAATATGCTGCCGGATGCCGAGCGCCACGGCCCGGCGGGCATTTTGTTCCTCGACGAGGTTACCTCGGCTGCGCCCACGGTATCGGCTGCGGCCTATCAGCTGATCCTGGACCGGCGGGTCGGCGATTATCAATTACCCCCGGGCTGGGCCATTGTCGCCGCCGGCAACCGCCAGGGCGATCGCGGCGTGACCTATGCTATGCCGGCGCCACTGGCGAACCGCTTTGCCCATTATGAGGTGGATGTGCATCTCGACGACTGGGTGAGCTGGGCCTTCAGCCAGGGCATCGACGAGCGCATCATCGGTTTCTTGCGGTTTCGCCCGGACCGGCTGTTTCAGTTCGATCCGACCACCCATCAGACCGCTTTCCCCTCGCCGCGCACTTGGGCTTTTGCCGATCGCGCCTTAAAGAAATTCAGCAGTGATTCGCGCCTGCTGCGCGGGGCATTGCAGGCCTGTGTCGGCGAGGCCGCGGGCGTAGAACTGCATGCCTATCTATGCAATCTGGAGAACCTGCCGGATTTGAGCGCCATTCTGCGCGGCGAGCCGGTGCCGCCGCCGGCGGCCGTGGATTTGCAATACGCCGTGGCCTCCGCCCTGGTCGGCCATGCCATCCGGGCCCAGCGGGAGCCGGATGCAGCCACGGTACATGGCCATATCCTCAGCTATGCCGGGCAGTTCCCGCAGCGGGAAATGGGCGTGATGCTGGTCGCCGATATGCACCGCGCGGTCGGGGATGCCCTGTTCGAGGTGCCGGCCTTTGCCGATTGGGCCAATGTCGTGGCCGAGCTGGTGCTCGAGCGCGATTGAGGGCGAGCCATGACCGAGGCCCGAGATCCCGCCGCGCAGGCCGAAGTCAAGCTGGCCGCCGCCCGCAGCCGGCTGCTGCTGGACCGTCCCTTTCTCGGGGCCCTGACCCTGCATCTGCCCTGGCAAACCGGCTCGCCGGCATGGTGCAAGACCACGGCCACCGACGCCCGTCGGGTTTATTACAACCAGGATTATGTCAACGCCCTGTCGACCGCCGAATTGCAGTTCGTCATGGCGCACGAGGCCCTGCATTGCGCCCTATCGCATTTCGCCCGGCGGCAGAACCGGCTCAAGCAGCGCTGGGATCTGGCCTGCGATTACGCCATCTCGCCGCTGCTGATCGCCGAGGGTCTGAGCCCGCCGCCAGGTACTCTGTATAACCCCGAATTCGCCGGTATGACGGCCGAGGAGATTTATCCCTGCCTGGCTGAGCATCCGGAGGAAGGGCCGCTGGATGACCATTTGTATGATAACGAGTCTGAACAGGGCGAGGCAGCGGGCGGCGGGAGCGGCCGCGAGCAATCAGGCGGGCAGGGCGGGACTCAGCAGCCCCAGCGCGATCCCGAGCAAGGCGGTCAGGCGGGCACTGCTGAACAAACAGCAGGTACGCAGCCCCCGCCGCCGCTGAGCGCCAGCGAGCGCGATGCCCTGGATGGCCAATGGCAGCAGCGCCTGGCCGCCGCCGAGCAGCATGCCCGTGAGGCCGGGCGCCTGACCGCGCCCATGGCGCGCATGCTGGAGCGCCTGCTGGTGCATAAGCTGTCCTGGCGGGCCCTGCTGGCGCGCTATATGACCGCCGTGGGCCGTGACGATTACAGTTATCAGCGGCCTTCGAGCCGGCGCGAGGGGCCGGCCTTTTTCCCGAGCCTGCGCAGCGAACAGGCGCAGGTGGTGGTGGCGGCCGATACCAGCAGCTCGATCACCCGTGCCGATCTGCAGGCCTTTGTCACGGAAATCTCGGCCCTGAAAGCGCAGGTGCGGGCGCATGTCTGGCTGCTGTTCTGCGACGCCCAGCTCGCGCCCGAATCGCCCTGGGAATTTCCGCCCTGGGCCGAGATGAGGCTCCCGGAAAGCACCGGCGGTGGCGGCGGGACTCAATTTACGCCGGTGTTCGACTGGGTGGAGCGCGAGGCCGTCGCGCCTGATCTGCTGGTCTATTTTACCGACGGTGAGGGCCGGTTCCCGGCAGTGCCGCCCGCTTATCCGGTGGTCTGGCTGATCAAGGGCAATGCGGCCGTGCCCTGGGGCGAGCGGGTGCAGTTGAATGAATAATTGGGTAGGGTCGGTTGCAACCGACCTTCGCGCCAGCTTTGTTGGCACGAGCGTTTGAAGGATTTCTCAAACGCGGTTTTTCCGGCACTATGTATACCCGGCACTATGTATACTATGTGACGATTCCATGATGGACGGGCTCAAGCGCCAATGACGCTCAGTAGCGAAGACAAGCTGCGCCTGCATGTGCTGCTCAAGCAGCCGCTGCAGGCTGTGCGCATCGACGATTCGCGGATGACGGTCACCGCCCTGACCGCCGACGGCGAGGCCCGGGTCAAACTCAATCCCACCTGTCGGGACGAGCAATACCTGCGGCTGGTGCGCGAATTGATCAGTACCGAAGTGCTGGGCTCGCCGGGGGGGTATCCGGTCTTCATGCGCCGCTGGACCCGCATGGGGCAGGAACGCAGCGAGGAGTCCCTGCAGCGCCTGCTGCTGCTCGGCGAATCGGAGGCGGCGGTCGCCGTGGTGCATACGCCGGAATTGACCCCGGAGCTGGCGCGCCGGGCCTGGTGGGCGGCGCCCTCGATGGAAAACGCCCAGCAGCTGCTTTGTTACGACAAGATCGTGCAGGCTCCGTTGGGCCGGGAATTGGCCGAATACATCGTCGAACACCTGCCGTTCGAACCAACCCCGGAAGGCATCGCCAAGGCGGTGAACCTGGTCCTGCAGCCGGATTTGATCGATGCCGGTACCCGCCAGGGATTGTGGCAGAAAGGCCGCCGCAAGCCGGCTTATTATGTCGGCTTTCTGCAGCGCCAGCCCGACGCTTTGCCGGAGCCGCTGCCGGCTCATCCTCAGTATGCCGCCGTGCATGACCTGGCACGCGAAATCGGGGGCCAAGACGAACCTGCCCTGGCCTGTCTCGACCGGGTCTACAGCGGTCAGGGGCAGCGGTTTCTTGCCACTGCGATCGCCGCGCTGGCCAAGCCCGGCAATCAGGAGCTGACGGTGGCATTGCTCGATGCCATCGGTGCCTATTTTGCACCGTTGCGCGAGCAGACTGAGCTGCCGCGCTCGATCGAGGCCATCGAGGCGGCCCTCGCCCAACCATCGACGCTCGCCGGCGCCTGGGCCGCTGTGCCCGAATGGGCCGAGCCCGTTGCCGCGATGCGGTTTTTGGCCCTGGTCGGCGAGCCGCTGGCCACGCCCATCCTGGCCCTGACCGATGCCGAGGGGACCGTGCTGCGCAAGCGTCTGGAACCGATCTTCGCGCCGGTATTGGCCCGCCTGCAGCAGTTGCGGGGAACCGCCAATGACTGATTTGAAGGTTGCCAGTGTCGTCCTGAGCCTCAAGGCCCGAGTGCCTAAAACCGAGCTCGAACAGCAAATGCCGATCGAGATCGACACATTGGCCGGCGATCTCGCTGTACAAGTCATGCAATACGTGCGTGCGGAAAAGCTCGGTTATTACCCGGCCCTGGAGTTCTTTCGCAGTCATGGCGGCATCGACGTCGATGCC
>CAYFSA010000095.1:0-11052 GCA_964345605.1 uncultured Ectothiorhodospiraceae bacterium
GGCAGATACCGGGCAAAAAAGGCCTCCAAGGCTTCCACTCCGTCCATCAGGGTGGTCGCCAGCTCGCCACTACCCGCGGCCCCGCCATGGACCGGCCCCAAGGCCTGCAAATGGGCGAACAGACGTTGGCGCATATCGGTCTTGACCCGCCGCGCGGCCCGCAGGGCCACCTGCTCGCTGGCCCAGGCAACCCCCGCGCGCGCGACGAACAGACCCAACAACAGCCATAACTGCGGCATCACCGCAGCCAGCTCACTTTGTCCGGTGATCAGGGCTGCCAGCACCGTGGCCACCAGCCAGGCCTGGCCGATCATCAGCAACGTTCCCAGCACCCCCAAGCCAACGGCGCCCCGGGTCAGCGCTTTGACCGATCCGGCCTGGACCTGCAGCCATTTCTGGACCTTCATTACACCCTCCGGCGGTTAAGCAGGGCCCAGACTATACCAGAGCGAACCCGGCACGGGACATTCAGCGCGCCATTGCGCTGACGAACGACAAAACCGGCGGCAGGGTCCATAATCAAGTGGGGTCAATTGCAATCGACCCGATGCAGTTCGATCCGGCTCCGTGGGCCGGTTGCAACCGGCCCTACAACGCTAACTCCGCCTGCAGAAAGGGGGTCGAATTATGTTCCTAACCGATACTGACAACGGCTCACCCAGTTGCGAGCGCTTGGGCAGTCTTTCACGGTCGATGATGAATGGCCTGACAAGGCCATCAAGCCAACCATTTAGCCGGCCCAAGGCTTAAATCTCTGCTATGTTCGAGGCCATCGCATTGGGACAAAGCCTGTCGCCCGAGGCCTACCGCCAGGCCGTCAAGCCGCTGCGGCTGCAATTGCTGGAGCGGCAATTCGCCCTGGTCGGCGGCGAGCGGCCGGTGATTATCGTGCTGGCCGGGGATGACCGCTCCGGCCGCCACGAGACCCTGAATGCCTTGTGCACCTGGATGGACCCGCGCTTTTTGCGCGCCAATGCCTATGGACCGGCCAGTTACAGCGACGCGCAATACCCCTTCTTCTGGCGCTATTGGCGCGACCTGCCGGGCCAGGGCGAGCTGGCCGTGTATATTCGCGACTGGACCAGCGCCTCCATCGTGCAATATCTCAACGGCGAAATCGACGCCGGCAAGCTGGAGCGGCGCATCCGTTTCATCAACGCCTTTGAGCAGGCGCTGGTCGATGCCGGGGCGATCATGGTCAAATGCTGGCTGCATCTGCCCCGCGAGCGCCTGGCTGAGCGTCTGGCCGAGCAACATAGCGGCGTCTTTGTCGATCCCAAGGACGAGCTGGCCTACGCCAACTACGACCAGGCCCAGCGCACCATCGAACAGGTGCTGCGCCGCACCGCCGCCTATCAGCGCAGCTGGCATCTAATCGACGGCAGTGATGCCCTGCAGCGCAACATCACTGTCGGCGAGATTCTGGCCACAGCGCTCACCCCGCCAGAACATCGGGAGACCGCCTGGCCGCCGGACAACACCTGGCTGGCCACCGAGACCACGACGCCGGTGACCGTGCTCGACCGGCTCGATCTCTCGTTAAGTCTCGACAAGGCAACCTATGCGGCCCGCCTGGAAACGCTCCAGGCCGAACTGCGCCATGCCCTGTATGAATCGCATGCCGCCGGCATCCCGGTGGTAATCGTCTTCGAGGGCTGGGACGCGGCCGGCAAGGGCGGCGTGATTCGGCGGCTGGTGGCCAGCCTGGATGCCGGTTATTACCATATCGTCCCGGTCGCCAAACCGACCGAAGAGGAAGCAGCGCATCATTATCTCTGGCGCTTTTGGCGCCAGCTGCCAGCCAAGGGGCAAATGATTATTTTCGACCGCAGCTGGTACGGGCGCGTCCTGGTCGAGCGGGTCGAGGGACTGTGCAGCGAAGCGGCCTGGCAGCGGGCTTACCGGGAGATCAACGATTTCGAGGAACAGCTGGTCGTCCATGGCACGCTGCTGAAGAAGTTCTGGCTGCATATCGACGCCGACGAACAGGCGGCGCGCTTTCAGGCCCGCGAGCAATCGCCCTATAAACGTTTCAAGATCAACCCCGAGGACTACCGCAATCGCGAGCAGCGCGGCGCCTATGCCCTCGCTGTGCAGGATATGGTGACGCAAACCAGCACCGACTACGCCCGCTGGGAGTTGATTCCCGCCAACAGCAAGCGCTATGCCCGCATCACGGTGCTGGAGTCGGTTCTGGAGGCCGTGACGGCCAGCCTTGCCAGCGTGGCCAGTTAAAACCGGCCCTACTGCAACGAATCTGCAACACAATTGAGATCATCGCGTAACGCCATCATTGCAAGCTAAGCATTTTGACCAATGATGGGTGTTATCATGGCGAAATTCTCTTATCGCACGGTGTTCATCTCCGATGTCCATCTCGGCTCGCGCCATTGCCGTGCCGATTACCTGCTGGATTTCCTTGCTGCCGTTGACTGCGAACAGCTCTATCTGGTCGGCGATATCCTGGATTTTTGGGCCATGCGCCGGGGTGTCCACTGGCACACCGATCATACAGCGGTTATCTCACACATCATGGACATGGCCGCCAAGGGTACCGAGGTGACCTATATCCCGGGCAACCATGATGAGCTGCTGCGCCCGTTGGCCGGTCGCCAGTTCCAGGGCATACAGATTCGTCTGAACGCCGAGCATACCACCGCCGATGGCCGGCGGTTTTATATCAGTCATGGCGATGAGCTTGATACCGTCGTCCGCTGCAATCCGGTGGTCAAAGCCCTTGGCGATCTGGCCTATGTGGGCCTGATGACGCTTAATCGCTGGATACACTGGGGACGCCGGCGCCTGCAGCGCCCTTATTGGTCATTCGCCGCCTATGTCAAGCGCAATATGGCCAATGCCGCTGAATATGTCCACCGCTTCGAACAGGCAGCCGCCCATGCCACCGCCAGAAAGGGCTATGACGGCTATATCGGCGGCCATATCCACAAGGCGAACTTGACCGAGATCGAGGGCATCGTGTATTGCAACGATGGCGATTGGGTGGAGCATTGCACCGCGCTGGTGGAAGATCACCAGGGCACTTTGCAAATTCTGCACTGGACCGAGGCCCAAAGCACTACACTCAGCCCATTCACCGAAACAGCCGCGGCTGCATGACAGCCCGTTTACCTGTTCAAAACCCCGTCGGCGGCCGGCTCAGCCGGCCCGGCCAACCTGCCGACATCTTGACGTAACCGCCAGCAGTGGTGATGATTGAAGTTAAATCGTAGCAAGGTTCGATCAATGCAACCCGGATGACAGCTGCCAGCCGCTGATAGGCGGCTGGGGCGGCCGGGTCTGCCCGCCTGGATAATTTGGATAGATGACGTCACGCTCGCCTGAACTCTTGGCCCCCGCTGGCACCCTGAAAAACCTTCATTACGCCTTGGCGTACGGGGCCGACGCGGTGTATGCCGGTTTGCCGCGCTATAGCCTGCGGGCACGCAATAACGATTTCACCCTGGCCACTGTCGCCGAGGCAATAACGGCCGTGCAGCGTCAGGGCAAGCGTTTTTATCTGGCCTGTAACGTGCTTGCCCATCAAGCGAAATTGAGCACCTTTTTAAAGGACATGGCGCCGGTCGTCGAGCTCGGCCCCAACGCGCTCATCATGGCCGACCCCGGTCTGATCATGCAGGTACGCAGCACCTGGCCCGATTTACCGATCCATCTTTCGGTACAGGCCAATAGCCTGAATGCCGCCGCCGTGCAATTCTGGGCTCAGCAGGGCATCACCCGCGTGATCTTGTCGCGTGAGCTATCGCTGGAGGAGATCGCCGCTATCCGGCAGGCTTGTCCTGATGTCGAACTGGAAGTGTTCGTGCACGGGGCGATCTGTATTGCCCATTCAGGGCGCTGTCTGTTATCTGGGTATTTCAACCATCGGGATGCCAACCAGGGCGTGTGCACCAATAGCTGCCGATGGGCCTATCGCCTCGGCAGCGCGCGCCCGGCATCCGGCTGGGAAGGCGCCAGCGATCGGCGCCGCCATCCGGCCGCGGACGAAGTTTATCTACTCGAGGAAGCCGAGCGGCCCGGCGAGTATATGCCCGTGTTCGAGGACCATAACGGCACTTATATCATGAACGCCAAAGATCTTTGTGCCATCGAGCACATTGGACGACTGGTCGAGATCGGCGTGGATTGCCTGAAGATCGAGGGACGCACCAAATCCCATTATTACACTGCCCGAGCCACCATGGCCTACCGGGCCGCGCTGGATGATGCGTTGGCCGGTCAACCGTTTAACCCCGCGCTGCGCGCCATGGTGGAAGGCCTGGCCAATCGCGGCTACACCGATGGCTTCATGAGTCGCCACGGCCACGGCAGCGGCCAGAATTATACGCTGGGGACCTCCACCCAGGATCGCCGCCTGTTTGTCGGCGAGATCCTGGCTGAAGGCGAGGCCGACTGGGTCGAGGTCGATGTCAAAAACCGGTTTACTGTCGGCGACGAACTGGAGCTGATGACGCCACACGGCCGCCAGCGCTTTCGCCTGGAACATATGGTCCAACCGGATGGCTCACCGGCTTCGGTGGCGGCCGGCTCGGGCAATCGAGTCCGGATTGCGATACCACGGCTGGACTGCAGCATGGGACTGCTTGCAAAATGTCTGGATTGAAGGGGGCTTGTAGGGCAATGGCCCGGCTTGGGCGGTCAACGCGGCAACGGAGCAGGTGACTTTGACAACCGGAACTTTAATCATTATCTCGGCCCCTTCAGGAGCCGGCAAAACGACTCTGGTCAAGGCCTTGACCGCAGAGCAACCGTGGCTAACCGTTTCCGTCTCGCACACCACCCGGCCGCCGCGACCCGGTGACGTGGACGGCATAGATTATCATTTTGTCTCCAAGGCGCATTTCCAGGAACTCATTGAGGCAGGCGAGATGCTAGAATATGCCGAAATCTTCGGCAACTGGTACGGCACCTCGAAAGGGGCCATCGAAGCCTGTCTGCAAGCCGACCAGGGAGTGATCCTGGAAATTGATTGGCAGGGGGCCCAGCAGGTCCGTCGCCTTTTCTCCCAGGCGGTGTCGGTCTTCATCCTGCCACCCTCCCGCCAGGCGCTACTGCAAAGGCTGCAGGCCCGCGGGCTGGACAGCGAATCGATCATTGCCCAGCGCTTTGCCGAAGCCCGCCAAGAAATGCAGCATCATAGCGAGTATGATTACCTGCTGATCAACGATGATTTCACCCAGGCACTGGCGGAACTGCGGGCGATCGCTGTGGCCTCGCGGCTGCACACCGAGCGCCAGCGCCAGCGCCACCAAAGCTTGTTGAGCGCCCTGTTGGCCGTGGCATGAAGGCTTCGCCCCCGGCCGACTCGGACATGACGACATGCTTGTTTTCGATCTGACTGACGAGAAAGGTTTAATGAATGGCACGAGTGACTGTGGAAGATTGTCTGCATGCAGTGGAAAACCGTTTCGAATTGATTCTCGCGGCGAGCAAACGCGCGCGCCAAATCAGTATCGGCCAGGCGCCCTTCGTCGATCAGGGCAATGACAAACCGACTGTTGTTGCCCTGCGGGAAATCGCCGAGGGCAAAATCAGCCGGGACATTCTCGATACGGTATCTGCCGAGGATCATGCCCAGCCTTCATTGACGAGCCCAAGCAATGGTAGCAATCTCGATGGCTTGCCCGGCGATCTCGGCGATGATGAACCGCGTCCGGAGCCATAAACCGCCCCTATGGCCGACGGACGTCAGTCAGCCGCTGCGCGGCATGAAGTTAATGCCTCAACGACCACGCGTCTATTGATTTCGGACCTGTGCAAGCTCCTGGAAACCTACATGGACCCCGAACAGGTGCGGGAAGTGTACCGTGCCTATTTGCTGGGTGCAGAAGCCCATGCCGACCAAAAACGCCTATCGGGCGAGCCGTATATCTATCACCCCATCGCGGTGGCCTGTACCCTGGCCGAGATGCGCATGGACCCCAAAGCCATCGTTGCCGCGATCCTGCACGATGTCATCGAAGACACCCCCATTGCCAAGACCACCCTGGCCGAGACCTTCGGTGACGAAGTAGCGGAACTCGTGGATGGCGTCAGCAAGCTCTCGCATTTGGAGTTCGCCAATCGCGACGAGGCCCATGCCGCCAATTTCCAAAAAATGATGCTGGCGATCGTCAAAGATTTCCGGGTCATTCTGGTCAAACTTGCCGATCGCTTGCATAACATGCGCACCCTGGGAGTCATGCCGCCCGAGCGGCGGCGGCGCATCGCGCGAGAAACCGTGGAATTGTATGCCCCGATCGCCCAGCGGCTCGGTATGAACACCATGCGACGGGAGCTCGATCATCTCGGCTTCGCCGCGCTTTATCCGTGGCGTTATCGGGTGTTATGCGCCGCTGTCGAACGCCTGCGACGGCGAAATAAAGAGTTGGTGAGCAAAGTCGAGGCCACCATCTGTGCGCGCCTGGAAGCCGCCGGCATCGAGGCGCGTATCCACGGCCGCGAAAAGAATCTGTACAGCCTCTACAAGAAAATGCGTGATAAACACATGCATTTTCAGCGGGTGAACGACATATTCGGCTTCCGCATCCAGGTCAAGGATGTCGATACCTGCTATCGTGTCCTGGGCATTATGCACAACTCGTATAAGCCGGTACCCGGGCGCTTCAAGGATTACATTGCTATCCCCAAATCGAACGGCTATCAATCCCTGCACACCGTATTGTTCGGCCCGCATGGCATCACCATGGAAGTGCAAATCCGTACCGAGGAAATGGAGCACACCGCCGAGAGCGGCATCGCCGCGCATTGGCGTTATAAAGGCGTCTCCGAAGGCGTCACAAAAATCCGTATGCATGAATGGACGCAAAGCATCATGGAATTGCAGCAAAGCGCCAGCACATCGATCGAGTTTCTGGAAAACGTCAAGGCCGATCTGTTTCCGGATGAAGTGTATGTCTTCACCCCGCAAGGCGATATCATGGAGCTGCCGAGCGGCGCGACGCCCGTGGATTTCGCCTATGCCGTACATTCCGAGCTTGGCGACCATTGCGGTGAATGCCGCATCGACTATGCGCCGGCACCATTGAGCACCACGCTGGAGAGCGGCCAGACCGTGGAAATCATCCGCTCACCCTTCGGCCGACCAGAGCCCCACTGGCTGAACTTTGTCGTAACCGCCAAAGCCCGGTCGAGTATCCGCAGCCGACTCAAGCGGCTCAAGCATGAGGAAGCCGAACAACTCGGTCGCCGGATGGTGGAAAAAGCCTTATTGAATCAGGGCTATTCCTTAGCGGATTTACAACCGGAAAACATCACCAGAGTGCTGGAATTCCTCAAGGTCGAGCCGCTCAGCAAACTGTTCACGGAAGTCGGTCTGGGTAATCGCGCCCCGCAGCTGCTGGCCTATAAATTGATTCATGGGATTGCCGACAGCGAATCGCCTACCGGCACGCGCAAGCCATTCAGCATCAAAGGCACCGAAGGCATGGTGGTCGACTATGCCAATTGCTGTCAGCCTATTCCGGGCGATCCCATCGTCGGGCTGATGAGTGCCGATCGGGGCTTGGTAGTCCACCGCGAAACCTGTCCGAATATTCACAAACGGCGCGGCCACCATCCCGAGAGCTTGATTTACATGAGCTGGACCCGTGATACCACGGGGCTATTCAATGTCGGCATTCGCCTGCAGGCGCAAAACAAGCCTGGCGTCTTGGGGGCCATTGCCGGCAATATCGGTGCAGCCGGCGCCAATATCGAGAAAATCGCCTCCGAGGAAGGGGGCGACTCCGAGATCACGATTTTGCGTATCAACCTCAGCGTCCGGAACCGCGCGCATTTAGCGGATATCATGCGCAGCCTGCGCAAAGTGCCGGTCGTGCTCAAAGTCACCCGGTCACGCGGCTGAGGCATTCAACTGTGTTGCCAGTGTCTAGCAGCGCTGTCGTTTTTTAAGTCATATACGCCGGGAGGAACTGCTGGGCTGCTCGGACTCACGGGTTCCGGCCGCAATTATTTTCGATCAAGGCTAGCGAGAACAGCGCAGGCCGCCACGCCAGCCAGCCAATCTGTCAGCCGGGCTTGCCCGATCACCGGGCAAGCCTGCAGGTGAGGCGAAGCCGAACCGTTGCGGCCAAGCGTCCCTCTGCATCCCGCTCAGGGCGGCCGGTTTGGGCCGTTAAAACCACGGCCCTGACTTACTTCTCGCGGAAGTTGTCGTGGCAGGTTTTGCAGACTTGGCCGAGATTGCGGACTTGCTGACCGATCGCCCGTTTATCGCCGGTTTGGGCGATGTCAGCAAGCTTCTGACTTTCTTCCATCAATTTGTCCAAGCCGCTCTCGAACTTGTCCCAGTTCTCCCAGATCTTGGCCGTAGCGGTGGTCTCTTCCTTGTTGCCCAGGGTTTCGTAACGCATGGCGGTCTTGGTCAGCGTTGCTGCTGTGGCCAGGGCCTCAGCATGGGTAGCCAATTGATCGTCATAGGGCACTTTGCCTTTGAGAATGGCGACAATACTTTTCATATGCGCGCCGATCGATTCATAGACATTATGGCGGTATTTGACGGCTTCGTCGTCATCGATGTCGGCGGCAGTCGCACTCTGCATGGCCAGAATGGCCAGCATGGTGGTCAGAATGACACTCAGGGTTTTGCGCATGGACTCATACTCCTAAATTTTAATAATGGAAACGTCAAGGCTTGGCAACCTGCGAACTGCCTCGTCAGTCTATCAGGCCAAGATCAACATACCATGACATTGTCGAGACGGCCCCCAGCATTATTCCTTTTGGAGCCGATTGCCGGCCATTTCAAGAGCCGCCATGCTTTCGGGCCACGACTGCCGGCCAGGCTCTGATACAATTCAAATCATCTTACTTGCACCGATGGTAGGGCCCATGTTCAGATTAATACGTTTTGCTTGTCTTGTTTTTGTTTTGTTCATCACGCTCGCGGGGAGTCCCATTATGGCCGAATCCAGCAATCCTCAGGTACTTATGGAAACCAGCATGGGGCCCATTCGTTTGGAGCTCTATCCGGAACAAGCGCCGCAAACGGTCGAAAATTTCCTTACCTATGTGCGCAATGATTTCTACGATGGCACGATTTTTCATCGGGTCATTCCCAATTTCATGATCCAGGGCGGCGGGATGACCCCTGAGATGCAAGAAAAGGCGACCCGTGAGCCGATCCAGAACGAGGCGGATAATGGCCTGCAGCATACCCGCGGCAGCTTGGCCATGGCCCGCACTTCGGAACCGCATTCGGCTACCTCGCAGTTTTTCATCGATGTCGCCGACAATGATTTTCTGGAACACAAGGATAAATCCGTCCGCGGCTGGGGCTACACGGTCTTCGGGCGGGTTATCGATGGCATGCAGGTCGTCGATGCGATCGTCAACACCCCGACGACGAACCATGGCCGGCACCAAGACGTACCGCAAGAGACCATCATGATCGAGCGCGTCAGCGTCCTGGAGTGACCATCATGGCAGAAACCCTGTTCATTTCCGATCTGCATCTGGACACCGAACGGCCGGCCATCATGGCCGGATTCCTGCGGTTGCTGGAGGAAGCCGCGCCCGCTGCTGATGCCTTGTACATCTTGGGTGACTTGTTCGAATACTGGATCGGCGACGATGATCCAGCCGACCACCTCGCCCCGGTGCTTGAGGGGCTAGAGCGCCTTACCCAGCAGGGCGTACCGGTGTATTTCCAGCATGGCAATCGCGACTTTCTGATCGGCGAGGGTTTCTGCCAGCGCACCGGCTGCACCCTATTACCCGAAAACCAAGTGATCGACCTGTATGGCACGGCCACCCTGATCATGCACGGCGATAGCTTGTGCACGGACGATATCGCCTATCAGACCATGCGGGCACAGTTCCGCGATCCCCAATTCCAGCAATTGTTCCTCGCCCAACCACTGTCCGCCCGCGCTGCTCAGGCCCGGGCCATGCGTGAGCGCAGCACCGCCGCCCAAGAAGGCAAGGCCAACGAGATCATGGACGTCAATCAGGACGAAGTCCGCGAGGTGCTGCAAGATTTCGGTGTTACGCGCCTGATCCACGGCCATACCCATCGGCCAGCCATCCATGACCTGGATATCGATGGTCAGCATGTGCAGCGAATCGTTCTGGGCGATTGGGGCAGCGAAGGCAGTGTACTGCGCTGCGATGCGCAAGGCTGCCAGCTTACGCCCTGGACGCTCAGCGCCGATTAGCGGCATGAGCCATCTACGAGCCATCAACTTGTGCAAGTTTCAGCTGTCTAACCAGAAGGCACAATGAGTCGAGGCAACGAAGCGTTTTTTATGTGATCGGCTCAGTGTTTACTCGGATAGGCAATGGCTGAACAAATGCTAGTCTGTTAGGTATTTGCTGACGCAGAGCCTGTTCCTGCGCAAGCTTACTACATCGCCTGCGGGCAGTTCTTTTGTGGCGTTTCCTTTATTGTACAGGGATGACTCGAGCCAGGATGCACCAACTTGAGGTAGCACCATGACACGCAATTATCCGTCTTCGACTTCCTCCTTGCATTATTCGCCCGACCCCAGTGTAACGAGCAATCCCCTGTGGCGTCTGCGCGAAGCACCACAGCCGCGCCTGTTCCGCCAAGAGCGGCGGCAGCCCGCGCCGCAAATCGCTCTGGCCAACCTGCCGCGCCATAAATCCTGGCAAACCAACCCCGTACCGAGCGAGCGTTTCCATCGCATCCAGGAACGCGCCTATTTCAAAGCATTAAAACGCGGCTTCCTGCCCGGCCGGGAGTTGGATGACTGGCTGGCGGCTGAATACGAAATCGATGCTGGCGAGTAACCGTGCGCCAAAAGCCGGTCAAGCGCGCTCAAACCGATCTGGAACGCGGCACTCGCCAGCAGAAATGGGCTAGTTCACCACCGCAGAGCTGATTGCTGCCGCTCGCCAGCAGGTGACCGTCCGCCGTGGTCAGGCGCCAGTCGGCGAAGCCGATTTGCTCACTGATAAAAAAATGACGCACCGCCCATTTTTGCGGGCGCAGCAGAGGAAGCTGGCGGACAATGCGATTATCGAGCTCCAGGCGCAGTTCTGCATTCGCCGCCACGACCCGGCGCCGGGTCG
>CAYFSA010000096.1:0-10950 GCA_964345605.1 uncultured Ectothiorhodospiraceae bacterium
ACGCCGCGCAAGCGGCGGCCGGCGTATTCCGATAGATAGATTGCGGCCAGCAGGCCTATAGGGGCGGCCACTGCCATGGCTATCGCCGAAATCAGGAACGTTCCGGCAAATAAGGGCACCGCGCCGAAGGTACCGGAGGCACCGACCTGCCCTTCGCGAATAGCAGTCTGCGGACTCCAGTTGAGACCGAACAGAAACTCCTGTACCGGCACCTTCTCGAAGAAGCGTATCGACTCGAAGAGCACGGACAGGAAAATGCCAACGGTCGTGAAAATCGCCAACATCGAGCAGATCAGCAGAAACCACTCGACGCTGCGCTCGACCCGGATCCGGGCCTGCATAGCTGGGTGAATCCGGCGGAAGGCGAACACCGCCCCCACCATGGCCACCGCAACCCCGAGCACGAACAAGGCCATGCGATTGATCTGCATCAGACGCTGGTAATGCTCGGCGGCCGCCTGGATGGTGGGGTCGACCGCGCCTGACATGATCTTGCCCTTGGCCAGGTTCTTGGCATCGGTCAGCCAGAGCCGAAACTGGTCGGGCGACAATTCGCGAATGTTGTCCGGCAATTGCGCCGCCATAAGACGAGTCAATACTACCCCGTCAAACCCCGTCCAGATGAGCACGAACAGCAGCGCTGGCAAACCGCACCACATGGCCACGTAGAGCCCGTAATACACCGGCAGGGAATGCAAGGCCCGCACCCCACCGCCGCTGGTCGCGGCCAGCGCGCGCCGGCGGCCAAACCAGTAGCCCAGGCCGGTGAGCAAGAACAGAATGATGATTAAGTTGAATATATCCATCGAACTATCGGCTGACATCCAACAACGCTCAAAAAAGCGTGGACCCTCTTCCCCCGTGGGGGGAAGAGGTGTAAAAACTTATGAAATAACTCATACCACCAAGACCGGCAGCCGGAGTTTATAAACTTTGCAGCGGCTGCAGCTTCTCCACGGCTTGCCGGTACTTAGCCCGCTCTTGGGGCGGCATGGGAATCAGCCCCTTGTCAGTGAGATAACCGAAATCTCCCCAAGCGCGCCCGCTGGTGAATTCCCGCAAAAACTCACGCATGCCTGGAATGACATCTACATGTGCTTGCTTGCCATAGATATACAGCGAGCGGGAGATCGGATAATCGCCGCTGGCGATGTTATCAAAGGTCGGCGGCACCCCATTGATCTGCGCGCCATGCATGCGATCGGTATTCTGATCCAGGAAGCTGAAGCCGAAGATCCCCAAAGCGCTCGGATTGGCCACCAGTTTTTGAACGATCAGATTGTCGTTCTCGCCGGCCGCGACGTAACCACCATCCTCACGCACGGTATGACAAACCGATTTGTAACGGGCTTCATCCTGATCCTCCATAGCCGCAATCCAGTCGAAATGGCGGCAGCCCCCCTCCAGCGCCAGCTCGGCAAACGCATCGCGCGTCCCTGAGGTCGGTGGCGGCCCCAGCACTTCGATCTGCTGCGCGGGCAGCGCCGGGTTGATGTCGGCCCAACTATCATAGGGATTGGCAACCAGGGTTTGGCTGCCATCGGGATTTGGCACATCTTTGGCCAAGGCCAGATACAGATCACGCAGGCTCAGATTGAATTTGGGCGCTTCCTTAGAATTCGCCAACGCAATGCCGTCATAGCCGATTTTCACCTCAATCACATCGGTCACACCGTTTTTGGCGCAGCGCGCCAGCTCGGCCTGCTTGATGCGCCGGGAAGCATTGGCGATATCCGGATGCTTTTGGCCGACGCCGCCGCAGAACAGCTTCATGCCGCCGCCGGTGCCGGTCGCCTCTACCTTGGGTGTCTTGAACTCGGTGTTGCGACCAAAGGTTTCCGCAACGGTCGTAGCGAAAGGAAATACCGTCGAGGAACCGACGATATACAGATAATCACGCGCTTGCGCCGCATTCAGCCAAACGGCCGACAGCAGCGCCAGTGCCGCTAACAAGGGCTTTAATACCATTTAACTTCTCCAAACTCGCATAAGCCAATATTCCCCTACTGGGAACCGCTTCAAACAGGAAGTGTTATCATACAGGTACGGAGTTTGAAGATTGTTTTCAGTCATGTTTCATTATGATGACATTTTTATTAAAGCTAACTGACAGTCAGGCGCTTGCCTAAGCAAGCGGCGCGCATAACCCACCCCCCTTTTTCGACCGCCAGCATCAAGCAGGAGGCCTCATGCAACAGACGCAAGCGCGTCCCCAGCCACCCCTAGCCCAACCCGAGGTTCCTGCCACGCCCGTGACCGCCAAGACCGCGGCCGAAATGGATCTGGACGCCCCAGAGCTCTATCTCAATCGCGAGCTCACCTGGCTTGCCTTCAACCGACGGGTGCTGCACGAGGCCGAAGATCCGCGCACACCGTTGCTCGAGCGCATTAAATTCCTCGCCATCGTCGGCAGCAATCTCGATGAATTCTTCATGAAACGCATTGGCGGACTCAAACAACAAATCGCCGCCGGCGTGCGCAAGAAAAGCGTGGACGGGCGCACGCCGAGTGAGCAAATTGCCGCCTGCTATCAGGAAATCCGCTCGATCCAAGCATGCCAGCAGGACATCCGCCGGCGTATCGTGGCCGAGCTGAGCGACGAAGCCATTCATATGCTCGACTACCACGAGCTCGACCAAGCGCAGCGCCAAGCCTTGCGCGAGCAGTTCCTGGCCGATATCTTTCCGGTGCTCACCCCCCTGGCGATGGACCCGGGTCATCCGTTTCCGTTTATCTCCAATCTCGCGTTGAATCTGTTGGTCGTGCTGCGCTATCCGGCCGACAGCGAAAGTGAAGACTTACTCGCCCGGGTCAAGGTCCCGGTCAGCAAGGACGTCGCGCCCCGCTTCATCGAGGTGCCGGGCCTGCCGCAGCATTTCGTGGTCCTCGAGGATGTCATCACCCATAACCTCGATCTGCTGTTTCCGGGCATGGAGATTGTCGCCGCGGAAATGTTCCGGGTAACCCGCAACGCGGTGGTGGAAAAGGAAGAAGAAGAAGCCGAGGACCTGCTCGAGCTCATCGAGAGCGAGCTGCGCGAGCGGTACATGGCGCCAATCGTGCGCCTGGAGGTCGCCAAAGGCATGGACCCGACCCGCAAGGGGATGCTGATGGCCGAACTCGGCCTGGACGAGGCGGATGTCTTCGAGGTGGATGGTTGCCTGGGACTGCGGGATCTGTTTCAGCTCACCGCCCTGGATCGCCCGGAACTGCATGACCGACCACACACTCCTATCGATAACCCGCGACTGACCTTTGATCGCCGCAATATTTTTCATATTTTGCGCAGCACCGGCCCCATGCTGCTGCAGCACCCCTATGAAAGCTTCACCACCTCGGTGCTGCGGTTTTTGCGCACCGCCGCCGACGATCCCAAGGTACTGGCCCTGAAAATGACGCTGTACCGCACTTCGGCCGAGGGCGATGTCATCGACGCCCTGATCGATGCGGCCCATAACGGTAAACAGGTCGCGGTGCTGGTCGAGCTCAAAGCCCGCTTCGACGAGGCGGCCAATATCCGCTGGGCCCGACGCCTAGAGGAAGTCGGCATCCATGTCACCTACGGCGTGCTCGGCCTGAAAACCCATAGCAAAACCATCCTGGTCGTGCGCAAAGATTTCAACGGCATCCGCCGCTATGCCCACATCGGCACGGGCAATTACCATCCCGGCACGGCCAGACTGTATACCGACCTGGGCATGTTCACCAACGATGAGGAAATTTGCGACGATCTAACCCGCCTGTTTAATTCCCTCACGGGCTTTTCCCCGCCGCCGCGTTATCGCAAAATCCTGGCTGCCCCGTACATCCTGAAAAGCGAGATGATCGCCAAGATCGAGCGCGAGACGCGGCAGCACCAACAGAACGGCGACGGCTTGATCCAGATGAAAATGAATGCCTTAGAAGACATCGATATCGTGCGCGCTCTATATCGCGCGGCGCGGGCCGGAGTCAAGATCGACCTGATCGTGCGCGACACCTGCCGGCTGCGGCCCGGCCTGCCGGGCTTGTCCACGACTGCGAGCGTGGTCAGCATCGTCGGCCGCTTTCTCGAGCATTCGCGGATCTTCTTTTTCCGCAATGGCGGCGAGGAAGAATACTTTATCGGCTCGGCCGATCTGATGCAGCGCAATTTGGAAAGTCGGGTCGAGGTTGTCACCCCGGTGAGCGACGCCAATCTATGTGCCGATCTGCGGATGATTTTGGACGCCCAGCTCGGCGATCAGCGCTCGGCCTGGGAGATGCAACCCGATGGCAGTTATGTGCAGCGCACGCCAGCGGACAACGCCAGTAGCAAATCAGTGCATCAACTCCTGGCCGAAGTGGCTGAGCGGCGTTTGGACAGCGCCGGCAAACACCGCCAGAATCGCTTCCGCAAGCGCCTGCTGCGTTATTTCAAACAACGCTTGGAAAATTAGCCAGTCGATAATGAGGGACTGAGTGGAACAAAAAGCGGCCAAGCCGGGGCAGCCTCACTGCCCGCTAGGATTACTCGACTGCCCTTGTCAGGTCACTGTGACCGAGCTGCGGCAGGAATTGGAAACATTGCGTATCGATGCAGGCACCGATCGGTTGACCGGCCTGGGCAACTACCGGCGTTTCAACGAAGCCCTGGTACAGGAAATGGCCCGCACGCGACGCAACGGCCAACCCATGGCGCTGATCATTGCCGATCTGGATTATTTCAAGCGCATCAATGACACGTATGGGCACGCGATCGGCAACGAAGCCCTGCAGCATGTCGCTCGCCTCTGGCTGAGCAACAGCCGCAGCCTCGATATTGTCTGCCGCTACGGTGGCGAGGAAATCGTTTTCGTTCTCCCTGACACCAACCTGCCGGCGGCCATTCATATGGCCGAACGCCATCGCTGGCTGCTGGAGCAAACCCCGCTGGCCAGCAGCGACGGCCCCATTCGTCTGTCCGCTAGCTTCGGCACCGCGATTTACCCAGCCGCGAGTGACACCAGCCCCGAGCAGCTTATCGCCGAAGCCGATCATTGGCTCTATCAGGCCAAGGCCAACGGCCGCAATCGGGTGGGCCATCCCGAGCCCACCGAGGTCAGCGAATCCACCGGTTTAACCAGGGCAGAACGCGCAGCTCTGTTTGCGCCTCTTGCAGACTCGCGGCAAAACGATCAATAACGCCATCACGCAGCCATGAGATTGCCAAGGCAATGAGGGGCAACGCGCTGTTGCAGCCCTCATGCATGTGAAAAATTAACCAGTAAACTCTTTATAGTAATCGGCCACCCGCTGGACCTCATTGCGCGAGCCGAGGATCACCGGCACCCGCTGGTGCAGGTCATGCGGTTTGACTTCCATGATACGCTCGCGGCCGGTGCTGGCCAGGCCACCGGCCTGCTCCACCAGGAAGGCCATCGGGCTGGCTTCGTACAGGAGCCGCAGCCGTCCCTCCTTACCACTCTTCTTGATCTTCTCATCCAGGGGGTACATGAAAATACCGCCACGGGTCAGGATGCGATGAACCTCGGCCACCATGGACGCAATCCAGCGCATGTTGAAATCCTGCTCGCGCGCGCCGTCCTTACCGGCCAGGCATTCATCAATATACCGTTTTACCGGCGGCTCCCAGTGGCGCATATTGGAGGCATTGATGGCGAATTCCTTGGTGTCCTCGGGCACAGTCATATTCGGATGGGTCAAAATGAACTCGCCGATATCCGCATCCAGCGTGAAGCCGTTCACCCCTTGACCGGTTGTCAGCACCATCATGGTCGAAGGACCGTATAAGGTATAGCCCGCAGCAACTTGCTCGGTACCCGGCTGCAAGAAGTCCTCGCGGGTCGGCCGGTCGCGATCGGCCGGCGGACAGCGCAGGATGGAGAAAATCGTGCCCACCGATACATTGACATCGATATTGGAGGAGCCATCCAGCGGATCGAAGGTCAGCAGATACTTGCCGTGAACCGATTCGGCCGGGATCTGGTAGATATCGTCCATCTCCTCGGAAGCCATGGCCGCGATGTGTCCGGCCCATTCATTGGACTTGAGGAAGACCTCGTTGGAGATGACATCCAGCTTCTTTTGATCCTCGCCCTGCACATTCCGGGTATCGGCCGCACCGAGCACCCCAACCAGGTTGCCCTTATTGACCAAATTGGAGATCACCTTGCAAGCCGTGACAACGTCGTTGAGCAAGGAGGTAAATTCACCGGTCGCGCCCGCATGATGACGCTGTTCCTCGATGATGTACTGGGTAATACTCGTGCCGTTATACATGGTCTATCTCTACCAAAGTCGATGAATGGGAATCAAACTGATAATGCCGCGTTGGCACAAATCCTGTGCAGTATATTAGAAGTCGTTGACTAAAAAAACGGCATGCTCAGCCTCCTACCCTAATAGCAGTGATCCGCTGCTTCACTGCCACTCAATTAAGCTCATGCGCTGCCCGGCAGGGTGCCTGTAGGGCGGGTTTCAACCCGCCTGCCGGGCATCCATACAGGCGCCGCGGTCGGTTGAAACCGACCCTAGCCGGCGCCGTAGGTCGGGTTAACGCAGCGTAACCCGACGACTTAAGTGCCTCACTTGATGGCAGTAGCCCAACCCCTGGAAGGACATAAAAACTGACGGATTATCGGTTTTTTGCGTACCGCAATAAGCGGATACTTGGGCGTTGAATTGCCCCCAGCGGCGCGCAAGCGGCAGCGCCGTCGGGCTATCCTTTAAGCCGAGCGGAGTCGAGCCATGAGCATCCTCTATGACGCACGCCTCGATGGCGAGCTGCCGGTGGTCGACCGCGACACCGTGATCGCCCGCATCCACCAGGCCAGCCCGGATATGACCCTGCTGCATCGCACCGAGGATCTCAAACCGTTCGAGTGCGACGGCCTGTCGGCCTATCGGGTGCTGCCCATGCTAGTGGCCCTGCCGGACAACCTCGCCCAGATCGAGACCCTGATCCGCACCTGCCGGGAATTGCAGGTCCCCATCGTCACCCGCGGCGCGGGCACGGGACTGTCCGGCGGTGCCATGCCCCTGACCCAGGGGGTACTGCTGGTGATGTCGCGCTTTCAGCAGATTCTCGAAATCGATCCGCAGGCCCGCACGGCGCGGGTGCAGCCGGGGGTGCGCAATCTCGCCATCTCCGAGGCCGCCGCGCCCTATGGGTTGTATTACGCCCCGGACCCTTCCTCGCAGATCGCCTGCTCCATCGGCGGCAATGTTGCCGAGAATGCCGGCGGCGTCCACTGCCTGAAATACGGCCTGACGGTGCATAATATTCTCAAGCTCGAGGTCATCAGCATGGCTGGCGAACGCTTCACGGTCGGCTCACAAGCCCTGGATTCGCCCGGCCTGGATCTGCTGGCCCTGTACACCGGCTCCGAGGGCATGCTTGGAGTGATTACCGAGATCACGGTCAAGCTACTACCCAAGCCGGAATCGGCCAAGGTCATCATGGCGAGCTTCAACGATGTGCAGGAAGCCGGCCATGCCGTCGCCGATATCATCGCCGCCGGGATCATCCCCGGCGGGCTGGAAATGATGGACAATCTCGCCTTACGGGCCGCCGAAGATTTTATCCACGCCGGTTATCCGGTCGATGCCGCGGCTATTCTGCTGTGCGAGCTCGATGGTGTGGAAGCCGATGTCCAAAGCGATTGCGAGCGGGTGCGCGAAGTCCTCGCCCAAGCCGGGGCGGCGGATATTCGCCTGGCCCGCAGCGAGCAAGAACGCGCCCGCTTCTGGGCAGGCCGCAAGAACGCCTTCCCGGCGGTGGGCCGGCTGGCGCCGGATTATTACTGCATGGACGGCACCATCCCCAAACGGCAACTGCCCAAAGTGTTGTCCGGGATTGCCGAGCTGTCCAAGGAATCTGGGCTGCCGGTCGCCAATGTCTTTCATGCCGGAGACGGTAACATGCATCCGCTGATCCTCTACGACGCCAACAAACCCGGCGAACTGGAGCTGGCCGAGCAGGTAGGCGGGCGGATTCTGGAGCTGTGTGTCGAGGTCGGCGGCAGCATCACCGGCGAGCACGGCGTGGGCCGAGAAAAAATCAACCAAATGTGCAGCCAGTTTCAATCCGCCGAGCTGACGGTCTTTCATGCCGTCAAGGCGGCCTTCGACCCTGACAAATTGCTCAATCCAGGCAAGAACATTCCGACTCTGGCCCGCTGCGCCGAATTCGGTGCCATGCACGTGCATCATGGACAGCTGCCCCATCCCGAACTGCCGCGTTTTTGAGGTCACGTATGTCAGCGTCCAGCCAAGTCACTCGTCAGGACCGTAGCGCCGAATTCGGCGAGCAGGTACGCCAGGCCAATGTCGAAAAAACCCCGCTGCGTCTGGTCGGGGGCGGCACCAAAGCCTTTTACGGCCGGCCGGTCGACGGTGAAATCCTCGAGTTAAGCGGCCATCAGGGCATCACCTTCTACGACCCCGCCGAGCTGGTGGTCTCGGTGCGCACCGGGACCCCACTGAGCGCCCTGGAAGCGACCCTGGCCGACGCCGGTCAGCAGCTCGCCTGTGAGCCGCCGCATTTCGGCCCTAACGCCACGGTCGGCGGCATGATCGCCACCGGTCTGTCCGGGCCGCGCCGGCCCTGGGCGGGCGCGGTACGCGATTTCGTCCTCGGCACCCGGGTCATCACCCATCAGGGTGAGGAGGTGCGCTTCGGCGGCGAAGTTATGAAAAATGTTGCCGGCTATGACCTGTCACGGCTGATGGTCGGCGGCCTCGGCATACTCGGTCCCATCACCGAGGTCTCGCTCAAAGTGCTGCCCCAACCGCTCGCCAGCCATAGCCTGCAGCTCGAGCTCAGCCTGCCGGTCGCCCTGGAAAAACTCGCTGCCTGGGGCCAGCGGCCGCTGCCCATCACGGCCGCTGCCTACAGTGACGGCCGGCTGCTGCTGCGCCTGGAAGGCGGCCACGGTTCGGTCGAGGCCACTGCCAAAAGCCTCGGCGGCGAGCCGCTGGACAACGGTTTCTGGACCGAGCTGCGCGAGCACCGCCTACCGTTTTTTCAGCGTGATACCGACACCCGGCCCTTGTGGCGGCTGTCCCTGCCGCTCAACATCCCGCCACTGACGCTTGCGGGCGACTGGCTGCTCGATTGGGGCGGCGCCCAGCGCTGGCTGCGCAGCGACGTCCCGGCCACCGAGATCCGCGCTCTCGCCAGTGCCCGCGGAGGCCATGCCACCTGCTTCACGCCGGGGGCCGCCGAGCCGTTCACCCCCCTGCCGGCGGCATTGGCCCGCTACCATCGGGCATTAAAGGCCCAACTCGATCCGCACGGGATTTTCAACCCCGGCCGGCTGTACGCGGAGGTATAAACCATGCAGACGCAATTCTCTGCTAAGGCCTTGGAATCACCGCAAATTCGCGAGGCTGATCGCATTTTGCGCAATTGTGTGCATTGCGGCTTTTGCAATGCGACTTGCCCGACCTATCAGCTCCTGGGCGACGAGCGCGACGGCCCCCGGGGGCGGATTTATCTCATCAAAGCAGCGCTGGAAGGCGGCGACCCCGAGGCGCCGCCCACCGCTGAGACTCAATTGCATCTGGATCGGTGCCTGACGTGCCGCAATTGCGAGACCACCTGTCCATCCGGGGTCGAGTACCACAAACTGTTGGACATTGGCCGCCAGGCCGTCGAAGAACAGGTCAAGCGGCCCTGGCGCGAACGGCTGCTGCGTTTCGGGCTGCGCCAAACGCTGGTGCGAACCGGTCTGGTCAAATTTCTGGTCAGCCTGGGTCAAGGACTGCGGCCGCTGTTGCCGGGCGCATTCAAAACCAAGCTGCCCCGCCAGCATCACAAACATGCCACCGCTCAACTTGACAGTGATGCCCCCACTCCTGCGCCAGCTGCCAATCTTAACCGCCGCATGCTGATCCTCGATGGCTGCGTGCAACCGGCCCTGGCCCCCAACACCAATGCCGCCACCGCCCGCGTACTCGCCCGGCTCGGCATTGAGGTGAGTACCGTTCCAGAAGCTGGCTGCTGCGGCGCGATCGATTATCATCTCAACGCGCAACAAGCCGGTAAGGCCCGTATCCGGGCGAACATCGATGCCTGGTGGCCGGCCATCGAAGCCGGCGCCGAAGCCATTGTGCAAACCGCCAGCGGCTGCGGTGCATTTGTCAAGGAATATGGCGAAATCCTGGCCGACGATCCGGCCTATGCCGACAAGGCCCGCCAAGTCAGCCGACTGGCCAAGGATCTAGTTGAGATTCTGGCTGCCGAGGATTTAAGTCCCCTGAATCTCCAACCCAACACGCGCGTCGCCTTCCATTGCCCCTGCACCCTGCAGCATGCCCAGCACCTCAGCGGGGCGGTGGAACGCCTGCTCAACCGTCTTGGTTTTCAGCTGACCCCGGTCAGCAACCCTCATTTATGCTGCGGCTCCGCCGGCACCTACTCTATCACCCAGCCCAAGCTCGCCAAGCAATTGCGCGATAACAAGCTCGATGCCCTGGAGGCCGGCCATCCCGATCTGATCGTCACGGCCAATATCGGCTGCCAGACCCATCTCGATGGCGCTGGCCGCACGCCGGTGCGGCATTGGATCGAGCTGGTGGATGAAGCCATGCAAACCGCACAACCGACAGCGCATCCGGCCATGGAAAAGGCGGCATAAGCGATTGTCCTAATTTGACTATTCGCATGCCGCACTGTCGCTGCCCTGGCCGACCGATCGCCGGGGCCATAACTGGCGCCGCGGCTTGTTCATGCCGGAAAATACCGCCGTGCAGCTTGAAAATCGACATTGAGCACTTCAAACCGCCATTGCGCACCCACCTTATCCTGAGTCCGAATATAGTTGCACATGCCGTTGGCCAAGCAGTCCTAGCAAGGTCGTTGTCTGATGCCGAGGCTCCGCCTCACTGCCATTGACTTAAGCCATCGCGTGTTCGCTGGTTCCCAAGCAAGGTGAGGTTTTTCTGAAAACGATCATCCCGAGCCGGAAAGCGACCAAAACCTATTTG
>CAYFSA010000097.1:0-10933 GCA_964345605.1 uncultured Ectothiorhodospiraceae bacterium
CATTCGGGCCACTCGCCCCTACCCGAGCGCCGCCCAGAGCGGTATCCTTACCGCAATTACTCCTTGCCAGGCAGACACCCCGGGCAGCCCATGGGCAAGTCCATGGCGTCACCACCACTTATGCCGAACCAGGCTGGAAGCGATCGAGTCATTATGAGCAGCGCGTCATCTTCCTCCCTCGTTAGTCAATTGCGGGCTTTGAAACTCGAACACCACGATCTCGATCGGATCATCGAGCACATGACGGATGATCCGACCGTGGATCAATTATTGTTGCGGCGTTTGAAAAAGCGGCGCTTGCTGTTAAAGGATCAGATCAAGCGTCTGGAAAGCGCGCTGATCCCCAACTTGGATGCCTGAGTGCCCTGTCGGGACCGGCCGTGTGGCAGGGCGCTCACGCGGTGCTTCGCCATTGCCGTCATGCCGGCGACATGGCACCATACCCAGCATCTTCAAGGCCTGACACCTGCTTGATTCAGGCATTTCCAATCCAGCCCTCGCTTGCCGCCCGGGCGCGCTGATAACGCCAGACTCGCTATGACCGCAACCCCTATACAACAGCGCTATCGCCTGCTTGACTGCCTCGGCAGGGGCGGCATGGCCGAGGTCTATCGCGCCCGGCTCAGCGGCGAAAGCGGTTTTGAAAAACAAGTCGCGATCAAGCGGGTGTTACCCCATCTCGCCGACAATCAAGCGCTGGTGCAAGCCTTTATCGACGAAGCGCGGCTCGCGGCGCATCTGCAGCACCCCAATATTGTGCAAATCTATGATTTCGGCCGCTGGGAAGCCACCTATTGCATTGCCATGGAATACTTGGCCGGCCGAGATCTCGCCTCGCTTCACAAAGCCGCCCAGGAAACGGCCAATCCGCTGCCGCTGGCCATGATTTGCCATATCGTGGCTCGTGTTTGCGATGGCCTGGATTATGCCCATCATCTGGCCGATCCAGACGGCCACCCGCTCAATATCGTCCACCGGGATATCAGCCCACATAACATTTTCATCACCAACGACGGGCAAATTAAGCTGATCGATTTCGGGATCGCCAAGGCCGCCACCCAAAAAGCGGTGACCGAGCTCGGTACGCTCAAAGGCAAGACAGCTTATATGGCCCCGGAGCAAACCTGGGGTGAATCACTCGATGCCCGCTCCGATATTTTCGCCACCGGTGTCGTGCTGCATGAGCTCATCACCGGCAAGCCCTTGTTCACCGGCGACCTGCTCGCAGTGATTGAACAAATCCGCCAGTATCGTTTCGACCCTCGCATCTATGCCGCCTGCGACCTCGGCGCCTTGGGCGAGCCGTTGGTCGAGGTTTTCCGGCAAGCCCTGGCGCCGGCCCGCATCGAGCGCTTTGCCCGGGCAGCCGACATGGCCATGGCGCTTGATCGGCTGGCTCAAACCCATTTGCCCACCCGCCCCGCGCAAGCGCTGGCGAGCTATCTGCAAACCCTGCCGGCGGCGCCTGCCCCGGCGAGCCCGTCGCCATCCTTTTCACAGGCCGATGAAATCGATTTAACCGCACAGATTGATGCCCCGGACAAGGCGCCCCCGGCGCCAGCAAGTCAGGCGGCCGGCAGCCCTAGCGACCATCGCCGCGCCAAGCGCTGGCTGATCGCTGCACTCGGCATGATTTTACTGATCAGCCTGGCTGGGGCGGGTTATTTCCTCAGCCGCCCCGCCTTCGCGCCAAGCCCGGCCACGCCGGCCAGTGATACCGCCGACAAGCCGCCGCAGCAGACAGCAGCGGGCCCTGCCAACGTAACTTGGCAAACGCTGCAAGCGGCTCTTGCCGCCGATCAATGGCAGGCCCTGCAAACCCAGCTGGCCAGCTTACCAGCCGAGGCCAAACGGGCAACGGCGCCGGCCACTGCCTTTGCCAGACAGCTCGAAGACAAGTTGCGCAGTGGCATTCGGCGCGATCCCGCGACGGCTCTGCAGCGCATTCGGGCACTGCAATCGCCGCCCCTGCCAGCAGTCTTGCAACAACACATGGATTTGAACTTTCTGAGCGGGCTGGCCCTGTGGCAGCTCAAGGATTTCGACGCCGCCCGCAGGCAGTTCGAGCAGGTTATCGAAGACCATCCGCAGCACGCCGATGCGCTGTTCAATCTGGGCTTTTTGGCGGTCAAGGCACGCAATTGGGAGCAAGCCCGGGCGTATTATCAACGGGTGATCGAGTTGCAGCCGGATTACATCGACGAGGCGTTGTTCTATCTTGCCGTGGTGGAAGTCAACAGCGGCCGGCCCGCGATCGCCAAGCAGCATCTGCGGGCCGCCCTGCAGGCCAACCCCGACAACGCCAAGGCCCAGCGCTATTTAGATAAGCTTGGCAACTAAACCGCAGATGACATCATGATTATGCCGATACATTCGCGACCCCGCCCCGTAGCCGCGGCCATTGCCGGCAACGCCATGGTTATACTCGCTTTGCTGCTCGGCGGCTGCAGCCTCTTGCCCGGCAAGCAAAACACAGCTTCGTCAACCCCGGCAGCGGCCCAGACCGTGGCCACAGAAGAGCCGTCCCGGCCGGCACCGGCGAAGACAGCGCAAGATATTTATCACACCATCCGCGCCGGTGAATCTTTATCCCGTATCGCAGCCTGGTATACGGGCGGTATCGACAATTGGCGGCGCATCGCCAACGCCAACCCCGACCTCAATCCCGATCTGCTCCAACCCGGTCAACGGGTTCGGATTCCGGCCGAGATTATCGCGACCCAGGCAACCATGCCGGTCGATTATCGACTCGAGATCGAACGGGACACAAAGGCTGGCAAACCCGCGGCAGAAGCACAACGCGAGCGCCAGTCGACAAGCGAGGCTCAAGCCGCGGATCAACCGGGTGCCTCTGAGGCAAACGAGCCTGTCTTACCCGAAATGCTTGAGCCAAAAGGCTTATGAGGAAGATCAACCCGTTTAAACAAGCTGGGCTCAGGGTGTGTCAGAGCTTAAATCCACCCCTCGCTCGACTTCGCCAGCTTTGCGCAAGGCGCGTTTCAATAGCTTGCCGGCGGCATTTTTCGGCAATGAATCAAGGATATGGATACGTTTGGGGATTTCATGCCGGCCTAGATATTCACGGCAGTGAGCACGTACGGTCTCGGTATCGAGGGTACTGCCGCTAGCCGGAACAATGTGAGCAACCACGATTTCACCGTGACGGGCATCCGGTTCGCCGACCACCGCACATTCGGCCACGCGCTGATCGCGATACAGCGCTTCTTCCACAGCCCTGGGATAGACATTCATGCCATTGACGATGATGAGGTCCTTCTTACGGTCGACGATGTAGAAATAGCCGTCCTCATCCACATAACCCAAATCACCCGTGCGGAACCAATCACCCGCGAAAGCAGCGGCAGTGGCTTCGGGTTGATTCCAATAGCCGCGCATCACATTCGGCCCACTCACACAGATTTCACCGACGGTATTCACCGGCAAAACCTCGCCCTGCTCGTCTAAAATCCGCATTTCGACAGCCGGAATCGGTAAGCCTATGGAACCCACTTTACGCTCGCCATCGACCGGATTGACACTGGTCACCGGCCCGCATTCGGTCGGGCCATCGCCTTCCAGAATGGGTATGCCGAAGCGTTCCTCAAAGCGCTGCAGCAGCGCCTGCGGCATGGCCGCGCCCCCGGAGATACAAAACCGTAGCGAGGCCAGTTGAGCATCGACATGCGCGGGCAAGCGCAGCAGCACATTGAACATACTCGGCACTGCCGGCAGCACGGTACAGCGGAATTGGCCCACGGCGCGAGCCACAGCCTCGGGCTCAAAGCGCGGCAAAGTCACCAGGGTCAAACCATGGAGCAGCGGCAGCAGCATGCCGACCGTGGCAGCAAAGGCATGAAACATGGGAAGCACGGTCAGCACCCGGTCGTGGCCGGGCTGCAATTGCAGGGCGGCCATACAACTGACGGTATTGGTATAGAGGTTGGCGTGGCTAAGCATCGCGCCTTTGGGATGGCCCGTCGTGCCCGAGGTATAAAGCAATACCGCGAGATCGGCAGCCGGCTCGATCTCCGGCGTCGGTGGGAGGGCTGCTGAATTGTCCAACCAGCGCTGCCATGTCTCGCCGCCGAACTCGACGGTAAACGTCGTGCCCGCGGCAACCGCCTCGAGCGCGGTCACGGTTTCGCTAAATACCGTGTCGTAACACAGCCCGCGCACGCCGGCATCGCGCAAAATATAATCAATTTCGGGGGCACTTTGCATGACATTGATGGGCACGACCACCGCCCCGGTTTTGACAATACCGAGATAGGCCAAGCAAAAATCCGGGCCGTTGGGGGCATACAGCGCGAGGCGCTCGCCCGGCAAGAGGCCCTGTTTAGCTAAACCTGCTGCAATACGATCCGAGGCCTGGTCCACCTCGGCGAAAGTCAGGTAGTCATCATTGCCGTAACCAATCGCCGGTTGCTCGGCATATCTGGCGGCGGTCCGGCGAAAGGCCGCTGGCAGCGCCAGCGCAGGCATAGTAGAAAAGGCCATTCCAGCCTTCCTCCAATGGTCAACAGAGTCTAACGCGGCTCAACGCCTGGCAAGACCTCGGCCGCGCGCGCCATGTCGATGCCGAATGCCTCGGCATCGACAGTCACTGCCTGATAATCAGCCAGCGCCGTTTGATAGTCATATTGGGCTTCAACCAGGCGCACCCGGGATTCGGCGGTACGCTCCTCACGGTTGTTGAGCAGAAAATAATCGCTGGCGCCTTCCTCGAAACGCACCGCCTCGGCGGCCCGCAAGGCCATGGCCTGGGCGACTTCCTGCTTGAGGACATCCACCAAACTGGCAGCGGTCTTGATCACCTGGGCTAATTGAACGATTTCAGCATCCAGCTCCTGGGCCAGCAAGCGCTGCTCCTGTTCCAGGCTATGGAGCTTGGCCTGAGCCGCGGCCAGTTCACCGCGAATCTTGCGCCGGCCCAGCGGCACCTCGACTTGCACCTGGAAGATCAAATCCGTGCCCCGCCGGCTTTTTTTGCCCGTGCCGATGTCCCGCGCGGCCTTGACCTTAACATCCAGCCGCGGTAGGCGTTTGTTGCGCGCCAGCTGGCGTTTCTCCCGGGCCTGCGCCTGCTTGACTTGCAAACTCGCGAGGTCGGCATTCATAGCCTGCGCCCGCTGTTGATCCTGCGTGACATCAACCGTCATCGCCGGATCCGGGGACGGAAAATCCGCCGGTAACTGATAGGCTGCCGGCGACGCCGGAGTGCCGTCGGCATCCCGCAAATACAAGCTCAAGGCGGTCCCGGCCGCCGCGAAATCGCGTTTAGCCTCGAGGGCCTTGGCCCGGCGCTTGAGCACGTTTTGCTGATTTTCCACCAGCACGATCGAGGCGATCTCGCCGGCGGCCAGCCGCTTTTCCAGCACGACTCGCTGGCGCTCGCTCAAGGCCAGCAACTGCCGGTAAATGATCAGCTTGCGCCCTGCCGCCAGCCACTTCCAATAGGCCTTGAGGGCCTTGTGCTGAACACGGAAACGGGTCGCCATGAGTCCGAGCTCGGCCTTGTTCAGGTCCAGCTCGGCGATACGAACCTCGAAACGGCGGGGATCGATGGCTCGATCCCGCAGTAAGGAGAACACGAGCCCGAAGTTGAATTCCCCGCCGCTCAAGGTTTCGTATTCGTCCCAATAAACCGGGAAATCGCCCTCGGCAATCCGATAGCCGGCAAAGGCCTCGGCCCCCATGGGCCCGAGTGGTTTGACCAGCTTGGAGTCGACCTGCTTGAAATCGTAATACCCCGCCGCCCAAAACCGAGATTCCTGTTTGAACTTCAGGTCGAAGGCACCTTTAGCAGCCTGGCGCTCGGCGGCGGCCTGCTCGCGTTTTTGCAATGCCGCCAGCACCTTGGGGTAATGGGTTGCCGCCGATTGCAATACCGCTTGCGGAGTTACCGAGGCGTCATCCGGCGTCTCAGCGCAGACCGCCAGGCTCGCCGCCACGTTCAGCAGCCCAAGACTCAGCAGCCGCACGATTCGCCACCAACCGCCAGTACCTCGCCCCTGGATCATCCCGTTTGCAGTTGCCGCGTTGGCCATCATGGCATCACTTCGTCTGCGCACCAGAACCACTTTGCTGAGTATTGCCGGCGTTCGGCGGAGCTGGCGGGAAGCCATTGAGCCGGCGCCATACCTCATAGCCGAGCCGAACCTCATTGAGTAGAATCCAGCCGCTCGCCCGCGAGCCGAGCCGCAGGTATTGACCATCCGGCCAGGGGTCTTCCGGATCCTCGGCCACCAGCACGCGGAACTTGCCGTTCGGTGAGGCGGCCGGATCTACCGCGGTGACAATCCCGCCGAAAGTGCCGACCGCCGCCGCCGGCCAGCCGCCGAACTGCACTGCCGGCCAGCCCTCGAATTCCAGCCGCACTTTGCGCCCCGGTGACACCAGCGCCGCATCCAGGCCGCTGATATACAGCTCGGCGGCCAATTCGACATCGGTGGGCACGAAGGTCGCCAGGCGCTGGCCGGCCTTAACAAAGGTCGACGTATCGCCCGCCTGGATATCGATCACAATCCCTCGGCGCGGCGCGGTCACTAACTGGCTCGATTGCCGCTCGACAATGGTATCGGTTTTAGTGAGCGCGGCCTGGGCCTCGGCTTCCTTGGCCCGCAGCTCCTTGACCTTGATTTTGGCGGCTTCGTATTCGCTGCGCGAGGCCAGGCCCTGGTCTAGCAGACGTTTTTTGCGGTCAAGATTGAGCTGGGCGGTTTCCGTGGCGGCCTTGGCCGCCTCGTAGCGGCTCAGCATGGCCGCGCGCTCGGCATTGAGGCGCGAGATCAATTGCGGGTCCAGATCGACGACTTCCACCAGCGGCTCGCCTTTCTCGACTGTTTGGCCCTCAACCACGTACCAGCTTCTCACCCGGCCTTCGGTCAGGGCAGTAATCGGTTGCTGACGTTTGGCCGGATCCAGGGCGGTCACTTTGCCCGAGCCGGCGGCAACCTGTCGCCACGGCACGAAAATCAGGATCAAGGTAATGACAACCATCGCCGCCAGGACCAGCACAAACAGCACCTGCAGCGGCTTGGGCAAACGCAGCCGATGCAGGGTGTGCATGCGCTCGATGTGCTCAGGCTGAGCGAAGTCGCTGAGCTGGCGGTGAACAATCGGATACTCGGGATAACGCATCACCTACACCTCACTCATCCCATAGTGGGGTAAGCCTTCGCTGAGCCGCAGCTCGTCCAGGGTATTGAAACACGCCTGATGCGTTGGATAGACGGTGAAATAGCGGTCGAACAAGTCTAGATCGCGCCGATTGGAGAAATAAATCAAGGTGGTGCCTTCGAGCGAATTGATGTATTGCAATATTTGGCGCCGATGATCCCGTGTCAGACTGTCAATCAGCGGCGTCAACACCATGATCTTCGGCCGCGTCAACACGGCAAAGGCAATCTTGACCTGCAGGGTATCGGTCCAATACAAGGGATAGCCGCTCGGCAGCAAGTGGGTCTCCAAGCCCTCCGGCAATTGCTCCAGGGTGGGGCCGAAACCGACGTTGGTCAGGGCCTCACGCATCCGGGGACGGGTCACATTGGGATCGGCTAACGCCATGTAATCGGCAATGGCGCCATCGAGCACCAGTGGTGAATCGATCACGGCGATATCATCGCGCAGGTCCTGGGCCACCAAATCACTGACATCCTCGCCGCCGACCAGCACCTCACCATAATCGGGCTCGCGAAAGCGTTGCAGCCAATCGGTGATCAATTTGATCATCATGGTGTCCTCGGCGGCCACCAGCGCCGATGTACCGGCGGGGAAGCTCGCGTTGACCTGAAACGTCTTTTCCGGAGTGCTATGGCGAACCTGCCGCAATTCCAGCGACGGCGACCAGTCGGTAGCCAGCTTGCGCTTGTCCGTGTCGCGCTCTTCCAGCGGCAAGCGGTAAAACGCCGAAAGCTTGTCCATAGCCGCGCAGACATCGTAATGCAGCTCCAGGTAATAGCCGAACCGGGACATACTGGCGAACACGCCGGTGAGGATCAGCTCGGCAGCCACCAATTGGCCGAGGGTCATCTCGCCCAGGATCACCAGCCAGCCGGCTAAGGCGAGCAAGGTGACGCTGCTGATGACATAGGCCAGCAAGAAACCGATGGTCTGCGAAAAAACATAGTGAAAGTGATCGCGGTGGCGCTCCAAAAAGACCGCATTCTGGCGCTCGGTTTCTTCCAGGGCATAGTCGATGGCGCGGCGGGATTTGAAAAAGCTGTTATTACGCCCCAGGGTCTCTAGCCAGTCGGCGACATCGTATTTGGCATAGGAGGAAGCAATGGCCGTGCGCACTGCTGGTTTGTCCAGGGAGCGCCAAACCACGATCACTGTCAGGCCAAACAAAATACTGAACGCGAAAAAGAACGGATGATAGAAAGTCACCACGGCCAAGCCGACCACGCTTTGCAGGAGTAAGGCGATCGCGCCGGTGACCAGGGGCGGCAAGGCACTGCGAATGGTATGTATTTCGAAATACCGATTGAGCAAGTCATCGCGATCGAAATGCTCCAGGCTGGACATGTCGGCATACATCAGGCGCATGGCGATCTCGGAGACGATGCGCGCGAACAGGCGGCGCTCGAACAAATCCATGGCGTAGATTTGCAAGGCAGTAAACACAGCCCCGCCGGTCAACAGCACCATCAAGATGAAGCTGACCGCCAGCACAGGATCGAGCTGGCCGGTATTGGCCACACTTTCCACGAAGACTTGCACGGAAACCGGCAGTGCCAGCGAGAGCAGCGCAATGGCCAAGCCATAAACAAGGGCCACCACTTTAAAGCGCAGCTCTGGCAGCAAAATAATGCCGGCCAGGTCCCAAAAGCGAAAGGGATGAGTTGAGGCAATGGTCTGATCGGACGACGTCGTAGTCATGGAGGCAGGCTTTCCTTCTCGTCGAAGATACGCTGACACGGGACAACGGTTAACTTAGGCGTAATTCTACACGCCCCTAAAAAATTGATCCATCAGGCCCTGAGGCGCTTTAAGACACATTGGTACCTCCATCGGCGGGGCCATCGTCGATTCCGGACAATTCGACTGGGCGGCTCAGGCAGCACGCTTCCCCCAGCTCAACGAGCCGGATCCCTCCTATCATGACGTGGTCTACACCGAAGCCTTCGGGGCCGCGGCCTATATCGGCCGGGCACGGGTCGTGCCGCTGCGCAACATGGGCGCCGTGATAGTGGCATTTATGGACCCGGAAGAGGTCTTGCAGCTTGTAGATAATCCCGCGGTTGGCGAGTTGGCAAAAGACGTCAAACAGCGGCTCGAGCGAGTTCGAGATGCTATAGCCTAAGCCCGAGAACGGGAACACGCGCCCCAATACTCACCCGCCAGCCACGCCATACAATCCCCTTACCGGGATAGGATGGAAGTCGATGCGCTCATCGCGTCGGGGATCTGTAATACCCAGTACGGGTTCGAGCACTTCGCGGGCCAACAGGGCGACATCAAGGCTGGCCACCGGATCGGCCGCGGGAATTCGTTCGGGTTGAAGCGTTAGACGATACCATTGAAGGGTCTGGATCACCTTGGGGACGGTGACCTCCCAGCCGTGCTGGTCGAACAGAGATTAGAAGTGGTCGATCATGCCCAGCATCGGGGGGCAGATCACGAGGGCTCTCATTGGTGTTCCACTATGCCTCATTGCATTAAATCACGGGTTTCAATCTTTGTTTAAAATGATTCAGTCATCGATTGGCCAAAAATTCATCAGGCGTCAGGTCGATATCCTTGATGATTTGGCGCAACAACGGCGGCGAGATATCGCGGCCCCCGTGAACAGGAACAGTGGTTCCCCGACCGTCAGGGTGCCGAAACTGCTTATGCGAACCCCGTTGCCTTACCTCAACAAAACCCAACTGCAATAGTATTGCGACAACCTCTCCAGGCTTGAGTACTGGAAGCTGTCCCACGGATCAGGCCAACGCAATCTGCTGCACACCGACAAATTCAGATTCGAGCACGGGATTACCATCTTCCAAAAGCATTTCAATGACTTCTTTCAGGTTGCCCTGCAACTCGTCCAGCGTTTCCGCCTGAGTGTGAGCACCGGGGAACCCAGGGACAAAGCCAACATAATAGCCGGTCCTAGGGCAGCGTTCGATCACGGCCGCAAACTGCTTCATACCTGTGACTCCAGCAGATACCCAGCGGCAACCAAGCCAAACTCCCAATCGGCCGGCGTATCGATGTCGATGGACTCGAACTTCGGACTCTCGTACATCATCGGCTGCTTGCTGATGCGGGCGTTGGTAAATCAAAGGGGCCAGGCACGAATTATTCTATAGTCCTCTTCGGCAAAGAAGCAAACCGCGCGGTTGTGGCCACGCTGGATAATGTGATGTGGGTAGTCGGCAATGTGCAAACGTAGGGCGTCTTGGCATGCTGAGAGTCTAGCACAAAATTAATTCGAGCCTGGCCCCTTTGAGCCGATCGCAACACCGCCGGCCCATCCGGCTCCAGACGCGGTCGCCCACGCGGGCGCGCCTCACGCCGTTGCCCGGTCATCTGTTCGATCTGCTGCAAGAACCGCTCGCTGCCGATGGGCTGGGACTGCTGAATCGCCAAGCGCAGTTCCGCGAGAGCCGCTTCGTCCAAGCCCGTGCGGAACAGTTCTCGATAGGCCGCCTGCCGGGGCTCAGACGAGTCCCCCAGCTCCAAATACAAGGAATGGGGCGAGAGCAGCGGATCGCTCGCACCCAGCCCGTTAGCCTTAATTTGTCATTGTAGCGAGCCGGCTCACCGTATCTGGAAACTGGGCTGCAAGCCGTAGAAGCTGCCGTGCGGCTCCCGTTGGCTGGACTCTGCCCTGCTCCCAATTTTCCAGCGTCCGCTTCGACACTCCAAGTGCGCGCGCGAATTCCATCTGAGACAAACCCGATTGGGCACGCGCCGCCATCAATTCCCAGCGCGGACCGGTCAG
>CAYFSA010000098.1:0-10825 GCA_964345605.1 uncultured Ectothiorhodospiraceae bacterium
CAGCCGAGTATGCGCGGCGGGCTGAAGCAGAAGCGGCGGCCCGTCAGCAAGAAGCTTCAGCCCGGCGCGAGGCAGAGGCTGAAATCGTTCGCCTCAAGTCTTTACTGCAAGAAAAGCCGGACTCGTCCAAGGACAGTTAGTCCTGGACATGTGTCGGGCTGCAGGTTGCGTTTTGCATGGTAAAGGAGTTGGGTGACATTGCACCACCATCAACGCCAACGAAATACCAAATTCGCCGTATGTGCAACCGTATCTGCTTTGGGATCGCTCGGCAGCGGCCGCGAGTAGGTAGCCGACAGGTACTGCCATGACCGGTCGGGCAGGGCAACTTCGGCTATCCCCCGCTCATTGGTCGTATAGGTCGCTGACTGGCCCTCGATATGGATCTCGGTGCCTGCGATAGGTCCTCCTTGGTACAACAGCTTGACCGGTAGCCTATCGCCGGGGGTCAAAACTAACGGATTGTCAAGCGGCACCAGTTCGAGCCGCGAACCGACTGGTTCGGCAAAACGATCATGCCAGCCGAGCAGATTCTTGCTGTATTTCAACGAGCGTAAAGCCTGCAACGACTGGGGAAATTGGGTTTTGGGCTGGTTGACATAGCCATCGCCAGGGTCGGTCCAGTAGCCGTTGTCGAATGTCACGGTGATCAGACCGGCGTTAGCCGGTACGGTGATCGCCACGGCTTGAGGCTGGACTTTAGCGGTAAAATCGCTGGTCTCTCCCGCCGTATCGAAGGCCTGAATACGCCGGAGCTTATGGCTGGCAAAGGTTCCGGGCTCGCCGGGATGGCCATAAACCAGGCGATAGGTGATTTGGGCCTGCTCGAGCCAGATGGAATGGGCCTGCAGCGTCGATCCGGCAAGACTGACGAGCAGCAAGGAAAAGCCGAGTAATAATCGCATGATACGGTCTCCGAAGGTTGCCTTAAGACGTTAAAACGCGAACTGAATGCCGGACATCACGTTGATCGGTGGTGCCGGCGCGAAATTGCGGGTACCGAAACCATAAAACACCGCCTCGGCATAATTGCGGTCGGTCAGGTTATTGATATCCAGATACCAGCGAAAGGATCGCCCATTGGCGAGCTGGGCACTATAGAAAATACCGGCATCGATGACATGATGGCCCGGATATTCCACCCGATTATCGTCGGTGAGGGGGTAGGCACCCAGATACCGCCACTGGGTCCGGGCCCCCCAGCCGGTCGGTGGGGCGTAACGGGCGACGAGCGTCGTTTGGGTATTCGGCACGCCGACTACCTCGCGCCCTTCGATGGTAGGGTCGGGGTGTTCGCGAATCTCACTGTCCAGATAGGATAGGGCGGCCTTGAGCTCGGTAAACAGGGTTGGGTAAAGCCTTATATCGGCCTCGATGCCCTGGCGGCGGGTTTTGCCGACATTGCGGAATTCGCCTGAGCCCAGCGGCTGCTCCAGGATTTCGTCGCTGCTGTCAAGAATGAACGCGGCCACATCTAGATACAGCCATCTGGCCGGGGTGGCGTTGAGGCCGAGTTCGTATTGCCAGAATTTGATGGCATCGACATTCAGCGTGGGATCATATTTGGCCTCGCCCTGGGGCAGGGCATAACCATTGGCCGCGCTGAAACGCAGTTGCCATGCTTCGGCGAGCTGCGAGCGCAGGCCGAATTTCGGGCTCCAGCGGGTGAACTCCTGCATGTCCCGGGAAACAGCGCTACGGCCTGGGTCGTGATTGTCAAATTCGCCGCCGAACCGGTCGAGGCGCAGGCCCAGCGTCGGCATCAATAAGGGGTGTACGGCCAAATCCACTTGCGTGAACGCCGAGGTGGTCTGAATCAGAAAATCCCGCTCCTGGGTTTGCTGCTGACGCACACGATCGGCGGTGTCCCAGCGCCGCCACTGGGTGTTTTCATAATAATGCTCGAGCCCGAGCACCCAGTCGATGTCGGTCTCGGCCAGCGTTTGGCTGGCATTGAGGCTGACCCCGCCGCCAAAGACATCGCGGTCGTAAAAGCGCTCGGTCTGGCCGCCCGGATCGAAACCGAATTTGGCAAAGCGGGTGAAATCCTGCTGAGTGGCGTAAGCAAAGGCCAACAGCCGCATGGCCTCGCCCAGATCCTGGTAAAGATCGAGCCGCTGAGTGAAAAAGCGCTTATTACCGCCGTCGTTTTCGGCATTGATCGCCTGTTCGGCACGGCGCTCGTCATCCCGGTATTGCGACTCGGGCAGATAGCCCGGGGCATCCCATTCGCCGCCATGGGCACGGCCCGACAGGGCGATCCGGGTGTCCGGGCCGAGCTCGGTCGCCACCCGGCCGGCGGCGTTGGTCTTGAGATAGCGGTTATTGTCGCGCCAGCCGTCGGTGTGAAAACCCTGTAAGGCAAGATTGGTCGTGACGGGGCCGAATTCGCCGCCGAGGGCGGCCTGGGCATCGAAGGTGTTCCACTGCCCCGCACTGAGATCGAATTCCTGATAATCGCCGCCTTTGCGGGTAAAGAAGGCCAGGGCCCCGCCGCGGGCGAAATTCCCGTACACCGGCGAGACTGGGCCTTTGTAGACCGTCAGGCGCTCGATTTCAGCGGGAATCAGGACATTCGTATCGGCATAGCCGTCTGAATGGGATTCGCGTTCGTTCAGGGGGATCCCGTCGATGTAAATAGCGGCGTCGCCGCCATGGCCGGCGTTGCCAAACCCCCGAATCGTGAAGACATCGGCAATCCCGCCCTGCCGATAGGCGCCGAGATCCATGCCCGGGATTTGCTCGATGATCCGCAGAGGCTGGTCCAGGCTCTGACCGCGGAGCTGGTCATTGTCAATAGTGGTTTGGGTGAAGGCGCTGGTGGTGGCTTCCAGGGTCTGACCTTTGACCGTAATGGTGTCCAGTTCGATATCTTCGGCCCTGGCTGTGCCCATGGTAAGCAGGGCGACAAGCCCAATCAGGACATTCAATTTATTATTTATGCGCATGAATCCTTGATCTCCATCAAATTGGGTGGAGCCAGGATCGTAGCACTAAATTAATATTCGTGATACCTGTCTCGAAGTGCTTATCCCTTGTTAGCATGTTGGCGGCTGTATTACATGCCAAATGTTGATGTATCTCTATCTTTTTTCGTGCAATAAATAATATTGTAGTACGATAAGATTATTAAATTGATGCTTTTGGCTTGTCAGGAGTTATTTATGGCGCGTACTGGAGTACGCTATGAGCAAGTCGCTGCAGCCGCCGAGGCGTTGACCGAGGCAGGTGAAGTACCCACCATCGACAAAGTCCGGGCCAGCTTGGGAACCGGTTCCAAGACGACCATTACCCGGCATTTGAAGGCATGGCGACAGACTCAGCCGCAGCAGGGAATAGAGCCGGTCTTGACCGGTAAAGAGCAAGCCGAGCTGCCCGCGGCGACAGTGGCTTCCCTCGAGCAAGTGTGGGCGGAATTGCAAAGCCGGGCAAATGAGTCAATTGCCGCATTGGAGGCGCAGCACGCTGCCGAACGAGGCCGGATGGCCCAGCGCCTGCGTGCCGAGCGGCAACGCCGTCGACAGGCGACGCAGGCAGCATCGGTGGCGCAAGGGCAAGTCGAGGCGTTGCAGCAACAATTGGCGAAACAGGGACGCCGGCTGGAGCAGGTTCAGCAGGCGCGAACCCATGCAGAACAACGGCTGCGCGAGGTCAATGCCGACAATCAGGCCTTACAAACCCAGCTGGCCCGCAGCAGCGAAGCCTTCACACAACTTGAGCAAACTCGGCAGCAGGAACGTGACCGCGAACGTGAGCAATGGCAGCAAACCCTGGAGGCCGAACGCAGAACATTCGCCGCAACCGAAGCCAAATGGCAGCAGGCCCTGACCCAACAGCACGAGGCAGCCAGCGCCAGGGAAACGACGCTCAACCAGACATTCGAGCAAGCCCGCACCGCTTTGCAAACTCAACTGGATACGCAAATAGCGGCTCAGCAGCACCAGCAAGCCGACTGCCATGCGCAATTGACCGCTAAAGACGAGCAAATCGAAAGGCTTAGAGGCAGGGTAAGTCGTTTGCGCCAAGCGGTTACAGGGTATCGCCGCCAAGCCCAAATGCTGCAAGATCAGGTGGCGGACAAAGCCAGTCTCGAAGCGCTGCACAGTGCTATGGAGCAAATGCGCCAGGCCATGGCGTTGCGGGTTGGGCAATTGCGCGAAGAGATTAAAGCCCTGCAAGCGGCTGGCAATGATGCTGGCGGGGCCTCGTCTTGATGGGTCGATGGCATGATAATGTGAAGAAGACCACCCGGTTTTGACGATCCAGCCTATGGCCAGGCTGGCGCGCGTATCGTTGAGTAAGATAGGTTACAGATAGGTTTGAGCATGCAGGCTATTCGCATTTGCTTCGTGGGTGATTCAATCGTCAATGGCACGGGCGACGAAACCGCGTTGGGCTGGGCCGGACGGTTATGCGCAGAAGCCAACCTGCGCGGCCAGGTTACCTATTACAACCTGGGCATCCCGGGAGATACGAGCGCCGATCTGCGGGCCCGCTGGGAGGGCGAGTGTGCGCTGCGGCTGCCGGCAGATTGCCTGGCTGATTCGCGCCTCGCCACAGTGGTGGTTTAGTTGATGTGGGACCGTCCGGTTGTTCCAGGCCAGTCCGGCGCTCTATCATTGGCGCTGGATTCGATGCGTGGCACGATTGACTGCTCAGCATGCCCGCCCAGGCCCGGCAACTGATCCAAGGCCATATCCTTAAGTGTATAGCCGTCCAAAGCCTGATGGCGGGCCGCGGCTAGCGCTTCCTGCAAGGCCTGGACAGTGGCCTCGCGAGGGAGGCGCTCAGCATTCAGGGCCACACCTTCACCCACTTTGCGGATCGCATCGATTAGATAATGCAGCGGGGTCGTGTCCAGCGGACAAGCGGGTAGGTACACGCCATCTTCGGTGCGGATGATCAGCTTAGCTTCGCCCATGGCATCGAGCACAGTAATGACGCAATTGCCGGGCACTTGGAGCTCCCGACTCAGGCGGAACAAATCCCATTCGCTTGGCCGACCGTGGTAGAAATCCCGACAGATCAGGTATATCGCCGATAGGGCGATTTGCTCGCGCAGGCGATTGCTGAGGCTGGGGCCGGTCTTCTCCGGCATCAAATGCTCCGGATGCTGTTGATAAAAGGCCAGGCTCGCGCCCACCAGCAGGATGAGCCAGCCCAAGAACAGCCAGAAAATGAATAGGATGAGCGTCGCGAAGGCCGAGTAAATGGCCGTGTACTTGCCGGAGCTGACGACGAACGAAGCAAAGCCCCACCCCGCGATTTGCCACAGCAGTCCGGCTACCGCCGCGCCGAGCAGGGCCGGGCCGAAATGCACCTCTGTATTGGGCACGAAGCTGTAGACGAAGGTGAAGGCCGCTACGATTAACAGATAAGGCACAAGCTGGGTTGCCAGCTTGAACAGATGGCCGAGCGGCTCGATCTCGATCAGGGTTTGTACGGCTTCGGAGCTCATGAAGGTGCCCATCAAACCGATCGCCGAGAACACCAGCACCGGCCCGATCACGATCACGCTGAAATAATCGGTGAAGCTTTCTCCCAGTTTGCGCTGCTTGCGGACCCGCCAGACCGCGTTCAAGGCCCGCTCGATTCGCTGCAGCAGCATTACAACCGTCCACAGCAGCAGGGCGAGTCCTAAGGCGCCAAGCACCCCCACCTTGAGGTTTTCGACGAAGGTCAGGATTTGGTTGGTGACTTCCTGTCCCTTATCGCCGAGCGGTGCGAGCAATTGGAACAAGAACGGCTCGATCTGATTATGCGCGCCGAATGATTTCAGCATGGAAAAGCTGACCGCCAGCAGCGGCACCAATGACAGCAGCGTGACATAGACCAAGGATTGCGCATGCAGACTCAGCTCGCCGGCGGTCAAATCGCGCGCAATCACCCAAATGCGCCGCACCAACAAAACAGGAAGCCGATGCCAGATTGGCATGTCTTGAGGGTTACGATGCCAGGCGAAGTCGAACCAATACCGCTGCAATGACATGTTGTTCCTCATGGCCTGTCGGCCCTTGCTGCCCCAATGCCGGTATAGTAATCATCTGGCACTCGGCCTGCCAGTTCAATGCGCTGATCCGCTCCTGCCCGGCGACGAGCTGAGGTTGAGGGCGGCACTCAACTCAATGGCTGTGGCGGCCAGTGTTCATGAGAAAAGGCTGTCCCCTGAAAACAGCAATATGGTACATTGAGCGATACATGCATCACCCAGCCGGGGTGGCGGAATTGGTAGACGCGCTGGATTTAGGTTCCAGTGGGCATTGCCTGTGGGAGTTCGAGTCTCCCTCCCGGCACCAGCGATTGTACCCGCTCCAAGCGATCCGTGGTTAGCCTTGCCATGACGATCTACATCCTAGTTTCCTTGCTTGCCCTGATCGTCGTCCTCGCCGCACTGTTTCCGCGTGCCGGCCGTAAGCTGGCCGAAGATCTGGGCCTGTGGCCCTGGCTCAAGCGTATTGATGGCAACCATCTGCGCCGCTTTATGGCGCTGTTGGGGAGCCTGTTATTGCTCAGTATGCTCGCTATGCTGGCAAGTGTGCTGGTGGGATTCGTGACTGCCGCCTGGCTGGTGCCGGCTGCGCAGGCCGGGCTGTTTGGCGCTATTTTGTATTGGGTTAGTCGGCCGCACTGACGGCTGCAATGATTCATAGCCAAGCGTATTTCGTTTAAGGATTGGAGCCATGTATATCCTGACAGGCGATATCGGGGGTACCAAGACCCTGTTGGCCATCGCCAAGCATTCGGCCGGCGCGTCGCAAATCATCTTTCGAGAGCGTCTGGAATCGCAGCAATACCCGCGTTTTGAGGATTTGTTGGCGGCGTTTCTGGCGCATGCCAATATGGCAGATACAGCGTTTGCCGCGGCTTGTCTGGGCGTGGCCGGGCCGGTGCAGGGTATGCCGCCGCGGCAGGTCACGCAGGTGACCAATTTGCCTTGGCGACTCGCGAGTGCCGACTTGTCGGCCGGGCTCGGGGGCATACCGGTGGAGCTGGTCAATGATTTTGCGGCGATTGCCCATAGCCTGGATCATTTATGTGCGGATGATCTCGTGCAGCTGCAGACCGGCGCTGCCGATCCGGGGGGCTTGCGGCTGGTGGCCGGGGCAGGCACGGGGCTGGGGGTTTGCGCGATCACCGCCGCCGGCTGCGTCATTCCGACCGAAGGCGGACATGCCGGCTTTGCCCCAGGCGATGAACGACAGCTCCGTTTGTGGCAATTCATCGCGGCGCAGGATGGCCGCTGCACCCGCGAGCATCTGTTGTCCGGCAGCGGCATCGGCCGGATCGCGGAATTCGTGGCGGTGGATTCGGGTCGGCCGATCAGCGACAGCCTGGCACAGGCCATGAACCAGGGCGATCCTGCCGCGGCCGTCACCGCCGCGGCCCAGCATGGGACCGATCCGGTCGCCAGTGAGGCCCTCGATTTGTTCACGACCATTTATGCCGGGCAGGTCGGCGATCTGGCCCTGACTTTCCTTGCAACAGGCGGGGTTTATATCGCCGGCGGCATTGCCCCGCGTATCCTTGACCGTCTGCAGACCCCGAGCTTTCGTACGGCGTTCAACCGCAAACCACCGATGAATCATCTGACCGCGCGCATTCCCCTGCAGGTGATTACCAATACCGAGGCCGGTTTGCTCGGTGCTTTGCAGCACGCCGTGGCGCTGGCGAGTGCAACATCAACGCATGATGACTGAACAATGTCCAACGAAGATCGCTACGCCCTGACCATTCAAGTGGCAACGGCTTATATCGAGGCCCAATCCGATCCAAACCAGGATCGTTATGTGTTCGCCTACACCATTCATATGCAGAATACCGGGACTGTGGCTGCGCAGCTGCTGTCACGGCATTGGATCATTACCGATGCCAACAGCAAGGAACAGCATGTGCGCGGTGCCGGAGTGGTCGGCGAAACGCCGTATTTACAGCCCGGCCAATCCTATGAGTACACCAGCGGCACGCTGTTACCGACCCCGGTGGGCACGATGCATGGCAGCTACCGCATGCTGGCCGATGACGGCGAATACTTCGACGCCCCCATTCCGGTGTTCACCCTCTCCATCCCGCGTGTCCTGCACTAACTCATCGGCGAGGACTCGCTCGCCCCTGTGAGCCGCGATGTCTATCCGTCAGCTACCACCGCAGCTCATTAACCAGATTGCCGCCGGCGAGGTGGTCGAGCGCCCGGCCTCGGTCGTCAAGGAACTGTTGGAAAACAGCGTGGACGCCGGGGCTGACACGATTCACGTCGAGGTGGAGCAGGGCGGCAGCAAGCGGATTCGCGTGACCGATAATGGTGCAGGCATCCCGGCCGCGGAGCTGCCGCTCGCGCTGGCCCGGCATGCCACTAGCAAAATCCGTGAGCTGACCGATTTGGAAGCAATCGCCAGCCTGGGCTTTCGCGGCGAGGCCTTACCGAGTATTGCCTCGGTGGCCCGCTTGACATTGAGCTCGCGGGTGGCTGAAGCGGATTGTGGCTGGCAGGTGCGCGGTGACGGCAGCGAGCAGGTGGACCGACCCGAGCCTGTGAAACAGCCGCTTGGTACTACGGTCGAGGTCCGGGATTTGTTCTATAACGTCCCGGCGCGGCGTAAATTCCTGCGCAGTCCGCGGACCGAGCTCGGGCATATCGAACAGATCGTGCGCCGCCTCGCCCTGGCCCAGCCCGACGTGGGCCTGGAGCTGCGCCAGCAAGGCCGAACCCGTTTTGAAGTGCCGGCCGGCACCGATCGCACCGGCATGGCCAGGCGTATCGCAGCGGTCTGCGGCGCGGCGTTCATGGAGCAGGCCGTTTATTTCGAGCGGGCCGACGCTGATCTGTGCCTTTGGGGCTGGCTGGGCCTGCCGACTTTCCACCGCAGTCAAGCGGATTTGCAGCATGTTTTTGTCAACGGCCGCATGGTGCGGGATAAAACCGTCAATCATGCCGCTCGCCGGGCTTATCACGATGTCCTGTATCATGGACGCCAGCCGGCCTTCGTGCTGTACTTCGAATTGCCCCCGGCGGAGGTCGATGTCAATGCTCACCCGGGCAAACATGAGGTCCGTTTTCGCGAGCAGCGCCGGGTGCATGACTTTCTGTTTCAAAGTCTGCACCAAGCCATTGCCGAGCTGGCAGCCGACGGCGTGACTCAGCGCCCCGCCGAGCCGGTCCTGCCCCGGCTGCGGACCGAGGCGACCTCGGCAGAGGATTCCTCACTGCCTTCGCCAACGTCCACACCGGCGCGTGCACCCGCGCGGCAAGCGCCCTTAGCCTTGACCCGGGCCGACGTTTCAGAACAGCTCGCCGCCTATGCGGCCTTGCAGGAAAGCGCCGCCTCGGCTGCAGCAGTGGCCGAGGTGGCGCCTGCTTTCCAGGACAAGCCGCGCGCGCAATCGGTTGCCGCTGCCGCTGACAGCCACTCCGATCCGGGTGAGGTCCCGCCCATGGGCTATGCCCTGGGGCAATTACACGGCATTTACATGCTGGCGGAAAACCGCACTGGTCTGGTGCTAGTGGATATACACGCAGCCCATGAACGGGTGACCTACGAGCGTTTGAAAGCGGCCCATGGCGAAGGTGCCATCGCCTCGCAGGCACTGTTGCTGCCGATTACCCTGGCGGTCAATCGCGCCGAGGCCGAGGCTGCCGAACAGCATGCTGCTGAGCTGTCGGTGTTGGGGCTTGGAATCGACCGCCTCGGTGCCGAGCGCGTGGTAGTGCGGGCGGTACCGAGTTTACTGGCCCAAGGTGATACCGAAGCGTTGACCCGCGATGTCCTTGCCGATCTGGTGGCGCATGGCGACAGCGATCGGGTGCGCGAACGTGTCCACGAGGTGTTGGCGACCATGGCCTGCCATAGTAGTGTGCGCGCCCATCGCCGCCTGACTCTGGAAGAGATGAACGCCCTGTTGCGCGCCATGGAACGCACCGAGCGCAGCGGCCAATGCAACCATGGCCGGCCGACCTGGGTGCAGTTGGATGTGTCACGACTGGATAGCTTGTTTAAGCGTGGGCAATGACGTACGTCGTGGCTGACCAATGCCGTAGATATATCAAACCTATAGAACAATTTAATTATATGTTCCAAAAGTGAGTATTAGCGCGGTATTTCACCCATCGATAAATCACGGGAGAACCCAATTGACCGAGCATGCAGCGCTGCAGGCCGTCGCCCGCACCTTTGATGAAAGTCTTGACCGGCATGGGCCAACAGCCAAAAGCGTTTTATGGTTCTCCGAAACAAGCCAACATAAGCGCTTTCAAGTTTTAACGCAGCTCATTACATCAGTGGAGCGGGATTCGGGCGGGTTGGTGATCAATGATATTGGCTGCGGCTATGGGGCCTTTTATCATTTCCTGGCTGAGCAGGGCTTGATGCACAAAGGTTATTACGCCGGCTACGACATCAGTCCACGCATGATCGAGCAGGCCAAGCAGTGTTGCCCGGCCGATCAAACCCAATTTACCCTCAGCTCGGTGCCTACTATGCAGGCCGATTTTTCGTTTGCCTCAGGAACCTTTGGGCACAAGGCGGCGAATATTTCGAACCACGCTTGGCAGCAGCAGATGGAAACCGTTCTGCAGGCCATGGCTGCGAACAGTCGCCATGGTATGGGCTTTAACCTGCTCAAGCGCAAACCGTTGCAGTTGTCCACATCCAGCACACTATTCTATCAGCGTCCCAAAACCATCAAAGCCTTTTGTCAGTACGTATTAGGTGGTCAGGTTACATTGATCGAGCATTACCTGCCGAATGATTTTACGGTGCTGATCCGGTTTTAAGTGGAGCCCGACAATCGTTATCTCGCTAATGTACAGGTTATAGATGCCGCGTTGGCC
>CAYFSA010000099.1:0-10652 GCA_964345605.1 uncultured Ectothiorhodospiraceae bacterium
CATACAGCGGCGAATTCGACCAGCGCAGGACCTGCGCGGCCAGGTTGGGATCGTTTGCAACCAGCGCCACCAGTTGCTCCACGTCGGCCTCAGGATCGGCCAGCAGTTCATTGGCCCGGCGGCCCGTCTCGGGCAATACCGGCAGGGTCTCGAGCTGTTCCAGACGCCGCCGTAAATCCGCCAGCGGCGTCGGCACCCGTCCCGGCGAATTCATGGCGGACACTAATGCAGCCAGTGCCGGTTTGGATAATGCTGTCATTTTGTTTCTCACCCCATTAGGCAGTTAGCTCAGCCCGTAGCGTTTGATCCGCCGCTGCAACGTCCGCCGACTGACTCCGAGAAGCTCCGCCACGCGCCCACGATCGCCCGCCTCCTGCTGTAACAGCTCCTTGATGTAATTGGCTTCCATGGCCTGCAGGGGCGATGCAGCAGGCTGCGCCTCAGTGGTTTCACTGGCCGGCGGTGAGCTCGCTGCCGGCGCGCCGGCCGGTTCGGCCTCACTCTCGCCCGCGGGTTCGCTGCCCAAGCCGCTGTCGATATCCGCCAGGCCAATCTCGCCGGTCGGGGCCAGCGCCGCACCGAGCTGTAAGACATTGCGCAATTCCCGGACATTGCCCGGAAAATCATAGGTCAACAAGCGGCGCAGGGCGTCCTTGGAAATGCTCAACATCGCACCCATGCGCTCGCCCAAATCGCTCAGGAAATGGTCGATCAGCAAGGGCAGATCCTCGCGTCGCTCACGCAGAGGCGGCAGCCGCAGACGGGCTACCCGAATGCGGTAATACAAATCCGCACGAAACTCTCCGGCCTGGCTCATCGCTTCCAGGTCGCGGTGAGTCGCACAGACTAAGCGGACATTGGCGTTCAGCTGCTCGGTCCCGCCCACCCGCCGAAAGCCGCCGGTATCCAGCGCCCGCAACAGTTTCGGCTGTAAAGATAACGGCAGCTCGCCCACTTCATCGAGAAACAAGGTGCCGCCGTCGGCCAATTCGAACAGCCCGCGCTTACGACCACTGGCACCGGTAAAAGCACCCTTTTCATAACCGAACAGCTCCGCCTCGAAAATCTGTTCACCCAGCGTTGTGCAGTCCACGGTCACGAAGGGTCCCGTCTGCCGCCGGGACTGGCTATGCAGGTATTGCGCCGCCAGTTCCTTGCCGGTTCCGGTCTCGCCGAGTAACAGTACCGGCAGATCGGTTTGCGCGGTGCGCGCGAGCTGGTCCAGTAAACGCTGAATGCCGGCGGATTTGCCGATGATGGTGGTCGAGCGCATGGGTCCGGGCAGCGGGATCAATTGCTCGCCTGCCAGGACCTTGCCGTCGGCGGCCACGATGGGATAGCCGCGTACCTTGACCATGCGGGACTGCTCGCCGCCGATACTCAGCTCCATGGTCTCGTTATAAGGTGTCAGATCCTGCAACAAGCGCCGATGCGGGCAATGTGCTTGTGCGGCGCAAGGCTCGCTGCTGCCGTGCAGGACTTCATGGCAAGCTCGGCCTACCAGGCCGTCGACGCCGGCGGCTACGCCTAAAAGCTGCGCACAACTATGATTGGCGGCGACAATGGTGAGTGTCGCGTCGATAACCATAAACGGTTGGTCGTGAGTGTCCACGACGGCTTGCAGCATTACATGTTCTTGCATGATTGGGCGTTATCTGGTTCGGGCACGTCTTGCGGCCGGTCAGTGCGGGCAGCGGTGTCGCTTGTGTCGCTTGGCATGGTCAATTTTGTCCGCGGCTGGATTCCACAATGTCGCATTACTGGTTGCAACTGTTTGCATAAGTTCTCGGCGCCAATGTATCCAGCATCTCGAGTCGATGTAGAGATAGGCTGAGGCCGGTGAGAACCGGCCCTACAGCAGCACGGGCTCGGCATAGAGATCATGCTCGTCATTGGCCGTAAGGCGGACCTCCAACATATCACCGGGTTCAATGCCCTCGATAGGCGGCAGCCAGACCACGCCATCGACCTCGGGGGCCTCGACCGGGCTGCGGGCCATGATATGCTCGGGCGTCGCCGCGTCGACCAAGACCTCGGTGACGGTGCCGATACGGCGGGCCAGCCGTTCCCGGCTGATCTGCGCCTGCCGCTCCAGCAGCTCGGCATGGCGGGCTTGCCGCTCGCTTGGCGGGACAGGATCGGCAAAGGCGTTGGCCGCCGCCCCGGTGACTTCCGAATAAGTAAAGCAGCCGACCCGGTCGAGTTGAGCCGCTTCCAGAAAGTCGAGTAACTGTTCGAAATCGGCTTCGGTTTCGCCCGGAAAGCCGACGATAAAGGTGCTGCGCACCACCAGTTCAGGACAGCGAGCCCGCCAAGCCTGCAGTCGCTCCAAAGTGGCTTCCATGGCCGCCGGTCGGCGCATGGCTTGTAAAATATGCCGACTGGCGTGCTGCAGCGGCATATCCAGATAGGGCAGTATATAGCCGTCGGCCATCAAGGGAATGAGTCGGTCGACATGCCGGTGCGGATAGATATAATGCAGGCGCACCCAGACGCCGAGTTCGCCCAGCGCCACCGCGAGCTGGTCCAGCCGGGCCGGCAGCTGCCGGTCTTGCCACAGCGAAGTGGCATGGCGCAGATCGGCGCCATAGACACCCGTGTCCTGGCCGATTACCAGGAGTTCACGCACGCCTGCCGCGACCAGGTCCGCTGCCTCCTGCATCACCGCCGCGGCCGGCCGGCTGATCAGCCGGCCGCGTAGTTGCGGGATCACACAAAAACTGCAGCGATGATCGCAGCCTTCGGCGATTTTTAGGTAGGCATAATGCGCGGGCGTTAAGCGCACCCCCTGCGGCGGTAGGGTGGGGGCGCAGGCCGCTGGGCTAACGGGATGGGCCGCCTCGACGGCGGCCAGCACCGCTTCGGGCGCTTGCGGCCCGGTCACGGCCAGCACTTCCGGGAAACGCGCCTGAATGACGGGGGCCCGCGACCCCAGGCAGCCGGTGACGATGACGCGGCCATTCGCGTTCAGGGCTTCTTCGATAGCTTCCAAGGATTCGGTTTCGGCGGCCTCGATAAAACCGCAGGTATTCACCAGCACCACATCGGCCTGGGCGTAATCGGGCACAATGGTGTAGCCACGCCCGATAAGCGTGGTGAGCAGGCGCTCGGTATCGACGAGCGCCTTGGGACAGCCTAGGCTGACCATGCCGACTTTAGGGGTATCCATTAATCAGTCCACTCTCAGCATGCGTTAATCTTGCTTGCGCTTGGCGTTGCGGCGCGTCACTATCCGTTCAGCAGCCTCGCGTCAGCATTTATCGCAGGAGTATAATACGTAACGCAATGACAGACCGGCCGGCATGGCCAGGCACTCGACAAGGTCCTCTGTCATCTTTTTCGTTTAAGGCAGCATCGGAGCACTCGTTTTGGATATTGCGACGCTAATTGGTTTTATCGGCGCGATTATCGTGATAATTGTTGCCGTGTTACTCAGCGGCGAGTTAACGATTTTTATTAACCCACCTAGCTTGGTCATCGTGATCGGCGGTACGCTGTCCGCCACCCTCGTCCGGCTCAATTTCAAACAGTTCCTGAGCCTCATCGGCATTGGCAAAAAAGCAGTTATCTACAAGCTTGCCGACCCACAAGCGTTGATCGACGAGGCCGTTGAACTGGCCGGTGTCGCCCGTAAGGAGGGCGTGCTCGCGCTCGAAGGCCGCGACATGCAAGACGCTTTTTTGGAAACAGGCATCGGCTATTGCATCGACGGTCACCCGCCGGAAGTGGTGCAAAAAATGCTTACCAAAGATATCAATCTACGGATTGAGCGGCACGACATGGGCGTGCAATTCTTCAAATCGATCGGCGAAGCGGCGCCGGCGATGGGCATGGTCGGTACCCTGATCGGCCTGGTCGGCATGCTCGCGAATATGGACGACCCCAAGTCGATCGGCCCGGCGATGGCGGTCGCTTTGCTGACCACCCTCTACGGTGCCATTATTGCCAATGCTTTTGCCCTGCCGGTCGCCGATAAATTGAAAATGACCAGCAAACAGGAAAAACTGAATAAAAAGCTGATTCTCGAGGCGGTATCGGGGATTCAGGCAGGGACCAACCCGCGGGTTCTCGAGCAGATGCTGATGTCTTTCCTGCCGGAAAGCAAGCGCGCGTCACAACAGGATTGATCCATGGACGAGGATGACGAACTCGCCTGCGAATGCGAAGAGGGTGTTGGCTGGATCACGACGTTCGCCGATTTGATGTCATTGCTGATGAGTTTTTTCGTGTTATTGCTATCCTTTTCGGAAATGGATGTCATCAAATTCAAGCAAATCGCGGGATCGTTGAAAATGGCATTCGGTGTGCAGCGTCAAATGAAATTCGAGGAGCCGCCCAAGGGGACCTCGGTCATCAAGCAGGAATTCAGCCCGGGCAAACCCACCCCGACGCTGCTCGACCAGATTCGCCAGCAGACTTCGCGCGAGCAGGCCGAGCTGCGCCAAGAGCGGATCGAACAGCAGGCCGAAGAACTCAAAGAGGCGCTGGAGAAAGAAATCAAGGCCGGCCAGATCGATGTCGAGACGCGTCCGGACGGCGTCTTGATCCGCATTCAGCAGGAAGGCTCATTCCCGTCGGGTACGGCACAATTGCGCGATGCCTTCCGACCGGTGCTTGATCGCATTACCGAAAACCTCAAGCAAACCGAAGGGCCGATCACTGTCTCCGGGCATACCGATAATCTGCCCATCAATACCCTGCGCTATCCTTCCAATTGGTTCCTGTCCGCCGCGCGGGCCGCCAATGTGGTGCATCATTTCACCGAGGAAGCCGGCCTGCAAGCCGATCGCATCGCTATCCGCGCCTTTGCCGATACCGAGCCGCTGGTGCCCAATGACTCTGCCGCCAATCGGGCCCGCAATCGCCGGGTGGAAGTTCTGATCAATGAGGCCAATGCTGATGACAGCACCGGCCAAGCCGCTAACCCTGCAGGAGATCAGTCATGAGTATGACGGACAGCATGATTGAGCGACGCCGCTACTTTAGGGTTTTCGACCGAGTCGCCCTCGCTGCACGCGAGCTGCTGCCCGCGGAATTCGCCGAGCAGCTCGAAACCGGTCACAAGCCCAACGATGTCACGACCATTGCGCAGCGTTTCAGCGCTCAGCGCGAGCGGCTGCTGCCCTTGCGGCGCCGGCTGGAGAAACAGCTGCCTGAGCTCAGCAACTATTTGGACGTGCTGGACAACCAGCTCAAGGAGCTGGCGAATCTCGTGCAGGAGCTGTTGCGTGAGCAGAATCCGGCAACGCCGCCGGCACCGACCCACGAGGTCGACATCAGTGCCCAGGGGATTCGCTTTCACGCGCCCGAGCCGTTCGGCATAGAAGCGACCGTCGAGCTTACCCTGACGCTGTATCCGGAGCATATCACCCTGATTGTTCTCGGCACGGTAGTGGATTGCGGCATGAACGACGACGGGACCTGGAACGTGGCGCTGGATTTCGAGTTTATCGGCGACGAGGAGCGGGAAATCCTGGTCAAGCATGTCCACACCGTGCAGCTTGCCACCCTGCAGCGCAACAAGTTCGCTCAGCGCGAAACTGCGGTGGCATGAGCGATGCCGCGAGCCAATGGGTAGCGGCTTTGCGCGCGCAACCGCTGCCCCTGCCGCAGGCGAGCAAGGCCGCCTATGCGGCGCAAGTCAACAATCGCGCTCGCCCGCTGACCGAGCTGGTCGAGCGCAGTTGCCAAGATGCCGTGCTGAGCACGCGGGTTATCGGTGAAGTCAACCGTCTGCGGCGCAATACCATCCAGGACGTCAGCGCCCTGGATGTTGCCTTCGGTATGCTCGGGGCCAGCCGACTGGCCGACCTCATTGAGGGCATCCCTACCGTTGAAAACGCCATCCCGACGCCGGCGGGGCAATTTCATTATCGCCGCCTGCTGCTGCGTACCAGCCATGCCGCTCAGCAAACCCTCGATTGGGGCCACAGCATCGGCGATCCGGCACCGCTCGAGCTGGCCTTGGCGACCTTGACCTATCACGTGGCCGAACTGGCGCTCTGTGCCCAGCAGACCAGTCGCTACCTTGGCTTTCTGCGCGAGCTTGAGACCGCTAACGATTGGCAGGCCGCTGGCGAGTCCCATTTCGACGCCTCGCTGGCAGCCATCGCGCAAGCCTGGGTCAGTCAGCCCCAGATTCCCGAAAGCATTCGCTTTATCCTCGCCGTGGAAAACAGTGAGCGCTATCGGGCGCAATTGGTACGCTTGGCCAGCGAATGCGCTCGCGCTAGCGAATACGGCTGGTCCAACGAAGCGCTCTGGCAATGTCAGACAACCGCGGCCGAGGTCTTGGGCCAGCCGCTGGCGCGCATTACCGCGGGTTGCGCCCAAACCAGCTTGATGGTAGCCCGAGCCCGCGCAGAAGCCGACCTGACCCCGGCAGCCACGTTTATTCCCATGTTGCCCTCCTATGTCCCGCTCATCGAGTCGGAAGAGGCTGCTGCGCCGGTTGATCCGGCGCTTACCGCCCAAGCGCCCGTCCCCGCAACGACTGAATTGACAGCCACCAGTAAGCCTGTACGCGCCGAGCCCATCCTCATCCGCTTGCAAGCGCAGGTCGGCACGGCCGCGATCTTACGGGCCCTTGCGCATGGTCTGCGGGATGACCTGGACCTGCCCCGTATCGCCCTGTTTCTGCTATTGGACAACCAACTCCAGCTCCGCTTGAGCCTGGGTGTTGCCAAGCAGGCCCCGCTGTATCACCTCACCCTGGCATTCGACGATTGCCGGCTGTGCCAGCAGCTGCTCACCCAGCCGCAAGCCTATTGGCTGCAGCCGGCCGAGTTCGCGCAGGAGCGCGAACAGCTCGAGCCCCAATTACGCACAGCCCTGGAAAGTGACACTGTGTTTTTCATGTCGCTGTTCATCGGCGCGCGTCCCATGGCACTCCTGTTGGCGGACAAACATGGCGAACCGCTTAGCAACGCGCAATTCATCCAATTCAAGCGCTTGTGTCCCAAGGTCACGGACCATTTGAGCAAAACTCGGCAAAAATGATCTATTTGGCGTGTTAGCAATCGAGCTGCCATCCCTAGAGCCAATGCAGAGCCACTTGCCGCCGGCCTCGTCTTGCTATCCAGGCTTGTGAAGGGGGACACGGAGTCGCTGGTTTTGCGTTAACATAATCAATGATACCGAGTTAATTCATGCAAGGGGGAATGCTGATGAAGTCGCTACCGTTGTTATTTTGCTTGTTGGTCTGCTTGCTGCTCACGCCGATGGCAGCGGCAACCGCCTCGTCGGGGACCGAGGCCACTGAGTCGGTGCCGGCAAATGCCTCGGATACGGCCAGGGAGGCAGCACAGGCAGTGCCGCAAAATGCGGTGAACATCCTCAAGACGGCGGGTATCGTGCGCGTGCTGCGGGCCGGCGAAATTCGCAAACGCCAAGCCCGCCCCGGTCAAACACTGGCAGCCGGCGACATGCTGATTACCTATACGGGCTCGACCGCGGTACTGCAACTGGCCGACGAAGCCGGCAAGGTGGTGGTCGACGAGTCGAGCCGGCTGCAGATCCGGGCAGGCCGTCTAGCCCAGGAAAACGGCCAGGTTTATTACGAAGTCGAAAAAAAACAGGCCGTCGGCCAGTTGGTTGAAACCGATTTCGCGACCCTCGGCGTCAAAGGCACGCGCTTTATTGTGAACGTGGCCAAGACTGCTGAATCAACCGCGCAACCGGCACCAGCGAGCAATGCAAGCAAGGTGGCCGGCCCAGCCGCCAGCCGCGGGCGGGTTGCGTTGGCGGAAGGCGAGCTGGCAGTAACCTCGCCCGATGAACCTTACGAAATCAAAGGCTTCGAAGACTTCAAAGCGCGCCATTTGGACGAATTTGAACGGTTCGTCAAGGAACAACAGCAGGCCTTTGCCGAATTCAAGCAATCTTTCACCTTGCAGGCAGGCCAAAGTGTGAGCTTCGAAGGCCGGCAAGCTACCGGTACTACGCTTAACGAGCAAGACAAGGCCCGCTTTAAGCGCTATCGGACATTACTGAGCGAATGATCCGCCGCCTCGCCGTCCAGCTGGCCCTGGCCGCGCTGCTGGTCGGGCTCAGCCTGGTTAATCCGGCCCCGTTCAGCGATTTCGCCCTGCGTTTCAATGATCTCAATTATCACTGGGGGGACCGCTCGCCAGCCGAGCAGGTTGTGCTGGTGGCCGTGGATGAGCGGTCCGTCAACCGCTTCGGCCGCTGGCCTTGGAATCGGGCCGAACTCGCTGAGCTGCTGACGCATTTCAGCGAAGCCGAGCTGCTGGTTTTGGATATGCTGTTTTCCGAGCCTACCGAGCCAGCGGCCGACCAAGCCCTGGCTAACACCATTGCCGCATTGGACAACACCATCTGCGGCTTTTATTTGCGTACCGAGGCAACTGAGGATATTTCGCCCCTGGCCTTTGAGCTCTTGCTCGACTCCAGTCTTGACCGGGTTGACCTCTCAGGCGGGCATTTAATGGCTGCCCGCTATGCCGATGCCAATATCCTGCCCATTTTGTCGGCCTGCATGATGAACGCGTCGTTTTCCACCCTGGCCGACCGGGATGAGCTGTATCGGCAATATCCCTTGGCCCAGATTTATCGAGGCCAGGTCTTTCCGTCCCTGGGCGTGCAGGCGACCCGGCTGCTCCTGCAACAGGACCTGTACTTGTCCGATCGCCAGGGACAGTTGACGGCCCATCTGGGCGACACCCGCCTGCCGGTCGATCAGCAGGGCTTTATTCGGCTGAATTTCTATCCCAAGGAACGCTATCGCGTCATGTCCCTAGCCGCGATCGCAGCGGGGGAAATCAAGCCTGCCGATTTCGCCGGTAAAATCGTCGTTCTGGGGGTGACCGAGGCCGGTGTCTCCGATATTCGCTCGACCCCGCTGGGCCAGTTGCCGGGTCCCTTGTTTCACTACACGTTTATCAGTAACACCCTGCAAAACGACCATCTCAAGGTTAATGCCTGGCTGGATGCCGCCGCCGTGGTCTTGGTCCTGCTGCTACCCCTGACCGTCAGCGGTCTGCGGCAATCCTGGCTGCGCCTGAGCCTGGCGATCAGTGGGTGCGTACTGCTCTATCTGCTGGGCAAATGGCTCTATGTCAGCCAGCATTTATGGATCGACAGCTTCTATCCCTTGCTGGCTCTGTTCCTGGGCGCCGGCTCGCAGGAACTGGTCAGTCTGTTCACCAAGGACAAGGAAGCCAAATTTCTCGCCCGTGCCTTTCGCAATTACCTGTCTCCAGAACTGTTGCGTGAAGTGACCCAGCATCCGGAGCGCCTAACCCTCGGCGGCGAAACCCGCGAGATCACCGTGATGTTCTGTGATCTCCGGGGCTTCACGACCAAATCGGAGCAACTCAAGCCCCAGCAAGTCAGCGAACTGCTGTGTGCCTTTCTCACGCCGATGACCCGGATCATTCAGGCCGAAGGCGGTCTGGTTGATAAATTCATCGGTGACGAGGTAATGGCCCTGTTCAATGCGCCGGTCGATCTCGATCAGCATACGGTCCGGGCTTGCCGGGCGGCTTTGGCCATGGTCGCGGCGTTGCCACAGATCAACCAGCGCCTGAACGCCATGGATCTGCCGAGCATCGATATCGGCATTGGTCTGAATTACGGCCCGGCGATCGTGGGCAACATGGGTTCGCAAGATCGCTTCGATTACACCGCCGTCGGCGACACGGTCAACTTGGCGGCCCGCATTCAGGGCACCAACAAGGAATTCGGCACCCGCATTTTGATCACCGAATATGCCGCCGCGGCGATTGCCGGTGATACCGGCTTTGGCCTCAATGATCGCGGCCTGATCCAGGTGCGCGGTCGGCAGCAAGGGGTGCGGGTTTACGAACTGTATGATCCGGCCAAGCCGGATCTCAGCCTTGCAGACGCCGATGCTCAATCTTGATGCAGCGATCCATAACCACGTCCAGGCCAGCGGCGCGGGCCGTTTCGCCGGCCTGCTCATGGCGCAGACCGAGCTGCATCCACAACGCCCTGGCCTTGGCAGCGATTGCATCAGCCGCGACCTCCGGCATGGCCTCTGCCCGCCGGAATACGTTGACGATATCGACCGGTTCGGCCACTGACTGCAGATCGGGATAACAAGGTTGGGTCAGCAGCTCGGTGAATTTGGGATTGATCGGAATCACTCGATAGCCCTGGGCGAGCAAATATTCGGCGATCTGGAAACTGTCTCGATGCCGCTTTTCCGAAATCCCGACTATTGCAATTGTTCGGGCCCGGCGCAGCAACGTGGCGATCGGGTCTTCTTGGGGCGTTTCTAGCAATCGGTGTCTCGCTCTCGGTTGATGGCCGCATGCCTAAATCGTTAGTCATGCACAGCCAGAACGCCTTGGCTTTGCGGTGCACCGGCGCATCAGCGCAGGTGTGTCCGCCAACAGCCATTTGTTAGGCGCAGCGTCGATAACCCCACTCTTCATGAGCCAGCGGGGTCTCGTTAAGCTCGTCCAGCTCCGTGCGGTCGGTGATGATCAGCACCCGGGCGTTGGTCACGTTCTCGCGAATCCATTTCGCCAGCCACACCATGGTCAGCGACTTGCCACTGCCCTGGGTGTGCCAGATGATGCCGCCCTCCCGCCGCCGCGCATGATCCTGCGCCGCGCGCACGCCGAAGAACTGGTTGTGGCGGCAGGTCTTCTTGATCCCGGCGTCGA
>CAYFSA010000100.1:0-10603 GCA_964345605.1 uncultured Ectothiorhodospiraceae bacterium
TCCATGCCCTTGCAACCCAGTGCTGAGGGAATTATTGCTTTGCGGGAGCGATGACAGGGTGTTTTTATCGATACCTGGTCCCGAAATTTAAATTGGTATGGCCCTCGGGAGGCAATCACGGCAACAATCTACTCCTAAATCTGTTATGAGTTTTATCAAGCGTAGAGGCTATGTCAAAAATGATACGTATTATACTCTATTTCATCGTTTTACAAAGTTTAGCTGCCTGCGGCGGGAGCGACAATGATACCCAGGGCAATCAAGCACCTACTGCTGCTGTCGCCCTCGAGTCTCAGCGGATACCTGAAAGGGAAACAGTGGTTTTAGACGGCTCGTCTAGCGACGATACCGATGGTCGGATAGCGTCTTTCCTTTGGGAGCAGATCGATGGCCCAAGTATTATCATAGAAAATGCCGCGTCTGCAGTCGCAAACTTTAGCGCACCGGAGGTGGAGGACGATACAGAATTGAGTTTTCAGCTAACCGTGACGGATAACGACAATGCCAAGGCAAGCGCTACTGTGACCGTCCTCATCGAGGATGCCGATGAGCTGTCCATGCCCCCCATCGCCAATGCCGGGACAGACCAAGGCATTACCGAGGGCACCTTGGTATCTTTGGATGGTTCCGCTTCGCTCGATCCCGATGGTGGCTTTCTCGTGACGTTGAACTGGGAACAGATGGCCGGCCCCGAGGTGTCATTGACGGCCCCAAACCAACCGGTGATTGAGTTCATTGCACCCAATGTTCCGACCGATGGTGCCGAGTTGGTCTTTCGACTCACCGTCACTGACGACGAGGGCGAGAGCGCCTGGGATGAGGTGAGCATCGCGGTCCAGAATATCCCGCCCCCAGTTGCCGCCAATGCCTTGTATCTCGGTGCCAAATACCGCCTCGGAGCCGGTGCCTTTGACGGCGTGTTGGCGGACTTCAATGGCGATGGCCATCTCGACTTGGCCTCGGCAAACACTGATGCCAACAATATCAGCGTCCTCCTCGGGCGCGGCGACGGAACCTTTGAGCCCCCCAACTCCTTTCCCCTTGATGGCCTGGCGCCGGCGGCCCTAGTGAACGCGGACCTCGATGGTGATGACCATTGGGATTTGGTTGTGGCCAATAGCCAATCCGAAAATATCAATGTGCTGCTCGGACGCGGCGATGGGACATTTGGCGAGGCGGTGGCCTATGCCGCCGGCAGCGAACCCGCGCGAGTGATCGCCGCCCACCTTGATGGCGACGATGCGCTCGATGTGGTCTGCACCAATTTTACCTCCGCGGACTTGAGTGTCTTTTTCGGCAATGGCGATGGAACACTGCGCGAGGCCGTCAGCATTCCCATGAACAACGCGCCGGAGGGAATCGCGGCCGCGGATCTCGACTTTGATGGGGATCAAGACCTGGTCGTTGCCAGCCCGTATGAGAATACCGTTGTCGTCCTGCCAGGGCAAGGCGATGGCGTCTTTCTCGACCCAGCCAGTTATCCGGTCGGCAGCGAATCGGTCATGGCACCGATTCGGGTCGATATCGCCGATCTCAATGGCGACGGCAGACCGGACCTGGTTAGCTCGAACATGTACTCGGGCAATCTCAGTGTGCTATTAGACCTAGGCGATGCCAGCTTTGCCGAGGCCCTGACATTTCCCGTTGGCGTGACCCCGCCACCGCCATTGCCGCTGCCGTCCGCGATGCAAATCGCTGACCTTGATCGCGATGGTCATCAAGATGCCGTTGCCGTGATCAATACGGCCGTGGAATACGATGCCGAGCTTGTGTTTGATTGGCTAGAGACAGATGTGGATGCGTATGACTATATTGCCTTGGATAATCTCGCTTTGCTCGTGGGCAGTGGCGACGGCCGGTTCGCGACGCCAGTCTGGCTACCGACCGGGCGATCGCCAACGGCGGTGATGATCGGCGATCTCGACCTTGACGACGATCTGGATCTCGTGACAATCAATCAATACTCAGCCGATGCCAGCGTATGGCTGAACGATGGGGCGGGCCATTTCCCCCTGCCCCCAACCTATCCGGTCGCGATCATGCCCAATGCCATCGATGCCGCCGACCTCAATGGCGATGGCCATGTCGATATGGTCGTTGGTAGCTTGGCGATGGATGATCCTGATCCTTTCGATGCCGTTCCCGCAACCCAGCGCAGCGAGCTACAGGTATTCATGGCGGATGGCCAGGGCGGTTTTGACGCGCCATGGCGCATGACGGTGGTAGATACGGCAATCAATTTCAAGCTCGCCGAGCTGACCGGCGACAATACAATAGACATTCTGATTGCCAATCCGAGAGACAATCAAGTTACCCCATGGGTAGGAGATGGCAATGGCAGTTTCGTTGCCCGAGCGCCGATCACCGTGGCTGATTTTGCTGGCTCGTTCGAGATCATCGATATGAATGGGGACGGGCAGGCAGACATCGTGATGATGGCCTCCCTCGGGATTGCGGTTCTCCATGGTCAGGGCAATGGGGAATTTGCCGAGCCCGTGGATTATCCCATCCCTGCTGCGACTGTTTTCTTGTTTGGCGACATGGCCATTGCCGATCTCAATGGCGACGAGCGTTTAGATGTCATCGCCACGGCCCAGTTTAGTGGCGAGATCGCGGTGGCCCTGGGTCAAGAGGACGGCCATCTTGGGGAGGCCACAATCTTCTCGGTCGGGGAACAGGCCGCGCCTGCCACGGTACAGACCGCGGATCTCAATGGCGACGGACGGCTGGATCTACTGGTCACCAACCCTAGCCTGTTGAGCGATCAACACACGCTGAGTGTCTTGTTTGGTGAAGGCGACGGGGGGTTCTCCGCGCCTAGCGTCATTCCCATTGGCGCACAAATCGGGAAAGCGACGATCGTCGACGCCGATGGCGATGCCGATCTCGATATCATGGTCGCCAATACCTCGGCCAATGAGTTGGTTTTTTTAGACAACCAAGGCGATGGCCACTTTGCCCGCAATCTAGCCTTTACCGTCGGGACCCAACCCGTGGCCATCGCAAGCGCCGATCTCAACGCCGACAGCAAGCCGGACCTTCTGGTCGCGAATCACGGTTCAAACGACGTGACTATCCTGATTCATCAGTAAACGGAGGAAACGGCCATGTCTCTCTCTGCGCGGCCTTGGCCTTGCGATATGTTCTCCCTCTTCGCTTTGCTTCTGATCTCGTTACCGTTGGCCGCCGAAGTGGTCACGGACGGCACGGTCGGTCCGGCCCAAAGTCTCACGGGTCCCGATTATCGGATCGGTGCCCAACTCGGCGCCACCCAGGGCGGCAATCTCTTCCATAGCTTCCAGCGCTTTAGCATCGAGACCGGTGGCAGCGCGACCTTTACTGGCCCGGATTCGATCCGCCATGTCATCAGCCGGGTGACCGGTGGTGAGGTCTCGAATATCGATGGCCTGTTGAAATCCGAGGTCGGTAATGCCGATTTCTTTTTCATCAACCCAGCCGGAATCGTGTTCGGGCCGAATGCCACGGTCGATGTCCCGGCGGCCTTTCATGTCGGCACGGCGGATGAATTGCGCTTTGCCGACGATAGCGTATTCAGCGCCACCGACACGCAAGCCAGTCGCTTGACCGTCGCCCCGCCGGAGGCCTTTGGCTATCTCGCGCCGCAACCGGTGAGTTTGACCATCAATGGCAGCCGGTTGGAATTCGCGCCGGGGCAGGCCCAAACCCTCAGCGGTGGTGATGTGATTATCCAAGACAAGGCCCGCATCGATAGCGTGGATGGGCAACTCCAGCTCGCCGCAGTCGGTTCGACAGTGGAGACCGTCCCGTTGCATGACACCTCGACGTCTCCTGGCGTGGGTAATGGGGCCATAAGGATTGTTGAAGAAAGTATTTTGACTGTCAGCGGGACCGAGCCAATTTCGGAGATAACCTTGCGCGGTGGTGACATCGAAATAACAGATGCCACTCTAGGGGCGCAATACCGAGGCGCGGAGGCGAGGCGTGGTCGAGTCCTACTCCAAGGCGATACCGTGCGCATCGTCGATGGCGAGATCCAGGCAAGGTCATACGATGCAGGGGACGGTGGCGACATCCTTGTGCAGGGCAAACAATTACTTTTTGACAACGCCTACCTAGACAGTGGCACCGAGGGCCCTGGCCGTGCCGGCGACATCCGTTTGACTGCCGACCAGATCGAAATGAATCGTAGCTATCTCTACGCACGGACTTTTGAGAGAGGTGCAGCCGGAGAGGTTGTCATCACGACGACAGGCAACGTGACGATCCATGATACCGAGATCCAAACCAACACCAATCTCGGTTTCAATGCCTCAAATCTAGCGCTTGGCGATGCGGGACGGATTCGCCTGGATGTCGCCCGTTTAGACTTAACCAAAGCGACGCTGGACACTAGCGCCGATAGCCTGGCCAATGCCGGCAGCATCGAGATCCGGGCCGATGTCATGCAGAGCCGGCAATCCGAGATTAAGACACGGAACATGGCCGTATTGAATCAAGGACACTCCTTCGACGCAACCAGCCAAGGTCGTGCCGGGGATATCGTCTTGACCGCCGACGAGATCGTACTGGATCAAGACTCCACTCTATCGACATATTCCTCGGCCGGCGATGTTGGCCGGGCGACCATACAGGCCGACGAATTTCAGTTACTCAATGGTTCCCGAATCTTCGGGAATACGGACGGGCCAGGCAAGGGAGGCCAGGTAGACATTCAAGTCGCCGATCAATTGTTGATCGAGGATCGGGATGGCAATGGCCTCACGGGTATCGAGACCGGCTCTGGCTTGTCCTCCGCTACAGTCACCGGACCCGCGGGTCCCATCGACATCACCGCCGGTTCTTTGGTGATCGGCAGAAATGGCTGGATCGCTTCCAATACCGCATCCAATGCCCCGGCTGGCGCGATTACCATTGACGTCAATACCTTGGCATTGCAAGCAGGTGGGGAAATTGATGCCGGTACCCAAGGCCTAGGGCCGGGGGCGGACATCCAGATTACGGCCCAAACAGCCGTGACCATTGATGGGCGTGACCCGACCTATTTCTTGGACACCAGTCGTATCGGGACCGACACGATAAGCATAAGCGGGAGGGCCGGCTCAATCACGATTACCGCCCCCGAGCTGCGCCTAGACCAAGGCATGCTCGACGCCCAGACCTTGGGCGTGGGGCAAGGCGGGCGCATTGACATAGCGGTCGATATACTGACGATACAAAACGGGGGCTCGATCTTGTCCGGGACCACCGGTCCGGGTCAAGCCGGTAACATCCAGATCGCGGCGGATGTCGTGACCATTGAACGCCACGCCAATCTCGATACCATGCAAACCCAAGCCACGAGGAGGACTGGACTATTTAGCGAGGTCTTGAAGACAGGCAACGCCGGCGAGATCCGAGTCGAGGCCCGCGAGCGTATCGAGATATTGGCCGGCGGCGAGATCTCCAGCAGTGCCCTTCGTGGTAGCACTGGCAATGCGGGCCGAATCATCCTTGACACTGACCAATTGCATATAGCCACCACGGCGAAGCTGGTCAATTTCTCCACCATCAGAAGCCAAGTCGCCGAGATTGCCAGTGGGGCGGTTGGGACCATCTTGATTGATGCTGAACAAATCAATGTCCACCGCGGTGAGATCGGTATCGAATCAAACAATGCACAAGGACTGACGGGGCTAAGTGGGCCCGGTCTGATCCAGATCGAGACGGGTCAGTTGACACTTTCCCAAGCCAACATCAACGCCCGCAGTACCGGCAACGTCGATGCGGCGGCAATCCGGGTCAATGCTCGCGATGTCCTGCGTTTGGATTTTAGCCAAATCACCACCGAGGCCAACGCCGGCGACGGCGGGGCCATTGAAGTTAAATCTGACCGTCGCATTCATCTTGACAACAGCCGCATCGTGACCTCGGTATTCGGTGAGACTGGCGATGGCGGCGATATCGTGCTGGCTGGCGAACACCTCTTGCTGGAGAATGGCTTCATCCAGGCCAACACCGCCGCGGACGATGCCGCGGGTGGGCGGATCTTCGTCGATACGCTCAGCGTCATTGCCGCCGGCGGTGAAGTACAGATCGGTGGTGCGGTGCCGTTGCCATGGAGCCCTGGCCGCAACATCATCCAGGCCGCCGCCCCCGGCGGCGAGCAAGGCAACATCGACATCACCGCCCCCAACCTCGACATCAGTGGGATATTGACCCAAGTGGCGGCCGCGAGCGCACCGACCATTCCGATTGCCACCGATCCCTGTGCGGTCGCCGATGGGCAATTGGTCAACGCCCTGGTGCTGGCCGGACCAGAGGCGGTTGACCTCCCCGCGGCCGGGCTGGCCGGCACTACAACGGCGGACGCTGACCCAGCGGCAGCTAAAGCCCAACTGGAAACCGCATTGGCCAACGGCGAGCCCCGCGCCATTGCCCTGGCCTACGGGCAATTGGGGCGGATCGCGCAAGCCGCCAACGACCTCGCGGCGGCCCGGCACCACACCGAACAGGCCGTCTTGGCCGCCCAAGCGGCCCAAGACCCGGCGCTCACCTTCGTCTGGACCTGGCAATGGGCCGAGCTGCTCAGCCAACAAGCCCAACTCGATGCCGCCACGGCGGCCTATCGCCGGGCGGTGACGTATCTCAGCGCCATCCGGTCCGACCTCCCCCCGACCCTGGCTGCTGGCCAATCGACCTATCGAGCCGTGGTCGCCCCGGTGTATCTCGGCTTAGCCGATGTCCTGTTACGCCAAGCCGCACAAGTCCAAGGCCAAGCGGCTGAACAACGCCTGCTGCGTGACGCCCAGGCTCAGGTCGAACAACTGCGGACCGCGGAACTGCGCGACTATTTCCAAGACGCCTGCTTAGGCCACCGCACCGAAACCATCGCTACCCTGTCCCCGCATACGGCCATCATTTATCCCATCCAACTGCCGGACCGTTTGAGCGTGCTGGTCGGCATCGGCGAACGGCTGCAGCAACAGGCCATCGCCATGCCGCCCTGGGCGTTGGAAGTCAACGTCCGGCGCCTGCTGACCTCACTGCGCAGTGAGGGCCTGCAACCGTTCGACCGAGACTTGGCCAAGACCGTGTATGACTGGCTGATCGGGCCATTTGAAAGCGAACTCGCCGCCCAAGGCGTCGATACCCTGCTATTTGTCCCCGATGGCATATTGCGCGCCTTGCCCTTGGCCACCCTGTGGGATGGCGAGGGGTATCTGGTCGAACGCTTTGCCATTGCCACCGAACCGGGATTAACCCTGCTCGATCCCCGGCCTCTTCCCGAGCGCTCCCCCAATGCCTTGCTCGCGGGGCTGAGTGAGCCGGGGCCGGTGGTCGATGAACTGCCGCAGACCATGCGCCTGAGCTTGCTCGAACGTGGCGTGGCCGCCAGAGAACGAGGACTTCGCGGCGCTTCCTTGCATGTTAATGAACTCGCCGAATCGCCAAGGGCGCTTGCCTTGGTGTCTGGTCCCCCAGCTCCGGCGTCACCGGCGGAACTAGCCCTACTCCAGCCGGCCCTGGCTTTGCCCGGTGTCGAGAAGGAGATCGACCAGCTCACCCGGACTCTGCCCGAGCATGAAGTCCTGTTCAATGAAACCTTCCGGCTGCAAACCTTCACAGAGACGGTGCAAACGCGCCCCTACGATATCCTGCACATCGCCTCGCATGGCTACTTCGGCGGGGCCCCGGAGCAGAATTTCATCATGACCTACGACCGCAAGCTCGACATGACCCAACTGGGTGAGCTGCTCAAGAGTAAGCGCCTGGCCGCAAGGCCGGTGGAATTGCTGACTTTATCCGCCTGCCAGACGGCCGAAGGCGACGACCGCGCCCCGCTGGGCCTGTCTGGTGTGGCGCTGCAAGCCGGTGCCCGCACGGCCATCGGCTCGCTGTGGCCGGTCTCGGATGCCGCCGCCCAGGCCCTGATTCCAACGCTGTATGAACGGCTGGGTCAAGACGGGCTGAACAAGGCCCAAGCCCTGCAGGCAGCGCAGCGGGAATTGCTAGCACAGGAGCGGTTCCGGCATCCGTTTTACTGGTCGCCGTTTATTTTGATTGGGAATTGGTTGTGAGTCAGCAAATAACTTCATTAGTTTGCGCAAAAATTAATAGTATATGCGTTACTAACGGGTACGTTAATTAAATATGACGCTTCTTTGGCCGGAGCTAAGTAAAATGACTACGGGGGCAATTGTGCGTATATTGCAGGGGATTTGGCTTGGGGGAGGGGGCATGTTTTTGAGTATGGTTGTCGCCGCGGCCCCGCCGAGCTTGGTTGGCTCAGAGCATCCAAGTGATGCTGCACCGGCTTCGCCGGAGTATTTGCCCGAGCAAGACGCTGACGCAACCAGTCTTGATCTGCCTGAGATACCGGAGTATCAGCCTTTATTTCAGAAGGTCGAGCCGCAGTTTGTGTTGCAGGAAGTTAATTTTAACGGGAATACGGTTTTTTCTGATGCAAAGCTTCTTGAAATTGTCGGGCCTTTTTTGTATAAACAGATGTCGGTAAGTGATCTCGAAGAAATGCGCTACCAGTTGACCCGGTTTTACGTCGATCAGGGCTACGTCAATTCGGGGGCGGTGATCGAGCCGGGGCAGTCCCTCGATGATGGGGAAGTGACCTTTTCCATTCGTGAGGGAACGCTGAATGAGGTTGCAATCAGCGGTACCGGATGGCTGCGTAAAAGCTATGTCCGGCAGCGTCTGTGGCCGGATGCCGATAAACCTTTCAATACCGAGCAGCTGCAGGAACGCTTTCAAATGCTGCTGCAGGACCCTCTCATTGAGCGGATGAATGGCCGTATACGACCGGGGATCGAGCCGGGCAGCAGCCGGCTGGAATTGGATGTGGATCGGGCCAGACCTTATTTCTTCAGTATTGGCGCCGACAATCATCGGCCACCGAGTACCGGTGCGGAGCGGCTGTCGCTTGACGGTGAGCTGCGTAATCTCACCGGTTTCGGGGATGCCCTTTCCTTAGGGTTCGGATTCAGTCGTGGCGCGGATGAATTAGCGGTGGGTTACAGCTTGCCGATTACGGCACAGGATACCCGACTCACTTTTGGGTATGCCAAGAGTGAAAACTCCGTTTTAGAAGAACCGCTGGATGAGCTGGATATCGACAGCAAATTCCGCAGCTTTGATGTTGGTCTGACTCATCCCGTGATTCAGACCTTGCGCCGCCGCTTCGAGCTCGGGCTGACCTTTTCCCGACGGAGGGTGGAAACATTTTTGGAGGGTGAGTCTTTCCCCTTTTCCCCGCCAGCGCCGGAGGAAGGTGATGATAATGCTGGCGAGAGCTTGGTTTCCGTGCTGCGCTTCAGTCAGGATTGGGTCAATCGGGGGGCGCAGCAGGCCCTGGCACTGCGCTCGACCTTCAATTTCGGTATTCATGCCTTGAATGCAACCTCCCATGCCCATGCCCCGGATGGGCAATTTTTTGCCTGGCTCGGGCAGATGCAATATTCGCGGCAAATGCCCGTTGGCGGCGGGCGGGTGATTCTGCGGGGGGATGTGCAATTGGCCAATGATGAGCTGATGCCCCTGGAGCGAATCGCCGTCGGCGGCGCGAGAACGGTGCGGGGATATCGGGAAAACGAGCTGGTGCGCGACAATGGCTATGTGTTGTCGCTGGAGTGGCGCCAGCCGATTCTCTATGGTGAGTGGTTGGGATGGTCCCAAGCACCGGCCTCGCCCCTGCTGCAATTAGCCCCCTTTATGGATTATGGGTCGGCCTGGAATCGTGACCAGCCGTGGCACCGTGACCATCTGCATGCGGTTGGTTTGGGGGTGTTGGCAACGCCGCATCAGCTTGTTTATGGCGAACTCTACTGGGGTTATGCGATTGCAGCGCCGGCAGATAAATCGGAATATGATCTGCAGGATGACGGGATTCACTTCCAGGTTACGCTGAATTTGCTTTGAGGTTTATGGTGTTGAGCTTGATATCGGGGTGCCAGCATCGGCTGTATCGTCTGGCGGATTATACCAGGCGGTTAATGCTGCCAGGCCTTGCGGCAAGTATTGTCTTTGGCTGCAGTGCGGTCGCGATGGCTGCCGAGAGTGCAGCCGATACCAGGGCCGAAACATTCCAGGATTGGGCCCTGCATTGTGAAACCGAGCAGGAATGTGTTTTACAGCAACGTATTTTTGTGGAAGGTATGGGGGATTCCCCGCTCGTCCTGGTGGCTTTTCAGGCAATCGCCGAAACGCCGCAGCCGCTCACCTTAATCCGGGTACCATTGGGGGTGATGGTGGAACCCGGTTTGCAGGTGCAAATTGATGCCGGCGATGGACGCCGGATACCGTTCCATCATTGTCGCGGCGATGGCTGTGTTGCCTTGTTTCCGCTCCCGGGCGAGCTGCGTCAAGCCCTGGAGGCGGGACGTAAGCTGCGGATCAGTTTTCAGCGTATCGACGGCCAGACCATAGGCGTGCCGGTGTCGTTACTGGGTATCACCGCTGGCCTGGCTGCCTTGGAATCAAGGCATTGATGTTTAAATAAGCTCTCGGAGCCAAATTGGCTGATACTCCTTCCCGGGCGGGGGGATAGATCGCTTTACCAGGCAACCTACTCAGGCGGCCAGTGTCTCGATGACATCCCCGCGCCGCTGCAAAACCGTCACGCCCTGATCGA
>CAYFSA010000101.1:0-10548 GCA_964345605.1 uncultured Ectothiorhodospiraceae bacterium
GCACCTCTTTTTGATGTTCAGCCCAAACTACGTCCCAAGGGTCGATGTTAATCGACCCGGGCCGGTTGGCTGCGCCTCAAACGGATGCGGCGCTGGTGCTTTCAACGCCTCGAAACAAGGGCGAAAGGGCGAGCGGCCGGGCGCCCTTGCTTTCTTGTTCCCAACTGCCCGGGTTCTAAGGACACCCGCGGGTTCTAAGGACACCCGAACATCAGTTTGACTCGCCCCCCATTATCCGCCTAAACGCCGTCTCCAGCGTAGCGATCCGCCCCTCCCAGGCATTAGCACGGGCGTACTCCAACAGCGTTGGCTTATCCCAGTGCCTGTCCAGGGCATCAGTCAGCGCGACTTGCAGGGCCTGGCCATCGCCGAACGGCACAATGGTCCCGAGGGCCGGGTCAGTAATCACTTCCGCATTGCCGCCGACATTCGTGGTCACCACCGGCAGGCCGCAGGCCAGGGCTTCGAGCAGCACATTCGCCCAGCCTTCATTGCGGGTCGGCAGCACGAAGACATCAGCAGCCGACAAAGGATACTTGAGCTCGTCCGGCGAGATCTGGCCGAGAAAGTGTACGCAGTCCGTCAGACCGAGCTGCGCGGTCATTGCCTGCAGTCGCTCACTCCAGTCCCCTTCGGCACTCGGCCCGCCGACGATTAGATAATGCAGATCGGGAAAACGCGCCCGCAAAGCCGGCATAAGCTCGATCACCCGATGAAAGCCCTTGCGTTCCACCAGCCCGCCGACGGTGATCAGGCAGCGCGCGGACGCAGGGATTCGGTAGCGCCGCCGTGCTCCTTGTTTATCGATCGGCTGAAAGCGGGTAACATCCACCCCATTGCCGACGACCTCTATCCGCTCGGCTGGCCGGCCCAGTTCGACCGCCAGTTGCTTGAGAGAGGCGGAGACAGCGAATACCCAGTCAGCGCGTCTGAGGGCACGCTGGACCTGACGGCGGCGGCCGGGATGCCGGGCATGGGGAACTTCGGTGCCGCGCAGGGTGACCGTGACCGGCTTACCTAGCCAACGGCCTAACCAGGTTGCCGCCAGGCCATCGGGATAGGCGAAATGGGCATCGAGCACACCGATTTCATGCCGCAACCGCCAACAGGTCGGATAAGCGCCGAGCGCCAGGCAAAGGCCATCGAGGCCTTTGAATATCCCGGGAAAAGACAAATAGCGCGGATGCTCGACCACAATCCCTTGCTGAACCTCACGGCGCGGTGCCGGGGGTCGAAAATGCGGTCGCCAGCGTCGGATGAGGCCTTGCAGGGGAAACCAGGGCACCGGGGCGATCACGATCAGGGGCAGCCGCCCGGCCACCCGAAACATCCGCTCGCGGATGAATAAACCGGCCCGGGGTTGGCCGGGGTGGGGAAATAAGATGGTGAAAACCGCGATGGTACGGGGTGAGGATTGCATGCAGTGGCCTCTTGATAAATACTCAATTATGACGATTTAATTTGATTAAATTCTCCTTCGCCATGAACATCAGAATTTCTGTTATCGTCCCGGTATTCAATGGTGCCAGAACGATTGGCAAAGCGATTGACTCTATTTTAGCTCAAACCTATCCGGCTTATGAAATCATCATTGTCGATGATGGCTCGACCGATGATACCAAGGCTGTCGTAACTCGCTATGGTGATCCGGTTCGCTATATTCATCAAGAAAATGCCGGGGTTTCGGCTGCTCGCAACCATGGTGGCAGGGTGGCCAATGGCGATTGGCTGACATTTTTGGATGCCGATGACTGGTATTATCCGGATCGCTTGCGCTGGCATGCCGAGTGGATTGAAGCGGATGATGAACTGGATTTTCTAACAGGGGAAGAGGAATATGTCAGGCCGGACGGGACGCCGCTCGGACAATCCATGCCGCAGGTTCCGGTGGGTCGCTATCTGTTGCAGCAGGCCGACGGCAATCCCCGCATTATCATGGATGCAAACCGGATTGGCGAGTTCGTTGCTGCTGGATTTGGTGACATGGGGACGTTGACAATCCGCAAAACAGCATTGATCGACTTGGGTGGGTTTCCAACTGAATTCAAAGTCTGTGAAGATAAGCATTTTATTGTGCGTTTATGTGCCCAAAGCCGCCGAGTGGGGGTAGTATGTTTGCCGATGGCGGCTTATTGCATTCATGAATCTAGTGCTACGCGCTCGAATCAGCTGCAAGCGCAACAACAAACAGTAATGGCCTTGACCTCACTTCGCCCGGTGCTGAAAAGCGCTTCCAAATCAATACGACATGGTTGGCGTCAGGCCCTGTATGGCGCGCGACTCGATACCGCTGCCAGTTATTTGCGGTCGGGCGACAGGCAAAAAGCGATACAAACCATATTGCCTGCGCTTTTGGAGCAGCCTTCGTGGCAAAGCTTAAAGGGCTGTCTGTCAGTCATTAAGGGACTGAGGAAAACAGCCGCATGAATCTCGCCACTGCCTCAACGCGTCAAATCATGATAGAGCTTCTCGTAATCCGTAGCCAATTGGGGCAATGAAAAACGCTGCGCAGTATGCATAAATGCTGTGCTGACGGTATTATAACGGCAAATAGACATGGTCCGTTCGAGCGCTTTAGCTAGGCTCGTCGTGTCATTATTCGCGAAGACCGCACCGGTTTCCCCTTCATCGATCAACTCGCGATGCCAATCATTGTCAGATACAACACAGGGTAACCGACAGGCAAGTGCCTCGAGAATACAGTTGGGCAGTCCTTCTTTGAAGGAGGGGAGGATGAGCATATCGCAGGCTTGATAGAATAATTCAATCGTCTCTGTCGGCTCACGCACGCAAAGCCAGTCCGGATTTTGTTGCGCAAGGGTTCGTAATTCCTGCTTGATCGGCGCCTCCGCCGGTTCCCGGCTGGTTGGCCCGACCGCCACTAACACCCCCCCAGGGGTAAAGCCTTGCTGAGTCACCCAATGGTGGGCCAGCCAGGCAATATTTTTGCGCCGATCAAATACGCCCACAAATAAAGCCAGGACTCGTTCTGCGGGCAACCCCAAAGCATGTCTGAGCCGTTTTTTCTGCTGGGCGGAAACCGGCTGAAAACGTTCGGTATCCACGCCATTCGATAACAAATAAATTTTGTTACCGGGTAACCCCATATTTTTGAATTCGCTGGCTAACGGCCGGCTAATGGCAATATAGGCATCGATCTTTTTGAGCATCCAACGATGCAAAAAGCGCACGATCGCCTTGCCGTTATCATGTAAATCATCCTTTGCCAGGCTAGCTTTGGCGATCGAATGCATCCCCAGGAAACGCGCGATCGGGCCGATCATCGTCTGGCGATAGTAAGCACCATGACTATGGATAATGTCGAAATCATGGCGGTGACGCCAAAAAAACCAGAACACCCGGCTCCAGAGGATAATTTCATTGTGTCGGATGTGACGATTGCAGCGGACTCGGTGAACTTTGAAATCCTGGTGATGATCCAGCGGATCCCCGGCAGCCCGGCGTTCTGTCAAAAATTCGATATGGTGGCCGCGTGAGCGCAGTGCTTTGGCAAGGGCAATGGCCTGCAATGCTGCACCGCTGTATTCCGGCGGGAAATAAGGGCAATACATAAGGATGCGGAATGACTTTTTTGCTGGGCTGTCATTCATAGCGATTCAAAGGTCTCTCGGTGCCGTATACGGATCATGATTTGTCAGCCAGGCATTGAGCATGACCAAAGCCCATAGCTTGAATGCATAACGATTATTCCCCGCCAAAAAATCATGATGCATGGGCTCAATGGTTTCAGCGGCCATGGCCGGCAACGGTGGGCTCGGCGGTTGCAGATACCGTTTAAGCAGATAATGATCGTGATGTCTCAGGAGTTGCGCAAAAGGAAAATCAAACCCGTGTTTGGGGCGGTTCCAGAGCTGTTTCGGCAGGCGGCGCTGTAACAGCCGGCGCAAGATGCGTTTGGGTTCGTCAGGTCGATAACGGTAACGTCGGGGCAGGGCATCAACCGCGGCTTCGACGCAGGCATCCCAAAAGGGAAAGCGCACGGTAATGCCATGGGCACGCGCGCATTGGTGCACACGATCATCGGGCAAACTGCCAAGCAGTGCACTATAGCGCGCATAGTGCTGGTGCCGATGGAATTGGGCATAGACCTGATAAAAGCGGGTATGCCCGAAACTGACGGGCGATTGGAACAAGCTCTGGAGTTCGCGGCGGGTCCAGCCGCGCCACCGAATCAATAATTCTTGGGCTTCGTCATAATCCAACAAGGCCTTCGCGCCGACAAGCCCAGCATGCTGCAGCCAGCGCCCGAGAGTGCATCGTAACGACCTTGGCAGGCGATCAATAGAGCCGATGACAAGGCGGGTGTGCCTAGCGGGCATCATGCCGACTAGGGTATCGGCACCGGTGCCGTCGAGAACCGTGTTGAGACCGACTTGATCACAGTACTCAAATAACAGCCAGCTGGGTATGCCGGCCGGATCGGCAAACGGGTACTCTGCGCCAGCCGACAATGCCTCGAACGCTTGCAAATAGGTAGGGTCGTCAAAACAGAGGCGATGGTGACGAAGCCCCAAATAGTCGGCCAGGGCCGCGGCGGCTGAGGATTCATCCAGAGAAGGGTCGGCAAAACCGACTGTCACGGCTTCGCAACGCGGCCCAAGCAACTCGGCGGCGATACTGCAGATAAGGGCCGAGTCGATGCCGCCGCTCAATAACACGCCAATCCGCGCTGCGTCTTGAGTGCGCGCCTCGATGCTGCGCTGCAGGTGCGATTCAACCTCGGTAATCGCATTATCCAGAGAGCGGATAAGCAAACGGTGAGGCCGTGGTTGCACGAACGGCACCATGCATTTGGAAATGCATGTGGATAGATCCCTGAAGCTCACGCAGGTGCCTGGCTCGACAGCATATACACCGGCGTAAATAGTATTTGGGGCAGAGATATCGAGGAAACGTAAATATTCGTGGCAGGCAGGGCGGGTAATGTGTTTGGTGATGCCCGGTGCTGCTACGACCCTATCAAGATGGCTGGCAAAAACAACACCATCTTGTGGATCAGCATGGTAATACAAACCGTATGCGCTGGAGCTGTCCCGCATTAACAACAATTGCTGCAGCGCAGGTTGGTAGACAACCAGCGCAAACAGTCCCTCGAGGTGCTCGCCAAGAGCTGGTCCGAATTGTTCATAAGCCAGGGAGAGTAAGCGTGCATTGGCCAGGGTAGCCGGATACCGTTGCCGGATACCGAGCTTGGCGGCCAGGCGTTCGGGATAGTAAAGTTCCCCCAAAAACAGACCAATATATTTGCTTGCGGAAAAGCAAATAATGCTGGGGTCAAGAGTATTTGTCGTATATATACTGAATGCCGAGGTGCGGCAAGCGGGTGGCAGCGATTCAGCAAAGGTTTCTGCCCAGCGATTAAAACGGGTATTAGCACCAGCGAGGTCGGCAGAGCCAGCGCAATACCCCACAAAACCAGCTTGTCGTTGCATGCCGGAGGCCTGGCAAACCATAAAAAAATGTCCTACGGGCGCTTGGATCGGTCAGTGGCCGAGTTGCCTTCCTGACCTGTCGAAGGCATAGGGCGCGTGTCGTTGCGAGGGTTGAGTAAACTCCATTTTTGCTGGGAGCGGGACAATTTGACGCGGATAAACATGGCTAATAGCAGATACCCGCTTTTTAGCTGGCCGAGGTTGAAGCGGCGGAGCTTGTCGAGCAGGCTGCCGCTTTGCCACCAGTGCAGCAACGGCCCGAATACCCGACTCGAGACGACCGCCTGCTGCCAATGCTGCTCCAAAGCGGCTGGGTCAAGGCTCTGCGAGCGCGCCTCAAGATTGGCGCTAATGCGTGCGGCCTGAGCCGCGTCGGCAGGCTGCGGCTGGCCGGTATCGGATAACCAAATGGGTCGGCTCACGACATGCTCGATCGCCTGTTTGCTAAAGGTGATACCGAGGATAATCGATTCCCGGTCAGCTGTGGTGAGTTCGCTCTGGTAGTGGCGTTCAGGCCCCTGCCAGTCGACCGCGGCATCAGTGAAATTACCCAGGCTATAGGCGATTACCCCCCCCTGATAATGCTCGATCCCCTGCAGCATGTGACTGTGGTGCCCAATAACGACACTGGCACCGGCATCGATGGCTTGCCTTGCCATGATGGCCTGTTCGGGGGTCGGGTACTCGCTGTATTCGAAGCCCCAATGCAGCATGACGATGACATGATCAACCTGCTGGCGTAGCGATTGAATGCGTGGCAACAGCTCATCGATGATTAAGGGCGCGGCTCCTGCATGATCGTCAGCAGCTAGGGCGGCGGGCTTAGTGGATGCATCGCAAGCCGCCAGCATGCCGAGCGTAATATCGCCCTGCGACAAGAAAACGGGGGTCAAGCTCGTTGCTAAATCGTGACCGGCACCGAAAGAGACGATACCCGCAGCCTCCAAATGGGCTCGAGTGTCTTGAAAACCGGCCGTGCCGAAATCAAAGCTATGATTATTGGCCAGCCCCAGATGGGTCAATCCCGCCTGCCGGAGGGCGGGTGCATAGGCTGGATGCCCCTGCAAGCAAAGCTTATCGTTACGAGGGCTGGCAGCATGCGTCAAAACACATTCCATATTGCCGATAACATAATCCGCTTCCTGCAATGTCGGGGCGATCATATTGAATACATGGGCAGCCTCCTGTTGTTCGGCATACGTATCGTAGCGGCCGAACAGCATAATATCGCCAACAAAATGAAGCCTAATGGTTGCAGACAAAGCATCAGCCGCAGAAGAATGACGCATGGCAAGAGGCACACTCCGTCAGAGAAATTGATTGTAGAGCGTTTGTACCTGGCGTACATGCTCGGCCACCGCGAATGTCGCCAAAGCCTTTTGGCGAGCCTCGCGAGCGATGCTCGCGGCAAAATCGGGATGCTGATGAAGGCGCGAAATCGCCGCCGCCAAGCTGGCAGCCGAGCCGGCCTCGAATTGCAGCCCCGTATTTTCATGTTCGACCATTTCCGCGCCACCGCCGTGATTGGGCACAATGAGCGGCCGCGCCATAGTCATCGCTTCAATGACCATCGTCCCGAGAGGCTCCGGCGTGACCGAGGCGGACACGACGATATCCAACCCATTGTAGACCATCGGCATATCATTGACATGACCGGTGAAAATGATGTTTTGCTCAAGACCGTACTGGATAACCAAGGCATGCAGCGAGCGCTCATACGCCCGACAATCATCAGGGGTGCCACCCACAATCATCATCCGTAAATGCGGGATTTGTGCGCGCAGCGATCGGGCTGCCTCGATGAACAGGTTCTGGCCTTTCCACGGAATCAATAAGCCAACCAGGCCAACGCAAAAAGCCTCGGCAGGTATGTCATAAGCCGCACGGAATGGGGCGCCGTCAGTGGCGAGATCAAGTTTTTCCAACGGGATGCCGTCGTAAACAACGGCTTTCTTGCTATCAGGAATGCCGAGCCGGCTCAAACCCTGGGAGACCCATTGCGAGACACAGATAAAATAATCCGGCAGGCGATAAAGCCGTCTGCCGAATTCAATCTCGCGCACATCGGCACGAATATGGGAAATGACCGGTTTACCGAGTATTTTGCCCACTAACAGCGTGGCGCGGTTGGAAAGCGGCTCATTATTGGCATGGATGAGGTCAGGCTGATAACGCCAGGCAAACAACCCTAACCTTAAGAAAAAAGGCAGGAAATTGCCCAGGTCATCGAGCCGTGCAATCACTTGATTGAGTATGCTCCTGAGTCCCGGAATGAAGCGTAGCCAGCGTTGGCCGTCAACCCAACTGCGCATACTCACGATATCGATATAGCGGTCGCGAATGTGCTGCCAGTGTGCCTCTGCGGCAATTTCGCGATAATTGTCGCCAGTGCGCCCCGTGACGACCAAGGGAGCAAACCGGGTGCGATCCAGCCCGCAAACCAAGTGCCTCAAACAAATGATCGCGCCACCGTAACCGATGCCGTTTTCAACGTATAAAATGCGATAAGGGTCCGCGGTCTGGCTGTTGCCATCGACCGCGCTGGCGCCTCGGTTTGGCACTGCCATACCCGCTGGGTTTCGTTGGTTCGAGAGAAAGGGCATTATCCGGTTACCTGTTTGCAACGAGAGCACATGACCGATGATGCAACGATTTTGCGTCCTGATGTATCATATGATAGCCGAACCGGCATCCCTGAAGGAACAGCATTTCGCCTGTCCGCCAGCGCGGTTTAGCAAGCATATGCAGGCGTTGCTGCGCAAAGGCTATCAGCCCGTCTCGCTGCGCCGTATAGCAGCCTACCTCAACAAGGGAGCGGCGCTGCCGGAAAAACCCATCGTGATCACTCTGGATGATGGCTATGCCGATAATTACAGCCATGCCTTCCCGGTTTTCCGGCAACATAACATACCCGCGACAATCTTTTTGGTGACCAACACCATCGGTGATGTTAACCGCTGGGAACAAGACGAACGCGCTCCCCGGCGGGCCATGTTAACCTGGCCGCAGATTCAGGAAATGCAGCAGGCGGGGATCGAATTCGGCTCGCACACACTGAACCATCCACGTCTAACCCGGATACCGGAGACGGTTGCGCGCGCGGAGATTCATGATGCCAAGCGGATTCTGGAAGACAGACTGGGTGAACCGGTCGATTGGTTCGCCTATCCCTACGGCGATTATAACGAGCGAATCCTGGCAATTACTCGCGAGGCAGGTTATCGTCTAGCCTGTTCGGTACGTGCAGGTTTCAATCGTGCGGATGTGGAGCCATTGCTGCTGCGTCGCATCGATGTGGCCGGCACGGATAACGTCTGGCAGCTATTGCAAAAGATCCGCTACGGTACCAACGAAGCGAGCCGATTCGGGCCGCTGCATTATTACAGCCGGCGCTTATTGCATAAGGCACATGCTTCGCTAAAGCCAAAAGCATAGTAATACGCTTCCTTCGAGTATAACACTTCGACCAAAGGGTTACGGCCCCTGCATCTTATCGATTGGGAGACTACCATCTCTTGATTATATTTGAACCAAAATGCTTGACCCGTTTTTCGACTTCATAACCCGTCATTAAAACGGGCTAGTTCCGCTTCCCCAGCCTTAGCACGTTGCTGCTAGTCTCTCGCTTACTGTTTGGCTAACTGTCGTGCTGCGTTTTCCTCCTGAGCCTGCTCCTCAGCAAACGCTCGCGCAGCCTGGACCAGCGCAGCAAACAGCCGCCATTGCCGAGGTCGGTACGGTAGCATTTCGGGATGCCACTGCACGCCAAGCAAAAACCGCTGCTTCGGCGATTCGACGGCCTGCACGATTTCATCCAAATCGCGCCCGACAACCTGCAGCCCCTGACCAAGGCGAGCAATCGCCTGATTATGCAGGCTATTGATGCGGCAACGCTGGCAATTCAGGAGACGTTGCACCCCACTGCCGGTCTCCAGAGACAAGGTCTTCAGCGGCAAAATGGTCCGCCGTTTGGAGGTACGGCGGCGCTGGCTATTAAGGTCTTGGTGGAGACTGCCGCCCAGGCACACATTCAATAGCTGGGCACCGCGGCAAATGCCCAGCAAGGGCCGACCGACCGCAAGGGCCTCGTCGATCAACTGCGACTCGAAAGCATCGCGTTCGCGATCATAACGCGGCGTTACCGTGGGTTCCTCGGCATATAACACCGGCTCCACATCATGCCCGCCGGTAATCACCAAGCCCGCCAATGCCAGATTGGGACGTGCTCGAGCCGGTGAAAGCTGCACCGCCCGCCCCCCACTCAGACGAATCGCCAAGTAGACAAGCACGCGTGGCGCGTAGGCACCGCGGGTAGGACCGCTGATGCCGATCAAAGGTTTGCTTGCTGGGTGCGTCATGCTTATCCTTTCGGTTGCGGTTCGCCAATATTTGTTGGCCTGCTAATAGCATCAGACATCATACAAAGCCTTTTCATTGGCTTCATAAGCATTCACCGAGTCAATCCGTGGTCGTGATGGCGGCCACCAACCGGCCCGATGTCTTGGATCCGGCCCTGTTGCGCCCCGGCCGCTTCGACCGCAAGGTGCAAATCGACCTGCCTCAGCGCGAGGCAAGACAGCAGATTCTGCAAGTACATATCCGCAAAGTGCCCTTGCACGATGATGTCGATCTGCAAGTGGTCGCTAGCCGCACGATCGGCTTTTCCGGCGCCGATTTGGCCAATCTGGTTAACGAGGCCAGCTTATTGGCCGCGCGGGAGCGGCGCCGGCAAGTCACGATGGATTGTTTCGACCGCGCCCGCGATCGGCTGCTGCTGGGTAATCTGCGCGAGCACGGCCTCACCGCAGCCGATCAAGCGCGAATCGCCTATCACGAAGCCGGCCATGCCCTGTTGGCCTGGCTGCTGCCCAATGCCGATCCGCTGGAAAAAGTCACCATTATTCCGCGCGGCCAAGCCTTGGGTGCCACCGAGCAAATGCCCGAAGAAGACCGGGTCAATTATCCGCAACCCTATCTGGAAGATTGCATCACCGGGATGCTGGGCGGCCGGCTCGCCGAGCGCCTGATCTATGGCGAGGTCAGCACCGGTGCCGAGCAAGACCTGAAGGAAGCAACCCGTCTGGCCCGGCGGATG
>CAYFSA010000102.1:0-10471 GCA_964345605.1 uncultured Ectothiorhodospiraceae bacterium
CAATACTGACGCTGTCATTGGCCAGTGAGCGCATTTCGTTGGCCGTTGCTTTGCTGTGCTCAGCCAGTTTGCGCACTTCCGCTGCGACCACTCCAAAGCTCTTGCCCTGCTCACCCGCCCGCGCCGCCTCGATGGTGGCGTTCAACGAAAGCAGATTGGTCTTATAGGCAATATCTTCGATGAGATCGATCTTGGCGGCTAATTCATCCATCGCCGTTACGGTGCGGCTGACGGATTCACTGCTGAGCTCAGCTTGATCGGCAGCTTGCGAGGCGGTGGTATAGGTCTTCTGGGCATTGGCCGCATTCTCCTGCACGGCGGTATTCAGACCGCTCGTAAATTGGGCGGTTTGCTCGATACTGGCGGCTTGTTGGGTCGCACTCTGACTAAGCGACTGGGCGGTCGCATTGACTTGTTCGGCGGATGCCGTGACACCATCGGCATGCGTGCGTACCCCGCTGACCGCTTGCCTGACACGCGCTACCATCGCCGCCAACGCGGCATTCAAGCTGTGCCGATCGCTGCGACGCACCGCCAGATCCGAGCGCAAATCACCGCTCGCCAATTGCTGCGCGCGGGCCACCATCCGCTCCGGCGTATTACCGAGTTGGCGAAATACACTGCGCAGCAACCAAAGAATCACGACCAAGCCAAGCAACAACACACCAATGGCATTGAACACGGTTTGTTCAATGGTGCGCCGCGCCGCGCCATCCATCATTTGGGCATAGGTTAGGCCGAAGCCGAAGGTCATATCCCAGCGCTCATACGGCACGAGGTAAGAGAGCTTGCGCTCGCCATCGATGACGTAGTCGACCAGACCGGATTTAGCTCGGCGCAGCGCCGGCCCGAAACCAAAGTTGTCGATATTTGCGCCCAACAAGTCCGGCTTGGGATGCAGGATAAATTCACCCTGCGCATCGTAGGCAAAGACATAGCCATACTCGTTGACTTGCATGCTGCGCAAGGCCTCGAGCAATTCCGGGGTGAACAATTGCTGGCCGACGTACACAACGGCAATGATACGGCCTTGGTCATTGCGCACCGGCGCATAGGCAGTCAGGTACAAGTCATTAACCACATAGGCTTGACCATGGTAGGTCTTGCCCGCCATCACCGCCTGGTACACGGGACTGCTCTCCGGAATATAGGTGCCTGTAGCGCGGCTGCCATCGTCCTTGCGCACGTTGGTCGAGACGCGCACCAGTTTGCCGGGCATGACTTGGAAGAGGGTGGCCGTCCCGCCGACCAGCGCCTGGATGCGGTCGACCAGAGTATGCTCGGCGGCTACCGGTTGCTCGCCGAGATAAAGCTGCGGCATGGCGAGGCGTTGCTTGCGGTGGGTGAGCTGATTCTCCACCTGACGGGTCACGGTCGTTTCCGGCTCGATACGCAAGCCACCGGCCTGCTCGAGCTCGTTTTTAAGGACATTCAGGTCGGCATCGACCTTATTCTGGGTCCGCAAATCGTGCATGTGCACCACACTCTTGACACTTTGCGCCACCGCCTGGACTGAATCTCGGCCGAGATCGGTGAGCTCCCCCCGCATGCTCAGCAAGCTCAGTGTGCCGGTCGCGGCGACGGTAACCAACAACAGCCCTAATGTGTTAGCAACTAATTTGAATCTAAACGTCATGTTTGGCTTCACTCATGGTGGCCCGGGTTGGAAAAGTAGCAACTGGCGAGTTGCAACAACCTTTCAGGAGCAAAAACAATCGCTGCAAAGCCGCGCCCTGCATCACAAGCTTGATCGCTGAGCCATTAAGCCAAAAGAATTTGAAGACAGCTCGCGCCTCCTCCATCCGACTTAATTTCCAGAAACTGTTTGATCAACCCAACCGCGAATCGGCCGAGGCCTTCTTGAAAAAGTGGTACTTCTGGGCCACTCATAGCCGTCTTGAGCCCATCATCAAAGTGGCCAAGACCATCAAAAACACTGGGATGGCATCCTGAGTTGGCTCGATAGTAAGCTGACCAATGCCTTGCTCGAAGGCATGAACAGTTTGATCCAAGCCGCCAAATCCCGAGTGCGTGGTCACCGGACAACGCGCAAGCGCATTACCATGGCTTAGCTGATCGGCGGCAAACTTAACATTGCCTGACCCGGAGGGGGAATTTGTCCCCTACCCATCCATGCGGGTTAAGTGAGCTAAGCGATCAATGATTGGGAGTTTCATGGCAGGTCATTGGCTCATCAAGATGATAGAGGATCTGGCTGTAAAAATAGGCCTGGTATTTTACGAACTGGATCATCTACCGCTCGGCTGCCGGCAGCGTCAGTTCTTCAAGAAAAAAAGCGGCCAGATCCCGGCGCCCGGCCAACCCGGCTTTCCGATATACCGCCCGGGCCTGTTGCCGCGCGGTGGCTTCGCTGACCTGCCGAGCCTGAGCAATTTCCTTATGGCTGAGTCCTTTCAGCAATAGCAGCGTGACCTCCTTTTCGGCCTTGGTCAAATGCCAGGCCTCGAATTGCCGATCCATGGCGGCGGCCAGGCCACGCAGCAATCCCTGTGCTTCCTGCCGCCATTTGGCCGCTTCCTGGTCGACCGTCGCTAGACGGTGGGCGAGGGTTGTCGCTTCCAACCGGGCGGTTCGCACTTGCCGGATGAGCTGGTGCACAAGCACGCCGATTCCCGTTAAGGCGATGGCGATGACCGCCCCTTCGGCCAGGATATGTGCCCAGCCGATGCCCGTACCCCAATCGGCCAATAAATCCAGGCCGGCCAGCAGCGCGATACCGACGAATACGGCCAGAAGCAAGGGATAAAAGGATCCACTCAATGTCATAGATATAGTGCCCAAGTGATTGATTCACGCTCTTATTAAACAAAAGCAGGATGGTGCTGACGGCCACCCTAAACCAGTATGGCGATTGCCTGGCGCGTCAGTTCACCACTGAGCTGTGGCGGTGCCCTGGCCAGAACATCTGGCGTTATTATTGACCGATACACGGTTACCCGTCACTGCCTTGAGGTGTGCTGGCGTTAACTTACGGGCGAAGATTACAAGAGGAAAATTAGGGCAATGAATACGCATGAGCAAAACCCATCGATGCGGGTCAAGGTCTGGGACCCCCTGGTCCGGTTCGGTCATTGGGCGCTGGTGGCTGCGTTTGTCACGGCCTATCTGAGTGCCGAGGAGTTGCTGCAAGTCCATGTCTGGGCCGGCTACACCGTAATCGCCATCGTTGCTATCCGGCTTATCTGAGGCAAAGGCAGGCCGAGAGGGTCATGGCGACGCTGCCGCGTCCCGCGAAGCGTTCTGGGAAGAGACCCATGAAGCCTTCGTCAATGGGATGCTGATTCTGATCGCCTTGCATATCGGTGGTGTACTATGGGCCAGCTTGATGCATCGGGAAAATCTGGTGGCGACGATGATTCACGGCCGCAAAAGCGGTCCCGAATCGGGCGCGTAGTTGCAAAAGGGGCTGCAAGGCCTGGCGATTGAGTCATTCGCGATTGCTTGTGCTGATCGGTTAGGCTATCGCCTCCAACCATCAGCCCTGAAGAGTGACAAACGAGCGTTTATGAGCATTTGGCGTTTTCCCCGGGTGGCTTGCAGCCTGTTCGTCCTGGTTTGTGTCTATGCCCCCGGGCTCGGTGCCGACCCCTTACCGCCACCGCAGACCGATTTGCATATCAATGCAGCATTAATGTTGAGCCAATTAGTGGCCCAGACGGTCGCAAGGCACCCCGAGCAAGCGATGCTCACTGGTATCGCGGCGGCCGATCGTGCGGTGCAGGCCGAAAGTGGCCGCTGGCTGGCTGAACCGGCCACGCTGAGTCTGACGTTGTTTGACGACACCCTGGCCAGTGATGTCGGGTTGCGCGAACTGGAGGGGGGGATCAGTCTGCCCCTGTATTGGCGCGGTCAGCAGCGGCAGCGCCGCCGGCTTGCCGAGCATAGCGGACAGGTAAGCCAAGCGGCTGACGCGGCAGTGCGGCTGCAAGTCTCCGGGGAGATTCGTCGGCGCTTATGGGCGGTGGTCCGGACCGATAACGAAGCGGCCCAGGCCAAACAAGCCTGGCAAATCGCCCAGGCCTTGGAGCAGGACGTGGCCAAACGCGTGGCAGTCGGCGATTTAGCGAAAACAGCCCTGCTGACCGCACAGGCCGAAACATTGGCAAGGCAGTCAGCGTATCTGGACGCCGAGCAGGCGCGGGCGAGCCACGTCTGGCGCGATGGTTGGTAGCGGCCTATCGCCCGGTGCTCAACTGGAGCCTGCGCCATGGCCGCTGGGTAGTGGTGCTGGCAGTGCTGGCATTGCTTGTGACCGGCTGGGCCTATACCCGCATCGGCAAGACCTTCATGCCGACCATGAACGAAGGCAGCTTGATTATTCAGCTGGAAAAATTGCCCTCCATTACCCTTGCCCAATCCCTGCAGCAGGATCTGCGCGTACAGCAAGCCTTGCTAGAGCAGGTGCCCGAGGTGGTCGGGGTAATTGCGCGAACCGGCTCCGACGAGATCGGCATGGACCCGATGGGACTGAACGAAACCGACAGCTTCCTGCTGCTCAAACCCCGCGACGAATGGCGTATGGCCACTCAAGCGGCGCTGATCGACGAGCTGCGGCAGGTGATGGAGGGGTTCCCCGGGATCCAATACGGCTTTACCCAGCCTATCGATATGCGGGTCGCGGAAATGCTGACCGGCGTGCGCGGTGATGTGGCCGTCAAACTATTCGGCCCGGATTTGGCGACACTCAACCGTAAAGCCCAGGCGATGGTCCAGGTGCTCGAGCAGATCGAGGGCAGCGAAGATGTGTTGTATACGGTCAATGAAGGGGTGCAGTATCTGCAAGTGAACCTTGATCGCCTGGCGATCGGGCGACTCGGCCTGGATGTGATCGATGTCCAGGAGCGTCTGCGGGCTCAACTGGAAGGCTCCCGGGTGGGCACGATTTACCGGGCCGACCGGCGCATTCCCTTAATGATCAAGGGTGCCGATGCCAGCCGCGAGTCGCCGGCGACGTTTGCTGGCCTGTCCCTGGCTATGCCGAACGGCAGCAGCGTGCCCTTGACTCATTTGGCCGAATTGACCCGGGTCGAAGGCCCGGTGCAGATCGAACGCGAACTCGGCCAGCGCATGACGGTGATTACCCTGAATGTCAGTGGCCGGGATCTGGTCGGTTTTGTCGCCGAAGCCCGCCGTACGGTGCAGGCGCAAGTGCCGCTCGAGATGGGCTATCGGGTCGCCTGGGGCGGCGAATTCGAGAATCAGCAGCGGGCTGCGGCCCGGCTGGCGGTCGTCGTGCCGGTCGCGCTTGGGCTGATCTTCATCCTGTTGTTTACCACCTTCGGGCGGGTTCGCCAGGCCCTACTGATCTTGCTGAATATCCCGTTTGCCCTGATCGGCGGCGTGTTCGCCTTATGGCTGACCGGTGAATATTTGTCCGTGCCGGCGTCGGTCGGCTTTATTGCCTTGCTCGGCATCGCCGTCATGAATGCCGTCGTGCTGGTTGAATATTTTAATCATCTGCGCCAGCAAGGCCTGGCCATGGCGACCGCGGTGCGTCAGGGCGCCGAGCGCCGCCTGCGGCCGGTGCTGATGACTGCAAGCTCGACCCTGTTCGGCCTGATCCCCTTGTCGTTCGCCACCGGCCCGGGGGCGGAGGTACAGCGGCCGTTGGCCATTGTCGTGATCGGCGGGGGCATCACATCAACATTCTTAACGTTAGTCCTGTTGCCGGTGCTGTACCAATGGTTCGGTGAAGCCAAAAGGCATCGTTTTGTTCAGGATGAGGCTGGCCACGACAACCCAGACGAGGTGAAGGCATGAATCCGGTACCTGCGGAATATTTGTTGACCCTGATCGGTGCCCCCGGTCTGCAGGATCCGGTCACCGACTGGCTGCTCGAGCAGCCGGCGGTGCGAAGCTTCACCACCGTACCGGCGTTCGGCCATGGCGAGGCTAGCCAGCGTTTGAGCCTGATCGAGCAAGTCAGCGGCCGGCAGCGGCGGTTTTTGCTGTACCTGCATGCCTCACCCGAGACTATCGAGACACTGCTCGCCGGACTGCGCACTGCCTTCGCCGGTGCCGCTTTGCATTACTGGGTGCAGCCGGTGACGGCGGCGGGGCATTTGGGAGAGGCTTGATCCAATTCGCATTACTCATGGGATAGCTGCCAACGGCATCAACTCTTTGCAGCCTCACTCAAGGCTCGATTCAGCGTCTCGCTCGGGCGCATCACCGCATCGACCTTGGCCCGATCGGCGTGGTAGTAGCCGCCGATATCGACCGGATTTCCCTGCACGCCATTCAACTCGGCGACGATTCTCGCCTCATTGTCGGTCAGAGTCTCGGCCAGCGGGGCGAATTGGGCCGCCAGTTCGGCATCGTCGGTCTGGGCGGCCAGGGCCTGGGCCCAGTAGAGTGCCAGGTAGAAGTGGGAACCGCGGTTGTCCAGGCTGCCGACCTTCCGGTTTGGCGACTTGCCGTTCTCCAGTAGCTGGGCAGTCGCGGCATCCAACGTGGTCGCCAGGACCTTGGCCTTGGCGTTGCCATTGTTCAGGCCCAGCTCTTCTAAGGAGACCGCCAGCGCCAGAAATTCGCCAAGCGAGTCCCAGCGCAGATAGTTCTCCTTCAATAGCTGCTGGACATGCTTGGGTGCGGAGCCGCCGGCACCGGTCTCATACATGCCGCCGCCATTGAGCATTGGCACAATCGACAGCATCTTCGCCGAAGTGCCGAGCTCCATGATCGGGAACAGGTCGGTCAGATAGTCGCGCAAGACATTGCCGGTAACCGAGATCGTGTCATGGCCGCGGACGATACGCTCTAGCGACCAGCGGATCGCCTCATTGTAGGACATGATCCGGATGTCGAGGCCGTCCGTGTCGTGTTCCTTCAGATAAGCCTCGACCTTCAGCCGCAGCTGTCGGTCGTGGGCCCGCTCCGCCTCGAGCCAGAATACCGCCGGGGTGTCAGAGTTGCGTGCCCGGGTAACCGCCAGCTTGACCCAGTCGCGGATCGGCGCGTCCTTGGTCTGACAGGCGACCCAGATGTCACCGGCCTCGACCTCGTGGCTCATCAGCACGCGGCCGTCGGCGGTGGCGATACGCATGACGCCGTCGGCCGCCACCTCGAAGGTCTTGTCGTGGGAGCCATACTCCTCGGCCTTCTGCGCCATCAGGCCGACATTCGGCACGCTGCCCATGGTCGCCGGGTCGAAGGCGCCGTTGGTCTTGCAGAAGTTGATCACCTCCTGATAGATACGGGCATAGGTGGAGTCCGGGATGACGGCCTTGACGTCCTGTAACTCGCCGGCTGGGTTCCACATCTTGCCGGAGCTGCGGATCATCGCCGGCATCGAGGCGTCGACGATGACGTTCGACGGCACATGCAGGTTGGTGATGTCGTTGTCCGAGTCGACCATGGCCATCTCCGGGCGCGCGGCCCGGCAAGCCGCGATGTCGGCCAGCAGTGCGGTCCGGTCGGTCTCCGGCAGAGTATCGATCTGGCTCAGGATCGCGGCCAGACCACTGTTCGGGTTGATGCCGAGTCTGGCCAGGCTATCGGCATGTTTGTCGAACGCCTCCCGAAAGAAGACATCGACCGCATGGCCGAACATGATCGGATGCGAGACCTTCATCATGGTCGCCTTGAGGTGCAGCGACCAGAGGATACCGGCCTCCTTGCAGTCGGCCAGGGTCTTCTCGAAGAAGGTGCGCAGGGCCTTGGCGCTCATCTTCATGCTGTCGAGGATCTCGCCGGACTGTATCTGGAGGGTCTTTTTGACCTCGACCCCGCCATCGGCACCGACGAACTCGATCCGCACCTCGCCGGCCTCGGCGAGCGTAACCGATTGCTCACTGGCGTAGAAGTCATCGTCGCGCATCCAATCGACATGGGACTGGGAGGTCTGCTTCCACTCACCCATCGAGTGCGGATACTTACGCACGAACTCCTTTACCGCCTTTGGCGCACGGCGGTCCGAGTTGCCCTGGCGCAGCACCGGGTTCACTGCACTGCCTAAGACCTTCGCGTAACGGGCCTGGATCGCTCTTTCTGCATCGTTGGCCGGCTCATCGGGGTAGTCCGGGACTGCGTAGCCCTGGGCCTGGAGTTCGGCGATCACGGCCTTCAGCTGCGGGATCGAGGCCGAGATGTTCGGCAGCTTGATGATATTCGCCTCTGGCTTGAGGGTCAGTTCGCCGAGCGCAGCCAGCGTATCCGGTATCTGTTGTTCAGCGGTTAACCGATCCGGAAAGGCGGCGAGGACCCGAGCGGCGACCGAGATGTCGCTGACCTCGACCGCGATGTCCGCGGCCTGGGTGAAGGTCTGGATAATCGGGAGCAGCGAGGCCGTGGCCAGAAACGGTGCCTCGTCGGTTAGGGTGTAGACAATCGTCGAATCTTGGGTCGTCATGGGCGCTAGCTGAGAGGGAGGTGTAGGGGTTCCGGCGACAGAGGCGGAAGATTGGTTAGCAAGCTATCAAAGCGGGTCGATGAAGGCAAGACGCTCATGGTTTCGGCAGTGTTTCGGCAGTCGGCCTGTCACCCTAGTCGGCAATCGGAGTTAAGTTACCAATGGCACGATACAAACCTGGAACCGGTTCGCCAAACCACGATTTATGCCGCGCCTGCAGGCGCGGCGTGAGTCGACCCCCGGTTAGTCAGCGCCCAACACACCGTCCATCGAGGCAGCAACCGGGGGTCAACGATGGGGGCTGGTTGCTGCCAAATGGTTTGGTCCTCGGCGGGTATTGGCAAATCAGTTGGCAATGCCTCAGAGCCTGCGCTCATATTGGCCAGTAACTCGAGGCCCCGGCCGTCATTAAGCAGCCAGCGAATCCATAGGCCGCCATTGCCAAATTGCCGAAATTCACCGCCCTGGGCTATGAACGGCAACAGCGGCACGATGTGTTGCCGGCGCAGTGCAAGTAACCGCCGGTATTGCGCCAGCCGCGTCTGACCGGCCGGCGTGGCCTGTGCCTGCCAATCCAGACAGGAGCGGGCAAAAGTCGCCGGGTCATTGGGATCGGGAAGCGCCTGCTGCCTGGCCGGATCGGCAAAGGCCGCCGAGCGGGCGAACTCCGCCAGACGGCCGTTGCGGACCGCCTCGGCTAATTCGGGGCCGAAATCGCAAAAGAACAAAAACGGATTGGGCGCATCCCATTCCTCGCCCATAAATATCAAAGGCGGCATAGGTGCCAGTAACTGGATTGCGATGGCGGCATCCAGCGCCGTGGGGGCCAGCAGTTGGTGCAGCCGCTCGCCAAGGGCGCGATTGCCGATCTGATCGTGATTCTGCAGGAAATTGATAAAGGCCAGTGGCGGCAAATGCCCGCTGGCCGTGCCCCGGTGCTGACCGTCGCGAAACGGCGATGCCTCGCCCTGAAAGGCGAAGCCTTCGGCCAGGGCCCGGCCGAGCTGCTTAAGCGGCTGCCCGATGAAATCCTGGTAAGGCCCGTCCGCCTCGCCGGTCAGGTAAACATGCAGGGCATGATGGGCGTCATCGTCCCATTGGGCGGTGTAATACCGCGGCCGGCCCGCATCATCCCGGGCATAACGCCGGCTGTCGTTATGATCGTTTTCCAGGACCAGATGAATAGGCCGGTCGCGGCCCGGGCCCTGCTGAACCCGGGTTGCCAGCTCAGCGAGGATGTCCGGTTCACTGGCATCGGTGAGCCGATCCACGGCATCCAGGCGCAGCCCATCGAGATGGAATTCCTCCAGCCAATACAGCGCATTATGGATGAAAAACTCACGCACCCAAAAGGCCTGCGGGCCATCGAAATTGATCGCCGCCCCCCAGGGCGTATGCCGGTCGGCATGGAAAAAATCCGGGGCATAACAATGCAGATAGTTGCCTTCGGGGCCAAAATGGTTATACACGACATCCAGGAATACCATCAGGCCATGCTGATGGGCGGCGTCCACCAGGCGTTTGAAATCCTCGGGGCGGCCATAGCTGGCATCGGGGGCATAGAGCAGCGCGCCGTCATAGCCCCAATTACGCTGGCCGGGAAAATCCGCGACCGGCATCAGTTCGATGGCGGTCACCCCTAGCGAGCGCAGATAATCCAGGCGTGCCCGCACCCCGGCATAATCACTCGTGGGCGAAAAGGCACCGACGTGCAGTTCATAGAGCACCGCTTCCTGCCAGGGACGGCCCGCCCAGGCCTGATCCGTCCAGACAAACGCGGCCGGGTCAATCACCTCGCTCATGCCATGGATATCGTCGGGCTGAAAGCGCGAGGCCGGATCGGGCACTTGCAGACCGTCCGGCAGGCGATATTGGTAGCGAACGCCAGGCTCGGCATCAGGAACATGACACGTATACCAGCCCGCTTCATCCGGCTGCAGCGGGATTTCACGCGTGTCAGCGCCGCGCTGCACAATTAATTGAATATCGGTCACGCCCGGCGCCCAAAGGCGAAATACTACCCCGCCGCCGGGTTGCATTTCGGCTCCAAATGGCATGGGATGACTACGCTGATAGGCCATACTATTGATTTCTCAAACG